>JBBRMP010000040.1:0-32104 GCA_038230755.1 Cytophagales bacterium | reverse complement strand
TATTTAATGTCTAAAAGTCAAGTAGTTGATTATCAGCACATTAAGATTTTTGCTTAGTTTAACTCATAAATTAGAAAAATTAGTAACTTGCTGATTGTCAGATAATTGGCTTGAATTTGCCTACCTAAACAGTTACCATTTTTCAAAAAAAGCCTTACGTAAATATAAAGAAAAATACCGCAGGACGCTCTCAACGGGGTTTTTAACTTTTTGTGGAAGTCGAGGGATTCGAAGGGTACATGTGGTGTACTAACTTGTCAGATCAGCCGTTGAACAAAGAAAAGATACACTTTTCTTGTGCAAACCTTCGGCCAACTTTCGGTCTCCTGTCCAAAGACGCCCTTGCCTATGGAGCGTCAACGCAACGTAATAAACATCACGCGGGTCGATATCATCAACTAGTAGGCGGGCCTTTTCTAGAATGTCGACTGGCAATAATGATTCACTCTGAAACTCAATACGATTTAAAATTCCTAAGATATAATCCAAAAAATCTGGCTCAGTTAGACCCGACAGCCTGACTAGCTTATCCTTATGCTTAAACAGTTCGACGTACAAGAAATGGCAGCTAATCAGCCTATAGTGTTCGCTTGCTTCGAGATGCACAGATGCAATTTTACCCTGCTGAGTAATCAATGCACTCATTAATATATTTGCATCAACAACGATAACTGGCTTCATTCCGTTTGGCAACCAACATTAGGCATTCGGTGGCGTAAATGATCCGTCGGTCCGATGACTCCACCAGTTCTCCATTAATTCATCTGCTAGTTGGTCGGCTTCTTGAGCAGTACCTTTTAATCGACCAGATAATTCGTTTAGTCGGAGCGTACGAATCAGACGCTCTATCTCATCGCTCGTAAACGCTGCACGGTCAAGTCGAATGATATACTCTGTCGATGTCGTTTCTATCCTCATAATATTGTTTGGAAGATAACTTAAGCCAAAAGTAAAAAAGCACTTAACATAATTGCTAAGTGCTTAATTTTTGATGTGGGGATTGACGGGCTCGAACCGCCGACCCTCTCGGTGTAAACGAGATGCTCTGAACCAACTGAGCTAAACCCCCCTGCCGCCCTTCTTTCGTCGTTTGGTGGTGCAAATATAGGGGGCTGAGGGGCCTTTTTGCAAGGTATGGCCCAAAAAAAGGGGAAGTATTTTGCAAGCCGTTGGTGCTCAACCGGTTTGCGGGGCAAGTTTTTTGGATTGCTAAACCAGGCCCAGCGGGCCGGAACATCGGTAGCAAGGTGGATAATGTGGCAGTGCCTATATAGCCCCAGCGGGGCGCAACGTGCGTTTACTCGACGTTCCATGCTGCGCCCGGTAACCGGCGAGCCTTGGGGCTCAATTGTGGCGGTATCCACTCGCCTGCTACCGATGTTACGGCCCGCTGGGCCTGGCTGGACCTACTCGAAATTGAGGTAGAGCGTAACGGTGTGGGTGGTCAGGCGCTGAATGTTGGTGGTGCCGGGCGATACTACGCCGCCTTTGAAGGCGTTGACAAGGCCGTGCGAGAAACGGAGTTCCGGGGCGAATTTGAAGTATTCCAGAAACTGCTCGAAGCCAATGCCATATTCCAGCGAAATGTCGGTGCTGGCGGTGTTGGGCAGGCCCTGACTGAAATCTTCGCGGCGCTTGCGGTTGGTTTCAATACCCAATGATGCCCCACCAATGAGGTACATCCGCGAGTTGGTCCGCCGCGCCGATTTGTATTTCAGCAAAAGGGGCAACTCCACCCACGCCGATTCGATCAGGTTCGCTTTCTCGGTGCCGTCGGCAAACGTGTAGTTGATCGACCGGCTAATAATGGAAATGCCGGGGTTGGTACGCAGGTCGAAGTTGTCGTCGAGGAAGGCGTTGACGAGGAAGCCAACGCGCAGCAGGCCCGTGTTATTGGGCGAGGTGATTCTGACAATCGGGTTGGGATCGGTGCTGGCAGCCAACGCAAAACTGGGCGAGTAGGTCAGGTTGTAGCGGGTGGTGGGCAGGCCAAAATAGAAGCCGAAGTGAATGGGCTTCTGGTCATAATCTTCCTTAAACTTCCGGATGTACTTGTAGGTCGATGATTGGGCCGTGGCCACCTGCGCTGCCAGCATAAACGCTATCACACTGACGGTCAGCACATTACAATGCAATGAAATTGACCGAAACGCGGTAGGCAGGTGATTGATCAGGGTTTGTGGCCAATGTAAATCGACGCGACGCCGAAGGTGAGCGGTATCCATTTGGTGTTGGTGAATCCGGCGGCTTCGTAGATGCGCAGAAAGTCGGGACCATCGGGAAACGCCTGTACCGATTCGGGGAGGTAGGTGTAGGCCGACGCGTCTTTGCTAACCATGCGCCCCACCAACGGCAGGATAGTCCGGGAGTAAAAACCGTAGAATTGTTTAAACGGAAACTGGCGCGGGTTCGAGAATTCCAGCACCACGCAGGTGCCACCGGGGCGCGTCACCCGACACATATCGGTGAGGCCTTTTTGCAGATTCTCGAAATTCCGCACACCAAAAGCAACGATGACAGCATCGAAATCATTGTCTGGCAGGGGCAATCCTTCCGAATCACCCGACCGCATGTCGATGATGTTGTCTACGCCGCGCTGCTTCATTTTCGCCCGTCCAACCGACAGCATCCCTTCGGAAATATCCATGCCCACGATTTTGTCGGGCTTTAGGGCCAGAGCTTCTATGGCAAAGTCCCCGGTACCAGTGGCAATGTCGAGAATGCGTTTGGGGGGCGTGGCTGCTGCTTTGCGCAGTTCGCGGATGGCGCGTTTTCGCCACAAAATATCGATACCACCGCTGAGGACGTGGTTCAGCAAATCGTATTTCGGCGAAATGCTGTCGAACATCTCGGCCACCTGCTCACGCTTGGAGGTGTCTTTGTCTTTGTAGGGAAGTACGGCCATGATTGCTTGCTTAAAGAGCGAACGAGTGGAAGAGCGAAAGGCAGATGCTGGGCGCGAAGCCACCGGCATCTGCCTTTCACTCATTAAACCAAACCTCCCGTTCCAGACGAAAGTTTCGGCGATATCGCTATCACTTCGGCTTCCGGGCCAGTTTCACCGCTCTGGTTCCGGTTGGGGGAGTTAGCGTGCGCATAAACACCACCAGATCAACCACTTCGGTACCGGTCAGGGTTTCCAGCAGGCCCGTTGGCATCATCGACACCGGCGTTACCTCCCGCGACTGAATATCGGCTTTGTTGAGCACCACGGCGTCCTGACCCACCACGCGCATCCGTAGTTGCCGCTCATTTTCCGACGCCACGTTGCCCGTGTACGTCCGCCCGTCACGAGTGGTGACTACCACCATTTTGTAGTCATCCTGAATTTCGCCGCTGGGGTTCAGGATATTGAAAAGCAGGTAATCGAGGCTGGCGCGGTTAGAGCCGGTCAGGTCGGGGCCAATGATGCCGCCTTCGCCATACATTTTGTGGCAGGGGCCGCAGGTGCGCGCAAACACCAGCCGACCGTGGGTGGCACTGGCTTCGGCAACGGCGTTGGGGTTGACCATGCGCTGGTATTTGGCGTAGGCTTTTTCGTCCATGCCGCTGTGTTCAATGGGGCCCCATACCTCCACAAAGCCGCTGCCCACCACCCGCAATAACTGCCGGGCGGCATAACTCGGTACGTCACGCTTAGGCACCGTTTCGTTTTTAATCGCCTGCGTCAGCAGCCAGCCGTAGGTAGGGCGCGAAGCCATCGTTTGCACGGCGAAGCCTTTTTCAGCCGCCGTAAAGGTGGGGTAGGCCGTCAATAACTGCTTGCCCAATGCCTCATTGTCGAAACCAGCGATGGCCCGGATGGCGTCGGCGCGAAGGGCGGGTTCCTGCAACAGACCAGGTAAGTCGGTTAGTAGTTCGGGGCGTTGGCGGGCCGTCAGAAACTGCAAACCCTGCCTGCGGGCCTCTATAGGTGCTTTTTTGTCGCGGAGGGTAGCCAGAAACGTACCCGTCGCTTCGGTGTCGCCAAACTGCTGCCCTACCTGCGTGGCCAGCCGGGCCGTGCCGGGACCAGCCTTGCTTAGTTTGGCCTGAACGGCTTTCCAGTTGGCGGGCGCCGTCACGTTCGACCGCCCTTCCAGCCCGTCACGCAGGCCTTCCAACAGGGCTTCCCGCGCCGGGGGCAACTGCCCAATGGCGGCTACCACGCTACCCAACTCATTGGCATCGGCAGCCCGACGGGCGATAAATTGCGCTACCAGCGGAATGTTAGACCGTCCCGCCATCGCCAGCGCCCTGTCGGGTTGAGCGGGCACGAGGGGCTCCACGCCATACCAGATCATCTTGGGCAGGTTGTGGTCATTGGCATCTTCGACGTGGGTCAGCAGCGGGTCGGCAATGGCCCACCGGGCAGTCAAGGGCAGCCGTTGCAGGGCCGAAGCCAAATACAGCCGCACCACCGGCGAGGCATCGGTCTGGGCCATCCAGGCAAACTGCGCCTGTGCCGCTGCTGAGGGTGCCTTGTCTTCGCAACTGAGCTGAACGGCCCAGGCCCGGATGTAAGCGTCGCGGTCGGTCATGGCGGTGAGCAACTGCTGTTCCAACAAACCGCCCGTTACGTGCAACGCCCACATAGCCCGAAGCCGCCAATCGGCGTTGGCGTTAGTCTCGAAAATGGTGCGCAGTTGGGCGTGGGTGTCGGAGGCCAGTTTACCATTTGCCGCCCGAAACTGCAAAATACCCCGCGCCCGTCGGGCGTGCCAGTCACTATCAACAACCTGCATATCAACCAGTTGTTTGTCTGTCAGGGTAGCCAGATCGGCGTAGCGGTTAGGGAAATTCGTGGCGTTCGACGTGGTGGGCATGATGCGGAAAATACGGCCCGTTTCGCCGTTGAGGACTTCCTTCCCGCAGATGTCGGCGTCGTGCCAGTCGAGAACGTACAGGGCACCTTCCGGCCCCAGTTCCATGCTGAACCCCACCCACTGTGCGTTATTGGCCGTCAGCAGTTCGTCGCCGTGTTTACCCGAAAAACCAGACCCAGCGGGCAGCAAAATATCCGACAACACGGCGTGTTCGTGAATGTTGGCCATGAACACCCGGCCTCGGTGCGCTTTCGGAAAGGCGTCGGACAAATAGACCCGTGCCCCACCGTGGGCCGACCGGTGGCTGTGGTCGGCAATAGTTTTGATGTCGCTGTAGACGTAGGGATTAAAATGCTGCCCGCCCTGCCGGTGGTAAATGCCGCCCGGAATAACGTGCCAGAGGTGGGGAATCACGCAGGCGGTCATAATAAGCTGACCCTTAGCATCATAATCGATACCCCAGGGGTTACTGAACCCGTGCGCCACCACCTCAAACCGGTCTTTGGTGGGATGATACCGCCACACGCCGCCGTTGATGTCGATGCCTTCGCCATTCAGGATATCCTCCGGAAACAGGTCATTGTGTTTGTACAGTTTACCCTTGCCAATGGGCTTGCGCACCTTCGACGGTGTGGCAAAACCCTGCAAACCGTAGAGCCAGCCGTCGGGTCCCCAGTGGAAACTGTTCAGCGTTTCGTGGCGGTCGCGGATGCCCCAGCCGGTCAGGCGCACTTCGATGTCGGCCATATCGCCCTTGTCGTCGTGGTTGCGGTCGGGCACGAAGAGCAGGTTGGGCGGCGCGCCCAGAAACAGGCCATCGAAGCCCACGGCAATGGCCGACGGAAACGGAATACTATCCAGAAACACCTTGCGGCTGTCGGCCACGCCGTCGTGGTCGGTATCTTCCAAAATGAGAATGCGGCTGTTGCCCGCTTTGGAAAAACCGTAACCCCGCGACTCGTAATCGAGGTTTTCGGCCACCCAGAGCCGCCCGCGATCATCCCAGCAGAAGGCCATTGGCTGGGTCATCATGGGTTCGGAAGCCCAGGCGTTAACCTGAAAACCGGGCAGCACGGTCATGGCTTTTACGGCCTCGGTGGGGGTCAGGAATTTGGCGTCGCGGCCTTCGCGCTGGGCAATCGCCCACAAATCGGCGGTCGAGTACATGGACGTCTTGCCGCTAAATTCGCCCCATGTTTTGGTCAGCGCCAGGTCGTCGAGTACCCCGGTGTAGACGACCAACTGGTGCTTTATGACTTCGGTATCGCCTTTTTTGATGGTCCAGTCGCCGGTTCTGGCCCGCGCCGGACCAATGCCCAACTGCCCGTCTACGCGCCACGTTTGGGGGTAGCCTTTGTTGTCGGGGTGGTCGAAAATGGCGATGTGGGCCAGGTCTGAGCGGCCTTCTACCTGCATCCCCACGTCGACCCACATGGCGCGCTGGCCTTCGGCTTTTTCGTTACGCTGACGGGCGGCATTGACCACTTCGCCGGGAATGCCTTCATGCCAGGGCATCCGCAAAAACAGCCCGCCGTAGTCGTATTTACCAATCGTGACGTCGGTTTGCGCCTCGCCCTGCCATTCCAGATCGAGCAGAAAACGGCCTTTTTCGGCCCGCATGGCCCAGATTTGGGTTTCCGTCAGGGTTGTCTTTCCGGTTGAATCGAGCAGGTCATAGACCGTCTGCCACCGCACTTTTGGGCCGCTGGCGGTGATAATTTTGGCCGACACCCGCCGCCAGTAGTCCCCCTGCGGATGGTGGAAATAGTCGCGGCCATTCACGCGGGTGTAGCCCCAGTAGAGGCCCGTCTGGTGTTTGTGGTGGCCGGGGCTGTATTCAGTCAGCACACCCTTGCCGTCGGGGGCCACGATAGGGTGAATAAACGGCCTGAAATCGGCTTTTGCGTTTTGCACCAGAATTGGCATTTTGCCCGCCCCCCGAAACACCGAAATAGTTTGGGCGGTGGCATCCTGCACCAGTCGGAGCCGTTCACCAGTTGGAACCGGTTTGGCGGGCTTGGGACCAATGTAGCCTGTGAGCGTCAGCGATAGGCCAACGGTAGCGAGCGAAAACAAGAAAACAGCAGCCGATTTCATACACATATAGGGTTTAGGAATCACATTGACGCGGAGCCGGTCTAGGCCGTTGACGTCTTTTGTCAGAAAGGCGTTAACTATTTCTTTTTCACCATCGGCAGTGGCTTTGGCCCTGTCTAGCGGAGTACCACTCCGCTAAACGGGCCGTTTTCCGGGTTAGCTTTGGGTTCACAATCCGATATAACCGACGTATGACCAGGACCTTAATTGCCCTCACCACCTGCGGTCTGCTAGCGTTCGCTCCCGGCCCACCCGACAAAAAAGTGGCCAAGCTCCATCAGCGCATCCTGACGCTCGATACCCACGCCGACGCGCCCATTATGCTACAAAAAGAGGGCTTCGATGTGGGCAAAACGCACGACACCAAGCTCGACGGGTCGCAGATTGATTTTCCGCGCATGAAAGCCGGGGGCATGGACGCCATGTTTTTTGCCGTTTACACCGCCCAGGGACCACGCACGCCAGAGGGCCACGCCGAGGCCAAACGCAACGCGCTGAACCAGTTTGCCCTGATTGATGAGGCCCTGAAAAAATACCCCGGCATGGCCGAACTGGCCACTTCGCCCGCCGATGCTTACCGGATCGAGAAGGCCGGGAAACGCGCCATCTTCATCGGTATGGAAAACGGCTACCCCGTGGGCGACGACCTCAGCCTGGTGAAAACGTATTACGACCTGGGGTGCCGCTACATCACGCTGTCGCACTTTGCCAACAACAACATTGCCGACTCCGCCACCGACCCAGATGGACCGTTACACAATGGCCTCAGTCCGTTTGGCAAACTGGTAGTGGCCGAAATGAACCGCCTCGGCCTGATGATCGACGTATCGCACGTGTCGGACAAGACGTTTTACGACGCGCTGGCCCTCTCGAAAGCACCCATGATTGCTTCGCACTCGGACTGCCGCGCCCTCTGCGATTTTCCGCGCAACATGACCGACGAGATGATTAAGGCCCTAGCCGCCAAAGGGGGCGTGGTGCAGGTCAATTTCGTGAGCGACTACCTCCGCAAACCGTCCGACGCCCACCGGCAGGCCCTCACCGCGCTACGAATGTCGAGTCTGGGCAAGGCACAAACGTCGGCCCAAAAAGATCGGCAGCAAGCTCAAACCGATTCGGTGAAGCGGGTGTATGCCGCCGAACGCGCCAGCCTGCCCGACATCGTGAACCACATCGACCATATCGTAAAACTCGCGGGCATCGACCATGTGGGCATCGGCTCTGATTTTGACGGCGGCGGGGGCGTGAACGGCCTCGAAGACGTGAGTCAGATCGAGAACCTCACCGGTGAATTGGTGAAGCGGGGTTATTCAGAAAAAGACATCGCCAAAATCTGGGGTGGCAACCTGCTACGGGTATTAGCGCAGGCAAAAAGGTAAGTTTACAGTTTTCATTCCGGCGCGATGGCCCCTTCAAAGCCGATGGTCATCGGTTTCTTGAAATCGCCGGTGTTGTCCATACCTTTTGGTTGCAGCGTCAGGTTGCGGAATTTGACGTACAAAAAGCCGTTTACCATCGATACAGTAACGGCACCAGCACCATCAGCACTCTCCCAGAATTTGAGTTTTTTTCCACTCACGTCGGCAAACGAGACCATGACTTTCTTCCGTGCGACATTGGCCGTGCCGCTGACCTGATACGTACCTACCGCTGGTTTGTCGGTGCCAAAATCAAGGCTCATCACCTGTAGTTGCCCCGATATTGCAGCCACGAATTGACCCGTTGTTTCGTGAAAACCACCCTGAAACGAATAATCCGTTTTGGCTGCGTTGCTGACTTTAGCCCGAACTTCGCCAAAATTATACCAGCCATTTGGTCCATTATAGAGCTTGCTTTTGGGGTTGGTATACCGGTCGTCAGGGGCCTTGGTTACGATACTCCAGGTATCGGTTTCGGCCGTACCAGGTTGCTGGGCAACTGAGCGGGTTGCCATTAAGGCGAAAATAGACGCTAAAACACTGATTTTCATGGTCATTTTTTTGCGACAATGTACGGGATTTTAGTCCTGTGTTTTGCTGTTGGCTTCGTGCGAAGCATGACTCGCTGACCAACAGAAGACAGTAAACAGCAAACAGAAGGCTGTTTTACGGTACATGAACCGGATTAATTTTCTCAAAACCACCACGCTGGCCAGTGCCGCCATCATTACCGATCCGCTTCAGGTGCGGGCCTACATTACCCCAAAAAAGGCTCCTAAGTATCGGCTGGCCCTGATCGGCTCCGGTTGGTGGGGCACCAACATTGTGCGGGCGGCGCTGCAAAACAGCGAACACCCCGCCCAACTTGTCGCTATCTGCGACGTAGATACTGCCCAACTCCGCAAGGCCGAAACCGAACTGACCAGGCTCACCAGCGACCGGCCCAAACGCTACCGTGATTTCCGCGAATTGATTGCCACCGAAAAGCCCGACGTAGTCATCGTGGCCACGCCCGACCACTGGCACCCGCTCATTGCTATTGCCGCCATGCAGGCCGGGGCGCACGTGTACGTGGAAAAGCCCGTTGGCCACACCATCAACGAAGGCAAGGCCATGGTGCGGACGGCCCGGAAAATGGGGCGGGTCTGTCAGGTGGGTACGCACCGGCGGGTGTCGCCGCACAACATATCGGGCATGGCCTTTCTGAAATCGGGGAAGGCGGGCAAAATCGGCATGGTGCGGGCGTTCGTGTATTATGGCGGTGGCGCGGGCGAGATGGTGCCCGACACAGAACCGCCCAAAGGCCTGGACTGGAACATGTGGTGCGGCCCCGCCCCTATCCGACCCTACAACCCGACCATGCACCCGCGTGGCTTCCGCAATTACCTCGACTACGCCAACGGCACCCTCGGCGACTGGGGAATTCACTGGCTGGATCAGATTTTGTGGTGGACGGATGAAAAAGCACCCCGCAAAGTCTACTCCACCGGTGGCCGGGCCGTTCGCCGTGACAACACCGACGCACCCGACCATCAAGTGGCTACGTATGAGTTTGAGGGTTTTACCGCTGTGTGGGAACATCGAAATTTTGCGGGCAATAACGCCGAGAAAACCGACCCAAATCAGGCCGTGGGTTGCTATTTCTACGGAACCGAAGGCACATTCCACATGGGCTGGCTCGACGGCTGGACGTTCTACCCCGCCGACGTGAAAAAGCCCATTATCCACCAGGATGCCCAGCTCGACAAACCCGACGACCAGAATATTCGGGCGTTGTGGGCCGATTTTATGGACGCTATCCGCACCAACCGCCCACCCATTTGCGACATTGAAACGGGGCATAGGTCTACTAACATGGCATTACTCGGTATGTTGTCGATGAAAGCAGGGCGCAGTATTGCCTGGGATGGTGACAAACAGCAGATTTTGAACGACCCGGAAGCCAATGCGCTACTCAGCCGTGCCTACCGGGGCGAATGGCAATATCCAACGTAGGTTACGTACTTTTGCGGGCTAGCTGCACAATGTGTGTTTGTACAGCAATCAGCCCTAACATACCTACCGTTCCTTTGTGAAGTTTATTCGCCAGCTTTTTCTTTGGGTCACGAACCGCATTTCGGCGGTGCAGTCGGCTCACCCACGCAGCCGACGGGCACTTCAGAATTCCATTGCCAGTGTATTGGTAAAAATCGGCAACGTGTCGTTGTCGTTTATTCTGGTCAGAATTACGCTGGAACTGCTCGAAGAAGAGAAATATGGCATCTGGACGGCCATCAGTTCGCTGGTTACGTTTGCTTCGTTCTTCGACATTGGTCTGGGCAACGGCCTGCGTAACCGCCTGAGTGAGGCCGCTGCCAGAGGCGACAGAACCACCGGCAAGGCCTACGTAAGCACAGCGTATTTTCTCTTTACGGTCATTCAGTTTGGGTTTCTGGCGCTGGCCACCGGGCTCATCTACATTGTCCATTGGAAATCAGTACTCAATTTCCGGTTGTCGGACAGCTACGTAAGCCTGCTGGTGCTGATTACGCTCGCGGGCTTCTGCATGAAGCTGATTCTCGATGCGGTGTCGTCAGTATTGATGGCCCTGCAACAAACAGCCTTGTCGAACCTTATTTACCTGGTTGTCAACATAGGTCTGGTGTTAGGAATCTGGGCGTTGACGTTAGGTGGCTACCATAACCTGCTGTCGGTGGCTATCGTAACGGCTATTGTGCCGGTGGCCATTATCCTTGGCTTTAGCATCTATTATTATCGCACTGCATTGCGCGATTATGCGCCATCGTTCAAGGCAATAGATTTCAGTACCCGCCCAAAGCTGATGAATCTGGGGCTCAAATTTTTCATCATCCAGATGGCCGGGGTGGTCATTTTTTCAACCGACAACGTTCTCATTTCCAAGTTATTTGGCCCGAAGGCGGTGACTGAATACAGCGTCGTGTTCCGGTACTACAATGCCGTCAGTTCATTGTTTACCGTCATTATTTCACCGTTTTGGTCGGCCTTTACGGAGGCTTACGCCAAAAATGAAATGGCCTGGGTGCAATCGGCTTACCGGCGAATGCAGCGCAGTTGGTTTCTGATCTTCGGCACCGTATTGGTCATGTTTTTGGTGTCGGGCTATGTGTACCAGATCTGGCTGGGCGACAGTTTTAAAACCACGTGGTCGCTGAATGCGCTGATGGCCATTTTTGTGCTTATTGCCTGCTGGAATAACATCACCGTGACGGTGCTGAATGGGTTTGGCAAAGTGAAACTACAACTCTTCACCGCCGTAGCGGGGGCCATTATCAACATTCCACTTTGCGTTTATTTTGGCCGTAATCTGGGTCATGGCAGCAAAGGCATCATCATGGCCTCATCCATATCGCTGCTCTTCGGCACGGTACTCGGCACCATTCAGGCCGACAAACTGGTTTCGCGCAAGGCCAAAGGGATTTGGGCTAAATAGCTTTAGCACGAATCAGTCTAAATTGCGGCTTCGGTCAACCCTTCCCTAGTCATTCTTGTTACGTTCGCGAATGAAATCGGCATTGGCGGTCCTTTTGGCGGGTCTCTTGCTTGGCAGCAGTTTGTTGCCCGGCTTTGGCATTGGCCAGTCGGCTAAGTGGGCCGAACTGGTGAGCCATTACCAGCAGCACCGCCAAACCGACGTTCATCTGGGCCTCTACGATTTTCTGGTGATGCACTACGGCGCTGATTCCGAACACCAGAAACACCCCAACCACGACCACCACAACCTGCCTGTTTCTACGCACATTGTGCTGGCAATTACCCCAAATGCAGCTCGTTTCGAGTCAATCAGCACTGGCCTGATTCATTTTCTCCCCAAAGCAACGTTTAGCCATCAGGCTGATCTGTATGCCTTTCTGAGCGTTTTTGCGCTCATCAACCCACCTAGAGCATAGGGTTTTCGGTCTTTACACCTCTATTACCCCGAATTCTCATTCGCCGGGTCGATTTGGCATATGCTTGCCTGAATCGACTCGCTTACTATATGCCCTATGCTCAATGCAATTATTCAATTTTCGATTCGTAACAAGCTGATTATCGGCCTGTTTGCGTTGGCACTGACGCTGTGGGGCGTCTGGTCGGCCACGCAGTTGCCCATCGACGCCGTGCCCGACATCACCAATAATCAGGTACAGATCATTACCAGCAGCCCCTCACTGGCCGCCGAAGACATCGAACGGCTGGTGACATTCCCCATCGAAGTCAGCCTGTCCAACATCCCCGGCCTGACCGAATTGCGGTCGTTTTCGCGGTTTGGTCTCTCTATCGTCACGGTTGTTTTCACCGACGCCACCGATGTTTACTGGGCACGGCAACAGATCAGCGAACGCCTCCAGAACGTGACGACGCAGATTCCACCGGGGGTAGGTACGCCCACACTGTCGCCGGTGACGACGGGTCTGGGCGAAATTTTTCAGTATACGGTCAATGCCAAAAAGGGATTTGAACAGACATATTCGCTGGCCGATTTGCGCACCATCCAGGACTGGACCATCCGGCGCGGGTTGCTGGGCACCCCCGGCGTGGCCGACGTGAGCGGTTTTGGCGGGATGATGAAACAGTACGAAATCGCCGTGGACCCCGACCGGCTCCGGTCTTCGGGTGTGACGATTTCCGACATTTTTACGGCCTTGGAGCAGAACAACCAGAACACCGGCGGGGCCTACATCGACAAAAAACCGAACGCCTACTTTATCCGCTCCGACGGCCTCATCACCAGCCCCGACGACATTGCCAACATCCTGGTTAAGATGCACGGCGAGAGCATGGGGCAGGCCGGTTTGCCCATCCGAATCCGCGACGTGGCCACCGTGCGCATCGGCTCGGCTGTCCGCTACGGGGCCGTCACGCGCAACGGCCAGGCCGAAACCGTGGGGGCCGTGGTGATGATGATCAAGGGTGAAAACTCGTCGGCGGTGATCAAGCGGGTGAAGAGCAAAATCGCCGAAATCCAGCAGACGTTGCCGCAGGGCGTACAGATTGTGCCGTTTCTGGACCGCACCAAAATGGTGAACAGCGCGATCAGCACCGTCGAGAAAAACCTCCTGGAAGGGGCCATCATCGTCATTTTCGTGCTCGTTTTGCTGCTGGGCAACTGGCGGGCGGGCATTGTGGTGGCGTCGGTGATTCCGCTGGCCCTGCTGTTTGCCATTTCCATGATGAACCTCTTCGGCGTGTCGGGCAACCTCATGAGCCTCGGTGCTATCGACTTCGGCCTCATCGTCGACGGGGCCGTGATTATTGTAGAAGCCACCCTGCACCACATGCAAAATCGCCGTGATAAACCCGACGAAGCAGCGGCCAAAACGACCCAAAATGCTGCACCGGGCGGGGCTGACCAACGCGCTTCCTACACTCACGACCACGAGTTTACGCAGGACGAAATGGATGAGGAAGTCTACGGCGCAGCCAGCCGGATTCGGTCGTCGGCGGCCTTTGGCGAGATCATTATTTTGATCGTTTACCTGCCCATTCTGGCCCTGTCGGGCATCGAGGGCAAGATGTTTCGGCCCATGGCGCTCACGGTGGCCTTCGCCATTTTGGGGGCGTTCATCCTGTCACTCACCTACGTACCCATGATTTCGGCGCTGCTGCTGAGCAAAAAAGTAAGCACGAAAGAATCCTTTTCGGCGAAGTTCATCAAGCGACTGCAACGAATTTACGAACCCGTTCTGAACTGGTCACTCCACCATCGGTGGGTGATCCTGGGCAGTGCCGTGGGGCTGTTTGTGGTGGCAGGCTTTCTGTTCAGCCGGATGGGGGGCGAGTTTATTCCGCAACTGGACGAAGGTGATTTTGCCGTCGATACCCGTACACTCACGGGCAGTTCGCTGAGCGAAACGGTCGATGCCACCCTGAAAGCCGAACAGATTATCCTAAAGAAATTTCCCGAAGTGGAGCAGGTGGTGGCCAAAATCGGCTCCGGCGAAATCCCCACCGATCCCATGCCTATCGAAGCAGCAGATCTGATGATTATCCTGAAACCCCATGCCGAGTGGACGTCAGCCGACAACCGTGAGGAGTTGGCGGGTAAAATGGCCGATGCCTTGTCGGTGATTCCAGGCGTTACGTTCGGTATTCAGCAGCCAGTGCAGATGCGATTCAACGAACTAATGACCGGTGCCCGGCAGGACGTGGCCATGAAAATTTACGGTGAAGATCTGACCAAACTGGCCAAACTAGCCGAACAGGTGGGCGGCCTCATCCGACATATCGACGGAGCCAAAGATGTCTACATTGAACAGGTGGGGGGCCTCTCGCAGATTCTGGTGAAGCTCGACCGCAACCAGATTGCCAAATTCGGCCTCAACGTATCGGACGTAAACCGGGTCATCAACACGGCCTTCGCCGGGCAGGCCGCCGGGCAGGTGTATGAGGGCGAAAAACGGTACGACCTCGTGGTTCGCCTCGCCGCCGACAAGCGCCAATCCATCGACGACGTACGGAACGTGTACATACCCACGCCAACCGGCACGGATGGCCGCCCCAACCAGATTCCGCTGGGGCAGATTGCGCAGGTGAGCATGGTGCAGTCGCCCAATCAGATTCAGCGCGACAATACCCACCGGCGCATTACGCTGGGTTTCAACGTGCGGGGCCGCGACGTGGAGAGCATCGTTACCGAACTGCAAGGCCTTGTTAAACAGCGCATTAAATTGCCACCCGGCTACTCCGTCACGTATGGCGGCACGTTTCAGAATCTGGTCGATGCCAAACAGCGGCTCACCATTGCCGTACCCATTGCGCTGGGATTGATTTTCATGCTCCTGTTTTTCACGTTCGGTTCGGTGCGCCAAAGTGTGCTCATTTTCATGGCCATTCCGCTGTCGGCCATCGGGGGCGTATTTGCCCTGTTATTGCGCGGTATGCCGTTCAGCATCTCGGCGGGCATCGGGTTCATTGCCCTGTTTGGCGTGTCGGTATTGAACGGTATCGTACTCATCGGCGAGTTCAACCGGCTGCGGCACGAAGAAAAACTGACCGACCTGGCCGAGATCATCCGGCAGGGAGCCGACACCCGGTTGCGGCCCGTGATCATGACCGCGCTGGTAGCGTCGCTCGGTTTTTTGCCCATGGCACTGTCGGGAACGGCGGGGGCCGAAGTGCAAAAACCGCTGGCCACGGTAGTCATTGGCGGGCTGATTACGGCTACGCTACTCACGCTGCTGGTGATCCCGATTCTCTACGCCATGTTTGAAAAGAAAAGCATTGAACAGGAAGCCGAAGCGATCAAAAAAGACGAGTCGAACAAACCAAAGAACGCGGCACCGGCTGTAGCTGCCGTCATCACCCTTTTGATAATGAGCACTTTACCACTCAATAGAGTATTGGCACAGGGCGTAACAATGGCCACGTTGACGCTCGATCAGGCATTGCAACAGGCCAGTCAGCGCAACGGTCAGTTGCAGTTGGCGGGCCTCGGCGTAGCGCAGCAACAGGCTCTGCGCCGCACCGCCTATGAGTCGGGCCGACTAAACGTGACGGCTCAGTTAGGCCAATACAATACCTACCGGTTCGATAACAACCTGACTGTGAGCCACACCATTACGAACCCGGTACTGGTGCGCCGACTCGGTAATTTGAACGACCAAACGGTGGTCGCACGGCAGGCGGGGGTGGCCGTAACCCGCAACGACGTGGCCTATCAGGTACGGTCGACGTATTACGACCTGTCATATCTGCACCAGCGCGACGCTCTCTTTCGGCAACAGGATACACTGCTGACCGAGTTTGTGCAGGCGGCCACCATTCGGCTTCGCGTAGGGGAAACGAGCAACCTGGAAAAGGCCACTGCCGAAAGCGAACTGGCTACCCAACGCGCGCGCCGACTGGAAAACGAGGCCAGCCTGACCGCCGCCCGTACCCGTTTGCAAACGCTGCTCTACCGCCCCGAACCCATCGACGCGGGCCAACAACCGCTACCCAAACTCACGCTGACCCTCCCCACCGACAGTGGCGCCACCGACCCACTCACCCGAAACCCGCTCCTGAAACAGTTGACGCAACAGATTCGGGTGGCTGAGCAAACGCGGCTAGTGGAGCAGGCCAAACTCCGCCCCGATTTTTTGCTCGGCCTGTTCTCGCAAACGCTCATCGGGCCTCAACTCACCGATGGTCAGGAAGTTTACTATGGAGCGGGGCATCGGTTCACGGGTGGGCAGATTGGGGTCACGTTGCCCTTGTTTGGCAAAGCCCAAAAAGCTCGTATCAACGCCGCCCAACTTGGTGAGCAGGTGGCCCAAACGGAGTTGCAGTCGCAGCAGTTTTCGCTCAATCAACAACTCACGCAGGCCGTCCGGCAGTACCAGCAATACCGCGAGGCGCTGGTGTATTACGAACAAACCGGCCTGACCCAGGCGCAGGTAATTCAGACCAATGCGCGGCGGGCGTTCCGGGCGGGCGAAATCGGCTACGTCGAGTTTTCACTGGCCCTGCAACAGGCCCTCACCATCCGGTTTACCTACCTTGACTTACTCAATCAATACAACCAATCGGTGCTGTATGGGCAGTACCTGATAGGAAATTAAGACACAACAATCATGAAATTCATACACTATTCCATTCTTCTACTTGCCCTGCTGACTGGCTTTTCAGCCTGCCAGAAAGGGGAGACCAAACTAGCTGATTCGGCGAGGAAAGCAGATGCCGAAAGCAGTACCCCGGCCAATCCCGATTCTACCAAACAAGTCGAGGCCGACAAGCGCAACGGCATTGTACGGGTATCGCTCACACAGGCACAGTATGCCGTGGCGGGTATCGGGTTGGGGCAGTTGGCCCCGCGTCCACTGAGTAGCGTGCTCAAAGTGACGGGCGTATTGGACGTGCCACCGCAAAACCAGATTTCAGTGTCGGTACCGTTTGGGGGTTACGTGCGGCAAATCACCCTAGAACCCGGCACCCGCGTGCGCAAAGGACAAGCCCTGCTCACCCTCGAAAACCCCGATTACATTCAGCTCCAGCAGGATTATCTCGACAATAAAGCCAAGCTCGACTACGCCGATCTGGAATTTGCCCGTCAGCAGGAACTCAGCCGCGACAACGTGACGGCGGTGAAAACCTTCCAGCAAACCCGCGCCAACCGGCAGAGCTTACAGGCACTGTTGGCCGGTGATGCCCAGCGCCTCGCCATCCTCCACATTGACCCAGCCAAACTCAATCCCGCCAGCATCACGCGCACCATTGTGGTCCGTTCGCCGGCGTCGGGCTACGTCACCAGCGTACCCATCAACAACGGCAAGTTTGTCAATCCGGCAGACGTGCTGGTAGAGATCACCAATGTCGATCACCTGCACGCCCGGCTCAACATTTTCGAGAAAGATTTGGGCAAAATCCGGACGGGGCAGTCTGTCCGGTTCGGCCTCGGCGGCGACGCGGGTTTCCCCCACCGGGCCACCATTTTCCTTCTCGGCAAAACCTTCGCCGCCGACCGTACCGTGCCCATTTTGGCCGAACCCGAAGATTACAGTGCGGACTTCATCCCCGGCAGCTACGTATCGGCCCAAATCGACCTGACCCGGCAGTCGCTACCCACCCTGCCCGAAGCCGCCGTGGTTGGTTTCGGCGGGAAATCGTACGTCTACGTGCTGGAAAAGAAGGAGCCAAACCCGGTTGTATACCAGTTTCGGCAACTGGAAGTTACTACGGGTACCCGCGAAAATGGCCATGTGGCTGTTACGCTACCTAACGGCGTTGACACGAAGAAAACGCCCATTGTGGTGGGTGGGGCCTATAGTTTATTGTCTAAACTGAACAACAGCGAAGAGGAATAGGGGTGAATTGCAGATTGATAATGGTGGTAGGCGTAGCTTCGCTGACACTAACTGTTTTACATCAAAAAGGGCCACTCCTGATCAGAAACGGCCTTTTTATTCTTGTGTAAGCAACTGCCTACTGCTACTCTTTAATGCTTAAACACTTTCACCTGATACACGTAATTCTCCATCTGCTTAATCTGCTGTTTGCGTGATTGGCGATTCATCCGGCCCTTACGGTTCACCAGCAGCAGGTCGGCTTTGAGCGAATCGGCAGGAATAGCGTTGAGCGCGTTGAGCAATACGTTGGTTTTCACCGCAAACGTGGCCCCTTCCGACGTAGTCTGTTTGGCCGTAATGATGCCGATCACGTTGCCCCGCTCATCGAGCAAGGGACCGCCGGAGTTGCCGGGGTTCACACTGATGGCCACCTGATACGCCGCCGAGTCGCCACGGAAGCCGGTGCTTGAACTGAGGTAACCTTCGCCATAAACGATTTCTTCGCGGGGATAACCCAGCGTAAACACCCGTTCGCCCAGTTCGGATGAGCGGGCATCGAAACCATAGGGCACCGGCGGCAGCGCGTGGAAGGCCGTGTCCTGCCCTATTTGCAGAATGGCCAGATCATGCTGCGGGTCAGTGTGAACCAGCCGGGCTTTGTAGACTACACCCTGTTGGCTTTGTACGTAGACCGAGTCGGCACCCTGCACAATGTGATTATTTGTGACCAGATAGCCTGACGCGGTGAGTAAAAAGCCCGAACCCGCCACCTGACCAGGGTTTTGCTGGAATACCCGTCCGCGCCCGCCGATGTTGTTCATCAGCCGCGTCTGGGTTTGCTGGATGACGGCCAGGTTCCGCATCATCATGCCATATTGCTGATCCTGCTTGTGGCTGTTCTGGTACGACCGATAGAGGATAATGGTGGCAAACGTGGTCATAATGGCCACGGCGGCAGCAATGGCCAGCGTAGGGCGATGTATGTTCCACAATGCCCGCATAGGTTGGCGCTGTTCGGCAACGGGCAATAATGCATCGGCCTCCAGCGACTGATGCACGTTTTCGAGCTTCGTTTTAAACGCCATCCGGCGGCTGTAGGCCCGTAGGGTGTTTTCAAAGGCCGTCATATCATTAGCGTTCATTGGTCGTCGTCGTCTTGGTAATCTTTAAAAAAAATCCGTTTCAACCGCGTCAGGCACTTGTACTTCTGCGTCTTGGCATTGTCGGCATTGGTGTAGCCAAACTTCTCCGTGATCGCCTGCATCGACAGGCGGCGGATGTAAAAATCATCTAAAAGCGTCCGGCACGGTTCGCCCAACTGATCGAGCGAGGTGGCCATCTGCGCAAACTGGTTTTCGCGGCGCTGATGCTCGGCTAAATCGTCAGCTACGTCATCGGCAGGCTCATCATCCATCGGTGCCGACCGTAACATGGGCGACCTCCCCCGAAGACTTAACTGCTTGAGCCACAAACGTCTGGCCACAGCGTAGACAAACGTTTTAAGCTGACAGTGCAAATCAAAATCTCCCGCTGACACCTTTTCGTAGAGCACGATCAGCGTTTCCTGGTAGATGTCTTTAGCGTCTTCTGCCGACCCGCTGTTCGTTACCACCAGATGCGAAACCATGGGGTAGTGCTGCCGGTAGAGTTGGCTCAGTGCTTTATCAGACCCCTCGGCCAACCCGCTCAGCAGATCGTCGTCAGTCCAGATCAACCGTGTTGTTTCACTCATGAACGATCACTTCTTAATACAAAATCGGGGCCAGGGGTAACCCAAAAAGAAAATTAAAAAATGTTTACGGAAGGCGGGTTACCTTCTTCGTCCCCCTGTATTAACGTATGGAAAGTCAACCAATAACACTTAAACACATAAGATCATGAAAAGCTTCGCAAAATCTGCCCTGTTCGCGCTCTCAATCATCGCTCTTGCTACTAGCTGCGAGAAGAAAGCTGACACCACGTCAACCACTGAGTCAACGTCAACCATGTCTAGCGATTCTGCTTCGACTATGGCTATGGATACCACTATGAGCGGTGCTGAATCAACTTCAGCCATGTCATCATCAATGGCATCTGACACCATGAAGAAATAATTTTCTTCATAACCGCTTACAAAAAGCCCCTCGCAACCGAGGGGCTTTTTGCGTTTATAGCCCCCTAACCCCCGAAGGGGGAAGCACTGCCGCATGAGTAAGCATGGGAAAGTGCAGGCAGGGGAAGTGCGGAGATTTATGCATCTTCCAACTTTTATAACCAACCGCCTACCCTATCTCGATGACTGCCATTCTGGGTGTTCTCTTTCACGCGTTCGGGGGCTTTGCCTCCGGCTCTTTCTATCTGCCGTTTCGTAACGTTAAAGGCTGGTCCTGGGAAAGCGCCTGGATCGTGGGTGGGCTAGCCTCCTGGATCATTGTGCCCTGGGTTATGGGTAGCCTCACCGTTCATAATATGGTCGGTGCAATAATGGGTGCGGACTTCGCCACGCTCGGCTGGACTTATTTTTGGGGTGTTCTCTGGGGCATCGGCGGGCTAACCTTCGGATTATCCATGCGTTACCTCGGCATCTCGCTGGGTATGGCCGTGGCGCTGGGCTACTGTGCAGCTTTTGGCACGCTGGTGCCGCCCATCTGGGCCGGGCATTTCCATGAACTGCTCACCACCAAAACAGGTCAGTTTACGTTGGCGGGCGTGGCGGTTTGCCTTATCGGCATTGGTGTTTGTGGGCGGGCGGGATTTAAAAAAGAAGGTGAGCTGAACGAAGAACAACAGAAAGCTACCGTGGCCGAATTCAGTTTGCGAAAAGGCATCGGCGTGGCTACGGTGTCGGGCATTTTGAGCGCCTGTTTCACGTTTGGCCTCACCGCCGGGCACCCCATTGCGGTGTTAGCCGTACAAAACGGCACCGACCCGCTTTACCAGAACAACGCCATTTATCCTGTACTACTCTTCGGCGGGTTCACCACCAACTTCATCTGGTGTATGATTCTGAACACCCGAAATAAAACCTTCGGAGACTATTTGGATACGAGTAAATTGCTGAAAAACAATTACTTATGGGCTGTTCTGGCCGGCACGGTCTGGTATTTCCAGTTCTTCTTCTACGGCATGGGCGATACGTACCTGGGCGATTCGTTCCGGTTTGCGGGCTGGACATTGCACATGGCCTTCATCATCACCTTCAGTACGCTCTGGGGCCTGGTCCTCCACGAATGGCGCGGCTCAAGCCCCTCCACCCTCCGCACTGTCTACGCCGGGCTGGCCATTATTATTCTCTCGACGGTACTAATCGGGATAGGGAGCCAAGTGTAGGTAGTCCAAGGTGGAAGAGGCTTGGCGTATCGCACGCCAAGCCTCTTTCACTCATTAAATCAAAGTCCTAACACCTTCTTATTGAACGCTTCATCCGCACCTGTTCCGGCGAAGTCGTCAAAGGCGCGTTCGGTGACGCGGATCATGTGGTCCTGAATGAACGGTGCTCCTTCGGCGGCACCCTGTTCAGGGTGTTTGATGGCGCATTCCCACTCCAGAACGGCCCAGCCGTCGTAGTTGTACTGCGCCATTTTGCTGAAAATTCCGGCGAAATCGACTTGGCCATCGCCCAGCGAACGGAACCGCCCAGCCCGCTCCAGCCAGCCCTGGAAACCGCCGTATACCCCCTGCCGACCCGTGGGATTGAACTCGGCATCTTTGACGTGGAACGCGAAAATACGCTCGTGGTAGATGTCGATAAACTCCAGATAGTCAAGGCACTGCAATACAAAATGGCTGGGGTCGTAGTTGATGCCCGCACGCGGATGGTCGCCTACGGCTTTGAGGAACAGCTCGAACGTGACACCATCGTGGACGTCTTCGCCGGGGTGCAGTTCATAGCCCACGTTCACGCCCGCATTGTCGAAAGCATCCAGAATTGGTTTCCAGCGTTTACCCAATTCAGTAAATCCCGTCTCGACCAGACCCGCCGGGCGTTGCGGCCACGGGTACATAAATGGCCACAGCAACGCCCCCGTGAAACACACGTGCGACGTAAGGCCCAGATTCTGCGAGGCTTTAGCGGCCAGCATCATCTGGTTAACGGCCCATGCCTGTTGATCGGTAGGTTTGCCCACTAACTCAGCCGGACCGAAGCCATCGAACATGGGGGCGTAGGCGGGGTGAACGGCCACCAACTGACTTTGCAGGTGGGTCGATAACTCCGTGATTTCCACACCAATATCGGCGAGCTTGCCTTTCAGTTCGTCGCAGTAGGTCTTACTGTCGGCGGCCTGTTGGAGGTCGATCACGCGCGAATCCCAGGTGGGAAGTTGGATGCCGGTATAACCGAGGTTGGCCATGTAGCGGGCAATGGAATCGAGCGAATTAAACGGGGCTTCGTCGCCCATGAATTGCGCCAGAAAAATGCCTGGGCCTTTTAATGATTTCATAGTATTGATAGTTCCAACGATTAGTTTGGATTAACGCAAAACAACTTTAGCACACCCCACGCGTCGGTATCCTGGTCAAGCAGGAAATCGTGAATAGCAGGTGCATTCCGCTCCAGCATCGATATGATTTCATTGTTTGTTAGACCACCAGGACGGAGCATGATTACCTTCGGAGGCCAGCCATTTAGCTGACTAAGGTTCTCGTAGTCATCATCGAACGTGATGATCGAAAATCCGTTCGCCTTGGCATACTTCCAGATCAATGGATCTTCTTTAGCAACAAGATTTACCCGATTGGCGGGTTTACTTCCCGGAAACAAGTGCAGGACACGTTTAGCAACCCGGTACGAAATGTTTTCATCGAAAAGCAACGCAAAAGCGGTATTGCTCATGCTGACACAACGATTTTCACATTGCGCTCACGGTCTGCGGCAAACGCTAAGCAGGCCTGAATTTGATCACGGGTTAACTCAGGAAAATCCTCGATAATTTCATCAAACGACATGCCGCGAGCCAACCAGCCTAGCACATCTCCGGCCGAGATTCGAGTGCCAGTTATACAAGGCCGACCAAATCGAATGTTTGGGTTTATCGAGATGTAATTGCGATAATTTTCCATGAGTTTATCTTTCTATGACTAACAGCAAGTTACGCTTTTCTACACCTCAACCCACGCCTGTTTATTGTTCGATTCCAGAATGCGCTCGCAGATTAGTAGCTCCCGATAACCATCCGCGAAGGTCGGGTACGTGGGATTTTCGGGCTGCTTCCGAGACGTCGGACCGCCCGCTTCGATGGCGGCGTAGACTTCCTTGAAAAGCTGCTTCGAGGTGTCGGGAAAACCTTCATTGTGGCCGCCGGGGAAACCAATTACTGACCGTACTTCGGCGTGGACCAGCGAAGGATCGTCGGTCATGGTTTGGTTGTAGCCGTCGCGGTTGCCCATCCAGAGTTGGTTGGGGGCTTCCGAGTCAAACGCGAACGTCTTTTTCGAGCCGGAAATCTCCAGTTTTAACTGATTTTTCCGCCCCGCCGATACCTGCGACACCGTAATGACACCCCGGTTGCCATTGTCGAACCGCAGCAGCACGTTGGCGTGGTCTTCGGTGCTGATGGGCACGTCGGCGTAGTCGTCGGGTTGGAGTATCTTACCCGAATAGGTCTCTACGGGCTTCAGGGGCTTTTTCCGGGTCTTGTGGATCGTGTTGAAATCGGCCAGCACGGCGGTCGTTTTCAGGCCCGTCACATACTCGATGATGTCCATCAGGTGCGAGCCGATGTCGGCAATGGCGCGTGAATCGCCCGATTTGTCAGGTTCGAGCCGCCAGTTGTAATCCGTTTCGTAGAAGAGCCAGTCCTGCAAATACGAGCCCATAATGCTATACACGTCGCCGAGTTCATCTTTTTCGCGCATCACCTTCATTTGGCGCACCAGTGGATAATAGCGCAGGTTGAAATGTACGGCGTTGACCAGGCCAGAATCCTTCGCAATCTGTACCAGTTCTTCGGCTTCGTGCAAATCCTTCGCCAGCGGCTTTTCACAGACCACATGCTTGCCCGCCAGCAACGCCGCCTTCGACTGACTGTAATGCAGGAAATTGGGCGTGCAGATATGGATGCACTGAATGTCTTCCTGCTTCAGCAGTTCATCAAATGTGTAGGCGCGGGGAATGCCTAATTGAGCGGCTTTGGCCTCGGCCAGTTCCTGTGTGACTTCGCAAAGCGCAACAACTTCCACATTCGGCAACCGACGGAGAGCTTCAATATGAGCGGGCCCGATAAATCCGGTGCCAACGACACCAACTTGAATTTTGGACATGAGTAGGGGTTATTTACGAAATAAACTTCGTCCACTTCTGATCGGATTTATCCGAAGCGACGACGGTATCGATGAAGGCCATGCCACGAACGCCGTCGTCGACGCCGGGGAAATCGAGGCGGATGGGGTCGGGTTCGGTGCCGTTGAGGCGGGCGCGGAGCGTTTGGGCGAAGGCCGTATAGATGTTGGCAAAAGCCTCCAGAAACGCTTCGGGATGGCCGGCGGGAAGGCGCGTGTTGGCCTGCGCTTCGGGCGAGAGGTCACCCACACCCGTGCGGATGAGGCGGGCACCGGCTTCGTTTGTCTTGTAAATCAGCGTGTTCGGCTCCATCTGATGCCACTCTAGTCCGCCGAATTCACCGTAGACGCGGATGGAAAAGGGGTTCTCTTCGCCGTTGGCAATCTGGCTGTTGGTAAGCGTACCCTTCGCCCCATTGTCGAAACGGAGCAGCATGTTGGCGTCGTCGTCGAGTTGGCGGCCCTCCACGAAAATGGTCAGGTCGGCGCAGAGTTCGGTGATTTTCAGGCCCGTGATGTACTCGGCGAGGTTCTCGGCATGAGTACCAATGTCGCCCACGCCACCTACCGCGCCCGATTTGGCCGGGTCGGTGCGCCAGGAAGCCTGCTTTTGGCCCGTGGCCTCCACCAGTTGCGCCAGCCATCCCTGCGGGTATTCCACGATGACCTTGCGGATTTTGCCCAGTTTACCCGCCTTCACCATCGCCCGCGCTTCTTTCACCATTGGGTAGCCGGTGTAGTTGTGGGTAAGGCAGAAAAGTAGACCCGTTTCGTCTACGATGCGTTTCAGTTCGCGGGCCTCGGCCAGGTTTAGCGCAATGGGCTTGTCGCAGACCACATGGAAGCCGTTTTCGAGGGCCATTTTCGCCGGGGCGAAGTGCATGTAATTGGGCGTCACGATGGTCACAAAATCCATGCGCTCGCCATCGGGAAGTCCTTTTTCCCGGAGAATCATATCCTCGAAATTGTCATACACGCGGTTGGGCGGCAGGTAGAGCGCGTGGCCCGTTTGCCGCGATTTTTCGGGGTTGGAACTGAATGCTCCACACACCAGTTCGATCTCATTATCGAGAACGGCGGCGCGCCGGTGTACGGCCCCGATGAAGGCGTCGAGACTACCGCCTACCATGCCCATGCGGAGTTTGCGGTGGGTGGTTGAGGGAATAAACGTTGGATTCTTATCGGGCTGGATGGTCATACACAGACGTTGGTAAGGCTAGTGGTTGCAAAGTAAGGGTGGGCAACGGCCCCGAAGCAACCTTCATGCTAGGAAATAGCAAAAGTGGGCGGATTTACTTTTTAAAGGGAACGCGAGGCTGTGCTGGATTTTCTTTTTGTCATCCCGACGACAGGAGGGATCTACTTCCCTATTGCATAACCTGCTTGCAGGGAAGTAGATCCCTCCTGTCGTCGGGATGACAAAAAGAAAATCCGCCCAATCCACCCTCCTCTTACATAGGTAATATGCCAGCCAAAACCGCTTTCTTCGCAAACCAACATTACTTGAATAAACCAAAATCATCTCATCTCCTTTTTCTTATGAACCAAACCGTCAATCCATCGCGACTTTTTCTGGCAAGCTGCTTTGCCCTCATTACCACCGCCTTCTCGTTCAGTATCCGGGCGGGTATTCTGCCGCAGCTAGGCACTGAGTTTGGCCTGAGCGCCGAGCAATTGGGTTTTATTAACTCGATGTGGTTTTTGGGCTTCCCCATTTCCATGATCGTTGGCGGGCTGGTATACCACACCGTTGGGCCACGTGTCATCATGTCGGTGGCGTTTGTGGCCCATACACTGGGTATTCTGCTAACGATCTATTCGGGCGGGTATACCGGTCTGCTGATTTCAACGCTGTTCATTGGCATTGGCAATGGCTGCACCGAAGCCGCCTGTAACCCTATGATCGCTGATATGTATTCGGGGGCAGAGATGAACAAGAAGTTGAACCGATTCCACATGTGGTTCCCCGGTGGTATTGTGGTGGGCAGCCTATTGTCGAAGTTCATGACCGATGGTGGCTTCTCGTGGCAGACGCAGATTTGGGCCATCATAGTGCCTACGCTGGTGTATGCGTTCCTATTTTTCGGACAGGCGTTTCCAAAGCCACGCGTAGAAGGCGTAACGTCGCTGAGCAAAAATTTCGCGGCCATGCTCACGCCGCTTTACCTGTTTATCTTCTGCTGCATGGCGCTGACGGCTATCTCAGAGTTTGGGCCGCAACAGTGGGTGGGACTGATTATGAGCAAGAGCGGCGCTAGCCCCATGCTGATTTTGGCCCTGGTAACGGGTCTGATGGCGGTTGGCCGCTACTTTGGTGGTCCAATCATTCACCGCCTCGACCAAACCGGCGTACTGCTGGGCGGGGCCGTTTTCGCCACTATTGGCATTTACCTGTTCAGCACGCAAACCGGGGCGATGGCCTACGTAGCCGCCGTTTTCTTCGCCATTGGCGTGTGCTATTTCTGGCCAACCATGATCGGTTTTGTGGCTGAACGCATTCCGCTGAGTGGTGCCCTGGGCATGTCGATTGTGGGTGGCGTGGGCATGTTCTCGACCTCTATTTTCCAGCCAATCATCGGTCGTTGGCTCGACGGTGAGCGGGTAATACAGGCAGCGGCGGGTAAGGCTGGCGACGCGCTGGAACTGGCCGCCGGACAGGCTACGCTGGCCAAAATGACCACGTTCCCCATTATTCTGATCGTAGCCTTCACGGGCCTATGGTTCTTCATGCGCAACCGCAAAGTAGACCACACGATGGATCAGGTTGCTGCCCAACAGCCGCAGTTGTAAAGTAGCAAGTTGAGCCATAAAAAAGGCCCCGCAGGAATGTCCTGCGGGGCCTTTTTTATGGCTCAACTTGCTACTCAAAATTCCGTCTTCCACTGCACCGTCCAGCCTTGTAATTGCTTCGGTAACGGAATACCCAGCAAACCAGTAGCGGGGTTCATAGCCGAGAGGGTCAAAGGTGTTGATTCCTTCGTTTCGGCGGAAATGACGCGGGTGGCGCGGAGGAAAATCTGGCCCCGGTTATCTATTTCGTCCACGACGGCGTAGAGCGCGTCGCCAGATTTGAGTTCGACATCGCCGACCTGCGCATCCTGGCTTACGGTGAATGCCCAGCTTTGGCCCAGAACGGCTTTCCCGGCTTTCTGGAGCTTGGCTTCCACCTCGCCCATAAACACGACGGGCGTTTTGGGACGTTTGGCCAACAGGTCGTTCAATACGCTGTCCATCACGGCGGCTTCGCTACCTCGTGCGGGCGCGTCGATGGCGGTGCCGGTCAGTTCGGGGTCTTCGTCAACGAGCCAGCCCATCTTGCGGGCCTGCTGCTGTTCGCGCTCGTAGGGGTCATCGAGGTAGGCCATCATGCTGGTACTCATGCTGGCGTATTTGCCGGGATTAACGAGCAACTCCTTCATAGCCAGCATTCTATACAGATAATAGCCGGTTTCGGGGTTGAGCGTCATGTCATAATAGCTGCGCGTAGACTGCCGCACCATCTTCTTTTCAATCATGCCCATGCCGCCGTTGTAGGCCGCCGCCGCCAACGTCCAGGAGCCGAGGCGCTTATGCAGTGAGGTCAGATACCGGCACGCCGCCTCCGTCGATTTCACCAGATCGGTACGTTCATCGTTGCCCGCGTCGATGCGCATACCCATGTCTTTGGCGGTTTCGTCCATAAACTGCCAGTACCCCACCGCTCCTGCCGACGACACCACCGTGGCCTGCCAATTGCTCTCGATGAGCGGCATATACTTGAAATCGTTGGGGACTTTATGGCGGGCCAGAATGGGTTCGATCACCGCAAAATAGGGGGCCGACCGCTGATGCAACAACTGCACCCGCTTGGCATAGCCCGACGTGTTCATGAGCGCAATGGCCAGTTTTGTTGCTACATCGCCCTGTTCGGTGGGCACAAGTTCACCGGCAAAGTTGGTACGCTGAATGGGTTTCGGAGAAGGCAAAACGGTCCTGGCAACGACCTTGTGACCGTCCTTTTTCACTTTAGCTTTCGACTGCGCATCGGAGAATTGTACAACAGTTAAAAACAGTAAACTGCTCAAAATGAACGAGTTACGTATGAGTGATTCTGATTTCAAGGCAATTTCTGGGTGGTGCTCTGTACTAACTAACGCTGGTCCGTTTTGGTTCGTGTGTGAAACTGAGCGTAAGGCTGTTGTAAACGCGCTATTTAACAAAGCTTAACGATACGGTCTGCTTCAGACAGGCCACATTTGTGGTGTCTGAAACGCCCTGTTTTTATGAAACCAATCTCGCTACTTGCGCTCCTTTTCTGTCTGAATAGCTCGCCAATGCAGGCGCAGCACACGGTCCGTTATGTGGGTGGCTATACTACGTTTACCATCCCGTTCGAGGGCGATTCGGTCACGTTTGCGGTGAATGCCAGACAAGGCGAACTGATTAAAAAGAAGCCCATTTTCCTGTATCGGCAGGGGTCATTACCGATTCCGTTGTTTGTGATAAACCCGGCAACTAACCGTCCGTCGCTGACCCAATTACCCATCACCTGCTATGACCACGAAGCTGATCAGTATAGCATCACGATTGCCAAGCCGGGTATATCACTACTGGTCAACGACGGGTATCTGGATACGCTCTTCAGCACCCGTGGCAACCCCGAAACGACCATATATCCACCTCATTATCTGCAACATAACTACCTCGACTACTACGTTCGGCAAACCAACGCGGTGCTGGCTTTCGTGCTAAAACAGCCCTGGGCCGACGCCCGGCGGGTGATGCTGGTAGGTGGTTCGGAGGGGTATGAGGTGGCGATAAAAACGGCTTACACCAACCCCGCCATCACTCATCTGATTGCCATATCTGGGTCTCTATCTGGGTCTCTCGATGGCCGGATGCAGGGACAGATTCGTGAAGAACGGTTTAAAGGGTATACGGGAGAGTACACGCAGGCAGAGGCCCAACGCAGTGTTGAAGGCCTGCAACAGATTTGGGCCGCTGTTTGCCGCGATTCGCTAAACACTACTGCACAGGGCGGCGACCCCTACAAAACCACCTATTCCTTTTCCCACGGTCATAACCTCGATTACCTGCTATCGCTGAAGATCCCGATCCTCATCATCTACGGCACCGCCGACGTGGCATCTACGTCCAATGACATTTTGCCCCTCGAATTTGCCCGACGCGGCAAGACCAACCTCACCGTAAAGGCGTATCCCAACCACGACCACACGTTTTATAAATTGACGTACGGGCCTGACGGAAAAGTAGTTAGCAAAGAATATAATGGCGTGGCCGTGGAGCGCGACTATTTCGAGTGGTTGAAACAGCACTGACGCGCCCAAAAACAGAAAGGCCCGTTCCACGATGGGCTGCATCGGAACGGGCCTTAGCCGGGCTGTAGTAATATCGTTGGTTTATAAGGCTTTCCAGGTGAGCGTCCACCCGGCCTTCATCTGGTCTACGTCAGGAATTTTGATGCCCATCCGGCCCGTCGAGGCATCGACTGCGGCCAGTGGCAGCACCATAGTCTGCTGATTACCAACCGTATATAGTTTATCGGCGCGGAAATAGACGCGACCCGTTTGGGTATCAATGTCTTCCACAATGGCATAAAGCCGGTCGCCCTCGGTCACGGCTACGTCGTTAGCGATGCCGTTGCGGGTGAGGTTAAACACCCATACACCGCCGCGCTGCAAGGCACCGGCTTCCGCGAGTTTGGCCTTGATTCCGCCCCGGAATACGTCGGCGGCGTTGGGCAGAGGCAGGTCGTCGGGGCGTTCGTCGGGAGCAGTGAGGTCAGCCCTGGGATTGGGCGCAGCCAGAACGGCCTGCTTTTCTAGGTTGATCATCAGGCCCTCGTCAAAGAGCACATTCTCGGCTTCGGCGGGCGTTTCCTGTTGCACCGGCTTTTGCAGGCTGGCCAGCAACTGTTGTGGCAGTTCGTTGCGGTAGTGCTGGTAGTTGTTGAATAGCTCCTTAAAGGCCAGAATCCGGTAGAGGTATTTACCAGTTTCGGCGTTGAGGCGGAGGTAATAATAGTTGCGGTTCTGTTGCCGACGAATGCTGCCCAGCAGGTTACCAATGCCATTATTGTAAGCGGCGGCGGCCAGCGTCCAGGACCCCAGTTGCTGGTGCAGGTAACGTAGATAGCGACAGGCGGCATGGGTCGATTTTTCCAGATTCAGCCGCTCGTCGGTGCCATTATCAACCGCCAAACCCAGCTCACGGGCCGTAGCGGGCATAAATTGCCAGTAGCCCGCTGCTCCCTTCGGCGACACCGCCCGGCCTACCAACGAGCTTTCTACCAAAGGCAGGTACTTAAAATCGGCGGGAATCTGGTAACGGGCCAGGATGGGTTCGATAATCGGAAAAAACGACGCTGCCCGTTGCCGCATCCTGAAAAGCGCTGCCGTCTGCCTGTTATTACGGGCCAGGGCTGAAATAAGCCGACGAGCAACCGCCTCCTCATGCAGGGGCACCACTTCGCCACAGAAATAGACGGGTGGCAGTGGGCGGTCTGCGGCACCAGTTGCCAGACGTGCCAGTAAAAGCAGCGCAACAACAGGCAGAGGAAATGCCCAGTTTTTCATTATGACGTTACGGAGTTGTACTTCGGTATTGGCCACTTTTCTATAGACGAGTCACTGAGTGAACGGTCACGAACAGGCCATCCAATAGTAAAATCATCTACGATTATAGAGCAAAAAATAGGCCAGAGGGAGGGTAAAAGTAAGTTTATCAATCAATTACAAGAGGCAATGCTTACAACTGGCTGAATTGACAGATAATGACACATACGAATTCAACTCCGAACGGGCAGCCAGACAACTGAAAAAGCCGTTATCGGAGACGGTTATTCTCATAAAACACCTTTAATGTCTTCAGAATAACGTGGTCATCTGCCGAATAAACAGGGCTTTGTTTGGCATCTACATCAATTATTTCTTTGATATCCTTTAACTGACTGGCCGTAATCGTTTCGTACCCCATACTCCAGTCACCGAATAGATGATGGTCAATTGGTTTGTTTAAAACACGGGCCACATTCCTATGGCGCGGGTCTTGCTCTATTCGGCTATACAACGCGTCAACGGCCTTTTTTTCCCCCTCCAGTACCTGAATAATACTACCGTTAACGTACAGCAAGACCCCTGTAATGCCCAATGTTGCATTGTTAGAACGGCTTTTTTGGAGAATGTCAGCCAAACTATTTTCGACTAACAGTCCTACTGACGAACTGAGATAAACAGTACAGTAATCGACCAGTCTATTTTCCATGGAACTTGCCTTGCTATTGGTTAACTAACTTAAAATTTCCTTCCAGTCTTTTTCTAAAAGTCGGATATTTTCCGAGAACGGCACGCCATCGAATACCTCGGTGGGGAATGAGGTTAGTTTATCCCCTTCCAGTACCTGCGCTTTGAGCAGAATGTGGCCTAGGGCGGCAACGGCACTCAATACGTCAAATCCAACCTCGATATTTTCTACCTGGCAAAAGAAGTCGCGGGTCTGCCCTGCCTCATCAATTGCCGTCAGTGAAAATACCATGGGTGTCGATTGATTGTGCCTCCTGCCCTACGACTGCTGAGTTGGCTCAGGCAGGAGCAAGGGAGCAATAAACTGGTCAAAGATCTGGACTAGTACTCTTCCAATTTAATGAATGAAGTAAAGTAGATAGCTTTGCGATATGGGCCAAATCGCTATACCGTTTGTCTTGTCGGAAGCCGACCAGCTAACGCTCACTCAACTGCTTAGTAAAGGTAAAGACTCCGTGCGC
>JBBRMP010000039.1:0-32738 GCA_038230755.1 Cytophagales bacterium | reverse complement strand
CATTGTGGCGGGAACGGCCCTGGTAAAAGGCGACCTGCGTTTTCTTACCGAAGCCCAGAAAGAGTCGGCCCGCACCCGTATGCGCGAGATTGTCGACAAAAGCCTGCCCCTCACCAAAGCCACCATCACCTTTGCCGACGGCATTCCCGGTATGGAACCCACGGCCGCCAACGACGGTCTTCGCCAGCAACTCGACACACTTAGCCACGACATGGGCCTTGGCTCCGTGGCCGCTACCGACCCAAGTTTGCGCGGGGCAGGCGACATCTCGTTTGTGGCCCAATACCTACCTTGCCTGGACGGGCTTGGGGCATCGGGCAAGGGAGCGCACAGTATTGAAGAAACCATGAACACCCGCGAGTTTCCGTTATTGATTCAGCGTACGGCCCTGTTTCTATATCGGCTGACGCGGTAAAGTCCGCCTTTTTATAAACCCTTGGTGTTGCTCCTGCCATCTGTCAATCAGTTTGCGCGCGTAGTACCCTCTCAAACCCAATCTTATCTAAATTTTGTCTTCATGACGTTACTGAATACGGCACTAAATACGGCACTAAATACGTATTGAAAAACCCGTCTGCTGGAGTTATTCGGTTCCTTCACCCGGGTAGGGATACATTTTTTTCACCCGGTGAAAGCCCCAGCCGTTGGCCGATGAGACACTGATCTCATTGAGCACAGTTTTAGTAGCAACATCAATTTCCAGCACTTTGCCACCCCGTCCCGTGGTGTTCTGCACCTGGTAGCCCGGCGCAAACACCACGTGATTCGAGGCGTGCATAAATTGAACGCTGCTAATTACCCGCGAGAACGTATCTAGTCCCCGCTCTTTACCATAGGTCCAGCCTTGCCTTACCGTATGATTCGCCTCGTTGATGTGAAACGTAACGGCCCGGCTGTATTTGCCGGCATCAGGGCTGAACTCTCTGATGTCACCGTTGTCAAAGAGCATCACGTCACCATTAGGCATTCTGATGGGGTCGTGCTGGTACCAGTTCCATTCAAAATCGGGAGTGATGGCTGACCCGTTTACCACGGCGATGTCGGTGATGGCGTGGCCACTGGCATCGAGGGGAGTAAGCAGGTAGGGGCGCAGGTCCTGTCCCCGTCTGTTGGTGCCCCAGTTGGCATGGGCGGCCAGAATCCATTTCACCTGGTTGTTATAATCGAGCTTGACTACGCCCTGATGCCGCCCCGATACAATAATGGTGTTGTCGGAGGGGTCATGGATTACTGAGTTGGCATGAAACCAGTCGCTGGGGCTATAGATGGGGCTTTGGGCTTCGGCAATACGGTTTTCGTCGAGCGATTGTTTCAAGTCCCACTCGGTAACTATGTGGCCTGTTTTGCGGTCTACTTCCACCACGAAATCCTCAATGGTAGGCGTGCCATCAGCGCGGCTGCTACCTGCTTTGCTGGTGGTTACCAGGAAGTTGCCGTTTGGTTTTTCGCTCACGTTATGGTGAAAGGCATAGCCCGTGAGCGGCCAGGTGTTAATGACCTGCCCCAGCAAATTGACTTCATACAGGCTGGCGGTACTGATGTCGCCAAAGATAAAATTGCCATTTCGCAACCGGTCAATACCGTCATCGTAGCTGAGTTTACTAAGCTGAGGGTGATTGCGGTAATCCAACACCCAGCGGATGTCGCCGTAGGCATCCATAAAATAGGGTGTCGACGGGCTACTGGTACCCAGGGTGCTGAAACTGCTGACCAGCAACAGCCCGGGCGATACCGCCGCTTCGTTGAATGGTGCCGCCGTGATGGTCACGGGCATGTTGGGTGGTAAATCGCCGGTTGTGATCGTCAGCGTAGTGCGGGCCAGCGTATCGCCTTTATCCCCTAATACCCGCACGTCTACGGTGTTGCTGAAGTTGGGATACAAGCCAATGACGGGTACTGAATGCGTTGTGCTTTTGTCGGAAAACGTGTGTTCGACAGCGGTAATGGGGCCATGCTTTCCGTGAACACGAATGAACGTGCGCCCAATCATATCTGACGAAAAACGCAGCTGCGCAGCTAAGGGGGTATAGCCCAGGGGATTTAGCACAACGGCGTTGGCAGGCAGGGTTAGTTCAACGGGTGTCACCACTGGCACGGGTGTGTCATTGACCAGTTGTTTGCAGCCCCCAAGCGCACAAAGAGCGCTGAGCAGGTAGACGAAACGTTTCATGTTATTGAGCGGTAAAGGATATTAATCTGGTATTAAAGTATTGACTGTCAATAAATTGTTTTTACAACACACAGTGATTGTGGTATTATACACCAACACGTCGCTTACTGTTGCAGGCTATAAACACATTTAACCAAGCATTAACTTGCCCTTTGTTGTGTAAACGAGCTAAGAGAGAATAGCGGCACAAGCAACTTTCACGGGTCACTAATCACCCTTAGCTCGTTCGTTCTTTATCTTGCATCTATGAAATCAATTATACCAATAGGACTGCTGTGGGGGCTGGTAGGTGCCCGACTGGTGCTTGCCCAAACACCACCCACGTCTCAGTCGGCGGGTAAGACGGGCCACGTACTCGTCACCGACCTCACGCGTATTCGGCAGGTGGGTGGCATCCAGCTCGCCCCCGGCAACAATACCGACCCGCGTGTGCTCTACACGCTGACAACCATCGAACCCCAGGCCGACGCACCCGATGAGTTCGACTACCGTACCCACATCTACCTCAGCGGCCTGAAACCGGGCAGCGCCGTGGCCCTGACGCGGGGTGTCGAAAGTGCCCGTCAGGCGGTTTGGCAACCCGTTGGGCCAGCAAATGGTAATGCGCCCAGTCAGCAGATTGCCTTCGTGCGAAACGTGAAAGGCAAACCCCAAATTTTTGTGATGCCGTTGGCCGGGGGCGAGGCCTACGCACTCACGAATGTGCCCTACGGAGCTAGTAACCCCACTTTTTCGCCCGACGGTAAGCGGCTGCTGTTTACCAGCAGTGTCACGTTTGCCGAAATGCAGACCGATACCGTGCTCAATCCGGGTAAGCGCGGGCCGTTGTGGTCAATCGAAAAACCGGGTTTGTCTTTGTCGGCCCTAACAAGCAGCACAGCCAAGCCCAACCCCGACGGGTCGCTGGCCGAAATACGGGCGTATCTGGCCAAAGACGAGACCGACAAAAAGGCGAAGGTGATCACGCGCATGAACTTCCAGGGCGAATCGACCACCGAGCCGATGCTCTCGTTCCAACATGTGTACGTGATCGACGTGCGCGAAGGGGCCACGCCCCGGCCCATCACGCGGGGGTTTGCCTCCTACCTGGCCCCCGTCTGGATGCCTGATGGCCAAACCATTCTGGCCGTTACCGACCGCGACCCCGCCCAGCACCCCGACCGCGACTATGACAGCGCCATCGTGGCTATCCGTGCCGACGGATCGGGCACCACCACGCCAGTACTGAGCGAGGCGGGTAAGTCATTTGGTAACCCAACGCCTTCGTTAACAGGTAGTTGGCTGGCGTGTCTGGTCGGGGCCTCGCGTGATGTGGGTTTTGCGCAACTGGGTTTGGCTACCCTTAGCGGCACCACGGCCACGAACCCAAAACTGGTGGCCTTCGACCGGGCGGCGGGTAGCCTGGCCTGGGCACCCATGAACACACCAACGGCCAGCCGGCCGCGGGGCCAGAAAACCACCACCCCTGCCGAGAGCTTGTATTTCATTGCTCCCACCAATGGCGATGTGCCGCTGTACCGCCTGAACCCCCAAACTGGCACCGTTGACAAACTGACTGCGCCAGACCGGGGCATCACTGCCTTTGCCGCCAATGGAGATCGGCTGGTCTATACCACTACGTCGGTGAATGATCCGTCGGCGTTGGAAATGAGTTCATTAACGGGCCAGGATACGCAGGTGATCGAGCAGCCCAACGCGGGTTGGCTGGCCGGAAAAAGCCTCAGTTACCCCGAAAAGCACGTGTATACGAACTCGAAAGGACAGGCCATCGACTACTGGATCATGAAACCGACGGGCTTGCGGGCTGGGAAAACCTACCCGCTGGTGCTGAATATGCACGGCGGCCCCACGGCCATGTGGGGTCCGGGCGAATCGTCGATGTGGCACGAATTGCAGTATCTGTGTGCCCAAGGCTACGGCGTGGTCTACGCCAACCCGCGCGGGTCGGGTGGGTATGGGCAGGCGTTTCAGCGGGCCAACGTCCGCGACTGGGGCACTGGTCCCGCCGAAGACGTGCTGGCCGCTGCTACCGCCGCCGCCCGCGAAAGCTGGGTAGACACCACGCGACAGGTGATCACGGGCGGGTCTTACGCGGGCTATCTGACGGCCTGGATTGTGGCGCACGACAACCGGTTCAAGGCGGCTTTTGCCCAGCGGGGCGTCTATGACCTTACCACATTCATGGGCGAAGGCAACGCCTATAACCTGGTGCCCAACTACTTCGGCTATCCCTGGGAAGCGGGTGCCAAAGCCATTCTGGACGCTAATTCGCCCTATAGTTTCGTGCAAAACATCAAAACGCCGTTGCTCATCAAGCACGGCGAAAACGACCTCCGCACGGGCATTATCCAGTCAGAGATGCTGTACAAGAGCCTGAAAATCCTGAATCGCCCCGTCGAGTATGTCCGGATGCCGGGGGCCACGCACGAACTAAGCCGGTCGGGCAATGTGCGGCAGCGCATCGACCGGATGTTGCGCATCTACGAATTCTTCGAGCGCTTCGTGGGGCAACCGGCCACAGGTGAGCGCGTGAAGTAGGTTAATACCTGTGGTGCAACAAAAAGGCCCCAGACGCGCGTCTGGGGCCTTTTTGTTGTTTAAAAACAAACGGATTTATGCGGCTATTTCAACTTGTTGTTCCTGGGCAAGGTAGTCCAGAACGCCCTGGAAGGTAGTCAGTTTGGGATAGTCTTCGTCGGGAATACGGATGCCAAAAGACTGTTCCAATTGCATAATTAAATCCACCGTGTCGAGGCTGTCGAGGCCAAGATCGCGGGTGAAGTGAACATTGCCGCTTAGTTGGGAAGCGTTGATGCCAAACGAGGCTAAAATGTCGATAACGCGGGCTTTCGTAGTCATTGATGAAGGGATGGAAAATGTTGTGTATCGATGAACGGCTTTTCAGATTTAACTGCCAACCGGCTGATTTTGTTGTCTGTACAAATTGCCTGTCGGGCAAATTTTTGTAAAATTTAAGGATTGGCTTATCCGCAACCATTAGAGCGTATCGCCCAGCAACCGCTTTATTTCCAGTTGATTCAGCAGGAGCTGATACTGGTAAAGCACCTGCGCCAATTGCGCTTCTTCGATGCCTGTTTCGGCGCTCTCCAGCTCTACCGCCGTGATCACCCCATTACGAAGCCGGGTTTGGGCCAACTCCAGGGCTTTGCGGGCCTGTTGTACCTGCGTGTCCAGGTTCTGTAGCCGCGTCTGGTTGGCCACAATGTCGGCGTTGAGTTGGGCCAGTTGCTGCCGGAGTTGCGCCGAGGCGTTTTCAACGGCATACTGGCTGGCACTGAGGCTATATTTGGCCGCCTGATTCTGCAACCGATACCGTTTGCCGGCATAAAGTGGAGCCGAGATAGACACCCCTGCCGCCACGTTGAACCGCAACTGATCTACGTCGGGCACGTAGCCATTCCGGTAGCCGGTAGACCCCGAAAAACCGATGGTGGGCCGCCCCGATAGTTCGTCGATGCGGATGTCGGTCTGGGCCACGCGAACGCGGTCCTGCGCGGCCAATACGTCCTTGTTGGTAGCCAGTGCGGTCTGTAGTTGCCCGTCGAGGTTAAACGGCTGAACGGTCTCGCCAAACTGCTGGGCCGCCGTGCCTATCTCCGGCGTGTTGTTGCCGGTCAGGTAGGTGAGCAACGCCAACTGCCGGTCAAGCTGATTTTGCAGGTCGATCCTGCGGTTTTGGGCCGTTTTAAACCGTACCTGCTGCGACAGCACGTCGTACTGAAGGGCATCACCGTTTTGCAGCCGCGCTCCCAAAATACGCACGTTGGCCGCCGCCGTACGGATCACCGAATCCTGCACAACCAGGCTTTTGCGGATGTAGCCGATGCCGTAATAAGCCGCCGCCACCTGATACGTCAGGTTGTGGCGGGTCAGTTCCTGCTGCCTGCGCTGCACCTGTAAATTGTCGCCCGCCCGTTGAACGTTGGCGTTCGTCCGGCCAAAATCATAGACCGACTGGCTCACCGAAATGTTGGCGTTAAAGTTGTGGTTAGGCTGAAACCGCAACTGCACATTGCGTCCGTCTACCGGCAACGTTGCCTGGGCTACGGGGGTCAGGTAGAGGTATGACCCATTGGCCGCTACCTGCGGGCGCAGGGCCGTGCGGGCAATGTCGGCCTGTAAACCGGCTGCCTGAATCTGCTGTTCCTGCTGTTTCAGCACGGGGTAGTTAGCCGTGGCCTGTGTCAGCAACGCCCGTAAATCGCCGGGCAACGGCGTGGCCTGTTGCGCCATGGCACAGCCCGGCAGCAACAGAAGGAGGAGTTGGTATGATTTCATTAGTTGATGTTAGTGCGCTGCGTCGGCGGCGGCTTTGGCCGTGGCGGCGTCCATTTTGATGCTTCTTAACAGGAATAACAGAGGAAAAGAGACCACGAAAAACAAGCCTGCCAGCCGGAATGTGTCCAGGTAAGCCAGCAGTAACGACTGTTTTTGTACGGCCAGTTCGAGGGTGCGGTAGGCGCCGCTTACCGCATCGAGGGCGTTCATGCCTTTGGCGGTCAGCGTTTGGGTCATGCCGCTGATGCGGTCGGTAGCCAGCGGGTTGTCGGGCGTAATGTTAGACACCAGGCCTACCCGATGAAACGCCACCCGCTGCGCCACGTAGGTATTGGTAATGGCCACGCCAAAAGCCCCGCCCAATTGCCGCATCATGTTGGTGAACGAAATGCCCGCTGGCAGTTCCTGCGGTTTTAGCCCCGCCACCGACGAGTTGATGAGCGGCACGTTGACGAAGGCCAGGCCCACGCCCCGAATCAGCAGCGCCTGAACGTAGTAACCGTCAGAGGTCTCGGCGTTGTAGGTAGACATCAGAAAGCAGAATGCCGCAAAAAACACGTACCCAACCATGACGACGTAGCGCGGCGAAATGCCTTTGCTCAATAGCCTGCCCACCAGTGGAAAACAGATAGCCGCAATGGCCCCGCCCGGAATCAGCAGCCGTCCGGTCTGTGTAGCGGTGAAACCCGCCACCCGCTGCACCATCAGGGGATACAGCAGTACGGAGGTAAACAGACCGTAGCCCACAATAAACATCAGGATAGACCCGATAGCCAGGTTCCGGTTTTTCAGCACCCGCAAGTCCAGCACCGGTGATTTGGTGCCGCGCAACTGCCACCAGATAAACAGCGGCAGGGCCAGAATGACCGCCCCCGTGAGGTAACGGATGAGGGTGTCGTCGAACCAGTCGTCGCTTTCGCCGCGCTCCAACACGTATTGTAAACTGCCCACACTGACCGCCAGGAGCATAATGCCCAGCCAGTCGATGCTGATGGCCTTGCGGTCGATGTCGTATTCGTCGGCTTTTTTATCGATGAAACTCAGGCTCAGGAACGTGGCGGCAATACCCACCGGAATGTTGATGTAGAACATCCAGCTCCAGTGAAAATTGTCGATGATGTAGCCGCCCAGCGTGGGGCCAAACGTGGGGCCAAGCACGATACCCAAACCGAACAGCGCCGAGGCAACCGCCCGCTGTTGGGGCGGAAACGCGTCGAATAGCAGGCCCTGCGAGGTAGACAACAGAGCCCCGCCGCCTATGCCCTGCATAAAGCGAAAGAACACCAGCGTCCAGAGGTCGGGGGCGAAGCCGCACCCGTATGAAGCCACCGTAAACAGAATAATGGACGCGATGTAGTAGTTCTTCCGACCAAAATAACGCTGCAAAAAACCCGTCATCGGAATCACAATTACGTTGGCGATACCGTAGGACGTGACCACCCAGGCGGCATCTTCGATGGTAGCGCCCAGACTACCGGCAATGTCGGTCAGGCCCACATTCACAATCGACGTGTCGATCAACTCCATGATGGCGGCCGTCACGGCCGTCAACACGATGATCCACCGCCGAAAGCCCGCCGGATACGACGGCGCGGGTGCGGGAAGTGCTGTTGTCATGACTAATTTACTTCGCCACGCGCACGGCGGCGTCTACGCTGAGGCCGGCACGGAGTTGTTCTTTATACTTTTCGGGATTCAGAATCTCGATTTTCACCGGAACGCGCTGGGTGATCTTGACAAAGTTGCCCGACGAATTATCGGGAGGAAGCAGGGCGAACCGGGCACCGGTGGCTTCAGAGAGCGAAGCAATGCGGCCCTTTACGTCGAGGTCAGGATAGGCATCGAGTTTGATGTCTACTTCCTGGCCAATGCGCATTTTTTCGAGTTGCGTTTCCTTGAAATTGGCCACTACCCAAAACGTACTGTCGTTCACGATGGTCATCAGATTCTGGCCTGGCTGCACGTATTGGCCCATAACCACACTCTTTTTACCAATCTTTCCCGAAATGGGTGCCGTCATGTTGGCGTAGCTGAGCCGTAGTCTGGCGGCGGCTATTGCGGTAGCTTTCACCTTCAATACGGCCTGCATTTTCTGGATGGCGGCCTGTGCTTTCTGGATACCCGCCTGCGCTACACCCTGCTGCGACCGGGCCAGGCCTACCTGCTCTTCGTTGGCGGTGTAGGTCCGGGCCTGAATATCGACGGTGCTTTTCGAATCGTCGAGTTGCTTGCGGGTCAGCGACTGGTCGTTATACAGGTTCTGGTCGCGTTGCAGGTCGGCCTGGGCTTTGGTGCGGCGGGCGGCCTGCACGTTGGCCGTGGATTGGGCCACTTTCAGGCTTTGCACCACCTGCCGCGAATTAGCCTGCGCGGTGGCCATGTCGGCCTGCGCGGTTTTGATGTCGGCCTGCGTCGACTGGTAATCGGCTTCAGCCTGTTGCAGCGCCACGGTATATTCCAGCGGGTCAATGGTAAGTAGTGACTGGCCGCGTTTTACCACCGCATAATCCTGAATGTCAACAACCTGCACATAACCGGCCACGCGGGCCAGCACCGGGGCTGATGAGCCTTCTATCTGGGCATTGTCGGTCGATTCAAACTGTTGGCCACGGCGGTAAGCCGTAAAACCCCAATAAAGCCCGGCTACTAAAACTACTAGCCCAATGAGACGGGGTAGGTAGGTTTTGAGCGGAGAAGCGTTGTCTGTTGCCATGGTTGATTGGTATGCTGATGGAAAAGTGGTTGTGCCCTCATCCTATCGGGCGATTCATTCGTTAGTAGTCAAACAAAGGTAAACCGAGTTGACTATAAAAGTCAAGCAAGTTGACTATATTTGTCCGTTTATTTTTAGTTAACCTAGTTGAGCGGGTTGTAGCTTCGTACTTAATCATGAATACAGACAATAAATTCTTTGATTTTGCTGATTTTCGGCAGATACGCAGCCGGTCGTTAGGGCGTATCACTTGGCGATTCAAGCGGTACATGGACGGCTTCATGGAGCCGCGCCTGCACCAGATGGGGTTCACTGACTTTAAACTCAGTTACCTCCGATTGGTTGCTAACATCGAAGAAAACGGCATTACCAATAACGAATTAGCCCGTAAGGCCGACGTGACCAAGCAGATGATGAGCAAGGTGGTGAGCCTGCTGGAAGACCAGGGCTACATCTACACCCAAAAAGATGTGCAGGATTGCCGGGCCAGCCGGATTTTTCTGAACGACCGTGGCTTTGAGCTGCTCCACGCGGCGCACACCTGCATGACGGAAGCCCACGACCATTTCAGCAGCATTATTGGGCAGGAGCGCCTCGACCGCCTGATCGACGATATGAAAGACCTAGTCAACGGCCTCGATGATATAGGCGATTAAGTCCAGACCATGCTCACCACGCCCATCAGCATAATCAGCTTGCAGAGATTGCTCAGGTAAGCGAAATCGCGGCGGGTGTCGGCCCATACCAGGCTGTAGACCAGCCACGCCACCGGAATCAGCAGCAACATAAAAATCCAGCCCAGATTCGGGTTTTGGAGCGAATCGGCAATTAGGAAAAGGGTAAGTATAAACGAAGCAATCAGGATATACAGGAATTGCTTGGTGCGGCGCAGGCCCCAGATGATGGGCAGGGTGCGACAACCGTAGCGGGCATCACCACGAACATCTTCCATGTCTTTGATGACCTCGCGCACCAGCGTCACCACAAACGCAAAGGCGGCGTAGATCAATAGCAAATCGATGTTCTGACGGTAATAAACGGCCATAATCAGCAACGACAGGGCCGTCAGGAACGAGACGGTGAAGTTACCCACAAAGGGTTGCCGCTTCAGGTTGGCCGAATAGAACCACAGCAATGATACCGACAGCACGTCGATGGCAAATACCCACCGGCTCAGTAGCAACCCCAGCGCACAGCCCAGCACATTGAGCGCCTGATGCGCCGTCATAGCCCAGCGCCGTTTCAGATACCGGCCAATAACGACCCGTTCGGGCTTGTTGACGATGTCGATTTTGACGTCGAAATAATCGTTGATAATATACCCGGCAGCGGCAATGCAGACAGTGCTGAGGGTTAGCATGAATAGCTTGGGCTCCAGCAGCAGCCGGGGCCAGTCTTGCCGTGGGCCAATGAGTGCCACCCGCGCCAGATACTGCGTACCCACCACAATCAGGAGGTTCTGCACCCGCACTAGGCGCAAAAGCCCTTTGATATATTCAGATGTGGGGATGGGGCGGGTCATTTCACAAACTTACGACTACCGGCGTTGAAAACGGGTACGTATCCCAGTAGGCGGGCGTTGGCCTCGGTGACACTGGCCGGGAGCGTATTTTGGGTGTAGCGGATGCCTTCGTCGGGACGAATCCAGCACGGCTGCGGTGGGGTGTCGCCCTGAGCGGTGAAGCCCAGTTTTAGGTAACTGCCTCCGGCTGACCAGTCCCGGTCGGCGTAGGTCATCAGGTTGTCGGCGGGATGGCTTCTGCCGTAGGTTGTCAACAACTTAGCCACACCGCCCACTACCGTACAACCCAGTCGATTAGCCATGCGCAGTAGTTCGGCAGAGCGTTGCGGGGGTTGTTGCCGGGTCATTTGGCGGGGTTGGGCAAAGGTAGCCACGGCCAAAAGTGCCTCGCTAGGGGGCATCGTGGCGCGATAATCGTCGGGCAACAAGCGGTAGTACCGTTCGGGCAAAAACAGGCCGTAGCGCACCTTACCGGGCAGTGGCACCTGCAAATGATTGATTTCCAGGAAGGCCATCGCCGCGGTTTTATCGATGCGCCGCGCCACCGTGAGCCGCCCCGGTACCCGCACCGATTTTCCCTGTAAGGCTTGTAACCGCGAGGCTACCACGGCGGGTTTCTGGCGCGTTACGTCGTCCCAGAGGTGAATGATCCGTTCACCCCTGGCAGCGTATTCGTTAGTAAGCTGCTGGCAGAAAAACGTCATATCCCGTTCCGCAGCCAGCCGGGCATAGGTGGCCAGATCAATCTGATGGAGCCAGATCGGCGTGCCAGCAAGCAGCGTGATGGGGAATGGAGACATGAATGTTATGAGGACAGCGAAGTACTTTAGATAGAGATTTCTGCGCGAAGCTAACCCATGTGGAAACCTCCATCTAAAGTGCTTAAAAAAAGTCCTGAACCGACGTGGCAGGGCCTTTTCAGGTATCAGAGGTCAACTTAGAATAAGGTACTTGAGGTGGTATATATCGCTAACTGGAGCATTCTAAATCTGCCCGACAGCAACTTCTAGAGGTTAGTGAAGCACCTTTAGATATGCAATTTACCATAGTAGGTAAATGATACGATTACCTACGAATGGCATAAATTTATAACTTGATATGACTATTTGAATAATTTATATAACTTAAGCAATTATTTTTTAATAATCACAAAAAAATATGTAGAAACACTTGTTTTTTTTTTTTTTGAATTACGTAGTTGCAAATGTCAACATATATTTGACCGCAGATGCTGAAAAGCGTGAGAGTAGGCTAAACTCGTTTTACAAATCCTTTTATGAAAAAGATTATCCTTGTCGGGTTACTGTCAGGAGTCGCTTTTATTGGCTACTCAAAGCAAGTTGACACAAAAGCCGCACAGCCCGTAACCGCCAACTGTTCTCCTTTACTAATACAGGCAGAAGTGAGTATCCCACTTATTTCAAGCGAAGCGTTGCCTGATGATGTCCAGCGGATATTTCCTGACTTTGTTTCATGTTCAGTTTCGTACACAGACTTTTCAACCGGAGTTACAGCAACGATTACATGTTCGGCATGGGGGTGGAGTACTGGCGGCGCGGCAAGTAATTGTGCAGCGAAACTACGTGAAGCTGTGAAAGCTGCTAACGAACAGTAAATATGTAGGTTGACTGTGCATTTCTAAGCAGTCAACCTACAACTCTCTAAATAAATAACTGCTGATTAATATCATGAAAAAGTATTGTCTTTCTATTTTGTATTTTATATTGACAAGCTTGACTTATTGCACGGGTCAATCAGTTCAAGTAAAGTATAGTTTTTTCACTAATCCAGGAGATGCATTTTTGGGACTAGTAGAATTTCATAAATTAACATTGGTCCCTGTGTCATCGGAGTATGTGTTAATAGATAGAAAATTTTTAAAACAATTTAACAGCAGCGAAAAAACAGAAGAAGATGGTTTAAAGCAAGAAAAGCTTGGTGGTGTAATACGAGTTTTAGGCAAAATTAAGCCGAAGTTTCTGATAAAAAAATACGCATCTAATACTATGTTATCGAATGACCATATCGGCAGAAATGAATATATAATTAAAGAAAATATTGATTTAATGAATTGGGATATTAGCCCAAAAGACACAATTTTTTTCGAGAAGAAATGTAAGATTGCCACCACGCAACATCGAGGGCAAAAATGGACTGTATTTTTCACAGATGCGTTTGGAGTTACTGGAGGCCCTTGGAAATTTGACGGCTTGCCAGGCCTTATTGTATATGCCCAGAATGAGACGAAACAGTATATATTTCAGGCAACCGAGTTAACCGTTAGCAAAGAAACCAACTTGACAGTAACCCCAACACAGGATAAAACAGTGGTTTCATGGACGGAATATATTACGCTTAGAAAAGAACATGATCTGAATAAATTGAAACGGATGAAGTCAGCCAGTGCTTCGGCCCCTTCAGCTATAGGAGGTAATGATATCATGACGATAAAATTTACCTACCCACTTATTGAAGATATTGGATACAATGAGTTAAGCCGCTGATGGAAGGATTAAGATTTAGCCTTAATCTGTATGGAATTGTCAATTCATTAATCAGTATGTGACAACTGAATAAAGAAAAACTATCAATTTGAAATGCTTCCTTTCCCTGCTGCTTGTCCTGTCATTAACAAAGACGGCTCGGGCGCAATTAATTACCGGTACAATCAAAGATACCAATGATTCGTTGGTTACGAATGCTTACGTAGTATTTAAATCGGATATCAAGTCAGAGCAGATTGATGAGTTTGTTTCCGTGCGTAATGGGATCATAAAGTATAAACTAAAAAAGAAATACCAGACTCTTTTTGCGGAAGTAAAAGCGACTGGATATAGAACGGTGTTATCTCAGCTTGAGATTACTGATAAAGATAGTACGTATCAATTATCGATTAAATTAGAGAAAGCTATTATCGAACTTCAAGAAGTCAAGGTGGTATCGAAGCGGTTTCCTTTCCAGATTCAAGGCGATACGGTTAGTTTTAACGTTAACTCATATAAAGATGGGAATGAACGAAAAATTCAGGAAATTATAAAAAAGCTACCTGGTGTAGAAGTTAATGAGAAGTCAGGTGAGATAAAATATAAAGGTAAATCTGTCGAAACGGTCCTACTTGAGGGTGATAACTTATTTGATCACAATTATTCTGTCGGTACGAAAAATATTAATGTCAACATGGTTGATCAAATTCAAGCTATTGACAACTATTCAGCTAATCCGCTCTTAAGAGGAATAGAGAAAGATGGAAAAGTAGCGTTAAATCTTAAATTAAAGAAAGGCAAGTTTGGCTTCTCAGGTAGTGCTGATGGCGGTATAGGCCAATTCTCATCTGATAGAGGATTAGCACGTTATATAAATTCTACGTTGTTGGGCATTACTTCTAATTATAAATCATTCGGTTCTTTCTCCACCAATAATGTAGGACTTAATGATAGTCCAAGTGACTATTTCACCAATACAAAAAGCGTTGAGCAACTAAAAAGCCGAGATATTTTGGCGAATAAACTAATTGATGAACATAGTTTCAATACGTCGCTGGATGCTGAACGAGTAAATTTAAATAATCAGGTTTTTGGAAATTACAATCAACTTGTGCGCTTAACTAATAAACTCACCTTTAAGACTAATTTTTATTTTCAGAAAGACGTCATCCAATCTCTACAGCTACTAGATGTCAAGAATTTAATTGGTGATACAGTTATTAGAAATCTTGATACTACACGAATAATAAAGAAGCCTACATTATATCGTGGAGATGCTTACATTAAATTTAATCTTACTAAAAAATCATTATTGGAGTATGATATGCGTTATAGTTATGAGCACATAAGCACGCCCACAGAAATTCGTACAAACATAATCCCATATACTCTATCAGACCTTGACACAAAAAGCTACTATATCAGCCAAAAATTATTATATACTGGAAAGATTAACGAGTCTAGTGCTCTTCAATTTAGGGTGTCTTATAATTCAAATAGCACGCCACAACTGTATTCGATAGATTCAGTTAATATTCTAGGCAAATTTTTGTCAACTATTAATCAACAAAGCTGGTTCAAGAAAAATAATATTCTAGCTGACTTAACATTGATAGGTAAAAATAGAAATCATAAATATGCCTATACAATTGGATACGATGTTAGTTATAACCGATTTTTGAGCGAACTTATGGCCAAAGAAGGTACTCCGGCTCGTTTAGCGAGTTTGAGTAGAAACGATTTGTCCTATTCGCAAGCTCTAGCCTATTTATCAGCAAGTCATCAAGTTGAGTTAGGGAAATTCTATCTAAACTCCTCTGTTAATATCAGTCAGTTAACGCAGCGATTAGAAACTGGTAGTGACCCGAACAAGATAGGATCTAATCTTCTGATACAGCCCACTTTATCAGGAACATTTCGAACAACCAAATACTCCACTATCAACGCTTCCGTTTCATTTTCACGTAAACCTAATAGCGTCATCAATTTATTCAGCCAGCCGGTACTGATTAATAATCGTTCGCTAGTTTCTAATCTGCCAGATTTGACGCCTCAAAAGGAATTAGCATACAGACTGAATTTTACTAATTATAATTTAGAGAAAGCTTACCAATTTAGTTCAAGCGTCGGTTATAATTCACACGAAGGAGGCTATTTTTCAGATTACACAATCACAAATTCAAATATAAATATCAAAAACTATTTCCTAACTATCAATAACACGAGTATAAATTTTGATGCATCTGTTTCTAAATTTATAAGCAGCATTTCTTCAACAGTTAAATTTTCATCTCAAACTAGTCAAAATTCTTACCAAAATATAGTAAATGGTTCCCAGATTAGAGATAATAGCGTTCTTAATTTGAATGGTGAATTATTTGTAAAGTCCGCTTTTAGCTCACCGATAAATATTGAAAATACGTTTACGTTTGCCCATTCTCGATCCAGCAGCTCTGAGCAAACTGGCTTTACTAATACATCAGCAAATAATTCATTTAAGCTGATGGCAAAACTTTCAAAAGAATGGTTCTTTTCTGGATACTCTCAATACTACCTACCAAGATTTACTTTCAATACAAATACAATTCACTTCGTTGATTTAAGGATGGATTATACACCAGTCAGTAAAAAATATGCACTCAATATTGTAGTAAATAATTTGACGAATGAAGCGTTATTTGATCAAACTACGACCACTGATTTCTCTATAATAAGGTATCAAGTGAGTCTACTTCCACGTCAAATACGGCTGAGTATTAACTGGAATTTCTAACAAGTGGGCAGGCATAAATAGCCGACTATTTCCCACAATAATACGCTACGTAGTCAATATGAATGCGCCTACCTGTTGCTCAGGCAGGATTTTATGGAGCAAACAATTTAAACTTCTGCTGATTGGCCTTCGAGGTTGAAGAGGTCGTTGAGCACGTCGATCACTGTTTCGGCTTCGCCCCGTTTGCAGGCTGCTTTTAGTTGCAACACGGGTAGTTTCAGCACTTTCTGCATGATGCCCCTTGTGATTTTCTCTACTAGCTCTGACTCGTCGGGGCTGAGGCTCTTCAGGTGCCGGGCAATCTCTTCTTTCCGAATCTGCTCCAGTGCGTTCTTCAGCTTGTTTATCGTGGGCGATACCATCATCTCCTTCGACCAGTCACCGAATTCGGCAATGCTCTGATCAATAATGGTTTCTACCTGCGGAATGGAGGCGATGCGGCGGTTCAGGGCTTCGTCGGCCCGGTTGCGGATATGGTCGATGTTGTAGACCAGCACACCCGGAATCTGCTCCACGGCGGCGTCGACGCTGCGCGGCACCGAGAGGTCGATGAAATATTTGAAGGTAAGCACCTGCAAATTGCCCAGCAAGGCAGGAGTGAAGAGCGGTTCGTCGCGTTGTACTGCCGAAATGATTACGTCGGCCCGACCAATTTCGCTGCTAAGCTGATCGAAATCAGCGAAGTACACATGCAGTTCGTTGGCGAGGTCTTCGGCCCTAGAGCGGGTACGATTGCAGAGCGTAATATTTTTGATGCCCCGGTTCACCAGATTTCGGCAAACGTCGGCCCCAATTTCGCCCAGCCCCACCACCAGCACCGTCGGGTTTGCTGAGCCTGCTCCGCCGTAGCGGGGTTCACCCACAAGCTCGTCGATCAGGTCAACGGCGGCGTAGGACACTGACGCGGCCCCGTCGCGGAAGGATGTTTCCTGCGCAACGCGTTTGTTGGTGAAAAAGATGGTGTGCATCAGCCGGTGCAGAAACGGCCCCGCAAGGTCCAGATCCGCCGACCATTGGTAGGCGTGCTTCACCTGATTCGGAATCTGCATATCGCCAATGACCTGCGAGTGCAACCCCACACAAACGGCAAACAGATGACGCACGGCCTCATCGTGGCCCACCATTTGCTGGAAATAGGGGAGGTATTCGTCGGTATCGGTCAGCCCTTTTTCAATCAGCAACAAGCGAATGATCGTTTCGTTATGATCTTCTTGGGCAGTATAATATACTTCGGTGCGGTTGCAGGTAGAGACCACGATCAACTCAGCGAGGCCGAGTATGTCGCGCAGACGAAGCATCAGCCGCTTGGCTTCATCTTCGTTGAGTGCAATTCGCTCCCGAACAGCCAGCGGGGCTGTTTTGTGCGACAGACTTATCGATTTAAAAACGTCGAACATAGCTAATACGCTTAGACAACAGCTAAACGTGAAAACAAAATTACGCCACAAACGGGGTAGAGTAAACCGGCGGCGGTGAACGGAGGCTATTTAGAACGAATACAGATAACGGTTCGTTTCTTCGATAAATCCAACTAACTTCCGTACTGAAAAAACACGCATAGGTACGTTACGGTTCGTCTGTACGTTAGATAAAGTGAGTAAACGTAAACGCTGTTGAATAAACGTTGGTGGTCACGTCCATCAAGCGGTGTCCGCCAATGCCCATGCTGAAGTCATTCGATATTTATAACCAGAATAACGTTCTCAAAATCATCGTTGCCGTCAACCTGCTGTTGGTGGGAACGGGATCGTTGCTGTTTACCAACCGGATCATCACAAAGCTTGAAGCGCGGGAAGAGCAATACATGCAATTGTACGCCAGTGCGCTGAAATATGTTTTTCAAACGGCTGGTAATCAGGAAAATATAAACCTGATCGTTGATGGTATCATTCAGGCTAACCAGAGCAATGCTATTCCTGCCATCTATATCGATGAGCACAACGAGCCTGTTGAAAGCCGGAATATCGACCTGCCGGAAGGGCTTTCGGTCAAAGAGACCCGGCTTTACCTGTTAGCGCAAAAGGAGAAGATGCGCCGAAATCACTACCCGATCCGGGTGGATTTGAAAGACGGAAATTTTGGACTTATTTACTACGATAACTCGCTGTTGCTGAGGCAGCTAAACTATTTTCCGTTTGCCCTCATTGCCACGCTGACTGCCCTGGGTATACTTGCTTACCTGTCGTTTAGCTCGTCGCGGCGGGCTGAACAAAACCGGGTATGGGTGGGGCTGGCTAAAGAGACGGCCCATCAGTTGGGTACGCCCCTGTCGTCGTTAATGGCCTGGGTCGATTATATGCGCACCGACCCGGACCATTACGAAGCCGAAGTAACGGACGAGATTGAAAAGGACGTCAACCGCCTGGAAACTATCACGGCGCGTTTCTCCAGCATTGGTTCGGTGCCCACGCTCAAAGACGAAAACCTCGACGAGGTGGTGGCGCACTTCACGGACTACCTGGCCCGCCGCATTTCGACCAAGGTAAAGATGACGGTGGAAAGCAGCCTGCCCGCCACCCTGCTGGTGCGTATCAACCGATTGCTGTTTGAGTGGGTAATCGAAAACATTTGCAAAAACGCCGTCGATGCCATGGCTGGCGTAGGTGAACTGCGCATTCGGTTACTCCCGTTGCCCCACGATGAAGTGGGCATCGACATCACCGATACGGGCAAAGGCATGACCAAAGCGAGCATGACTAAAGTGTTTGCACCGGGCTACAGCACCAAAAAGCGGGGTTGGGGATTAGGCCTCACGCTGGCAAAGCGTATTGTGGAAGATTACCACAATGGGCGACTGTTCGTGAAAACATCTGAAATTGGCAAAGGTACTACGTTCCGGATTGTGCTTCACCGCGAACCCGGCCCACTACCCGAACTGGAAGAACCCCGCCGCAAACGCCCGTCGTTGCTGAAGTTAAGGGGGCCGAAAGTGAAATAGACCCCTACCGTCCATTCACTGGCACAGACAACGTATCGGTTTCGATGACGTTGCTCACGCGCAGGGCACGGTCGCGGATGCGGACCTGAAATTTGACCGGCACCAGTTTGTAGTTACGCTGGTAGGGAAAAATCTGGCTGAAATCGAGTATGCCTTCAATCGAACCTTTTTGCCCGTCGCGGGTGAGTTTTGGGAAATATAATTTCGACAATACGGCCAGCGGTAGCTCTTCATACTTGTTGGGGCCAACCAACTGAAAAGTCTTAATCTCGTAATTGCCCCAGGTTTCTTTACCGAATACCGTCCGTTGCCGGGCCGTATCCTGCGTGTTTTCGCCCAGATCGCCGGTGCCATCCTGAAAATTGATGGTCACGATCAGTGAGTCGCGCCGGGGACGGCCCACGCCCGTGCCTGCTTCGAGGGTATATTTTGACAGCGATAAGTACCGAATCTCCGGCGTGTCGCTGTAGTTGGGTTCCACAAAACAGGCGGTGATCGCCGTGCCCAGTACTACCAGCAGTACCAATCCCTGAATTAGTTGTTTACGCATCCTGTTAGTGAATCGATATCGCTCCTTCTGACCCTAATTTACTGTGCTTTTGCCCCTATCCGATCAGCGTTCTGAACTTCGAAAACGCATCCTGACCGTTTCTGAAGCCACTTTTACCGAGTTGGCAATTGATCTGTTTCGGTATCAGGCCCGCCATAACGCTACCTACGCCGAATACCTGCATCACCTGCGCCGTGACCCCGAAACTGTACAATCGTTGACCCGGATTCCGTTTATGCCGATCCGGTTTTTCAAGTCGCACCAGTTACTGATTTCTACCGCTGAGGTACACGCAGAACCTACTGTTTTCGCCAGCAGCGGTACCACCGGTCCCGCCACCAGCCGCCATTTCGTAACGGACCTGACCCTTTACGATGCCGTTTGTACCAGCACGTTCGAGGCTATTTACGGGCCACTCAGCGGGTACCACGTACTGGGGTTGCTGCCATCGTATCTTGAACGAAATAACTCGTCGCTGGTGTATATGGTTCAGCGGTTTATGGAGCAGTGCGGCTCGGAATTGTCCGGTTTTTACTTATCCGATTTCGCGGCCCTGACCAGCCACCTGCGCCACCTCACCAGCCACCTCGACGGGCGAAAGATCCTGCTCATTGGCGTCACGTTTGGCTTATTGGATTGGGTAGAACAAACCCCTGATCTGGCCTTTCTGGCCCAAAATGGGCAGCTTGTGGTGATGGAAACGGGGGGTATGAAAGGTCGCCGCCGCGAAATGCTCCGCGAAGAAGTCCACGCCGAACTCACGCAGCACCTGCACCGTCCGGCCATTCATTCGGAATACGGCATGACCGAGTTGCTCTCGCAGGCGTACTCTACCGGCGAGGGTGTTTTTACCCCCAGCGCCACCCTCCGCGTATTCCTCCGTGACCTCAATGACCCGTTCCATATGTACCCAGCTACGGCGTCGGCTACCCGCCAGACCGGCGGTGTCAACGTGATCGACCTGGCCAATCTGGACTCGTGCGCCTTCGTTGAAACGCAGGATTTAGGCCAATACGTGGGTACAGACGGCCATTTTCGCATCATCGGGCGGTTCGATAACTCCGACGTGCGGGGGTGTAATCTGCTGGCGTTGTAAGGCAAGACTCACCGCCCATACCACGCCTGCCGCATCTGCACCAACGTCGTTTCAATCTGAGCCAAATCGGGTGTTTCGGGGAGGGGGCTGTTGGCGGCAAGGGTATCAATTTGGGCAACGCGTTGTTCGGCGTTTTCCAGTAAATCGGTGTAGTCGAAATCACCGGCGCGGACTTGCAGGAGGTAGTCGCGGTTGGGGCGGCGCACGATGACCTCGCCCCGCTCCAGAATCTCGGCGGCCATATCGAGCAGCCGGATGGTGTGCATCATGTTTTTGGCGTCGTAGTTTTTACCGTGGTCTAGGGTATTCTGGTAGCGGGCGTCGTTGCGTGTTGAAACCCATTCCCAGTACTCGCGGTAGCTTTTGCAGTAGTACGAATAGCCGTCGTGGTTCACGTACAGGTGCGCCGCCGGAACGTGGCCTTCCGTAATGCTGCTGAGAGCCACCTGATTCGATTCGTCGGACAAAATAATGCCTCTGAAGTCCAACAGGCCCGTTTCATCAAGGTGCAGCGCGAAAATATCGCGGGCATGAGCCAAGCCAACCAGGCCGCATTGGATCTGGGTGAGGCCCTGCTTGTCCAGCCACGTTTGCACGGGTACGGTGCCGTCGCCCACCAAAACATGGCAGAAACTGAGCAGCGATTTGCGCTCTTTTTCCACCGGATTCACGATCTTTTTATTCAGCCCCCGCGCCTTCTTGATCTGACTGATGGCATAGCCCGCAAACGTATCGCGGCATAGTTTCGACAGAAAATCGGGCACCCGAATGTGGTCCATAATCGGGTCGCGGTGGATAATGCAGTCGGCGGGGGCGCAGAGCAGTTCGAGGATGTTTGGATTGTTCTTGCTCAAGAGGTCAACGAACCGGCCCAGCTCGTAGAAGATTACGTCGTTGGTGCGGTCGTTCACCTGTTCGGTATAGGTAAGGCCGTAGAGGTCGGTTTGGGGCAGGATGAACACCCCGCGAATGTCAGTATCGGAATGGGGCAGGTTGGTACCGTAGGCGTTGCTGCCGCTGACGGTTTCAAACACAATCAGATTACGGTCGCGGAGGTCCTGAATGGTCATGGGAAGTAAGGTCAAGGTTCAATGTATAAAGTTAGTTCGCGTCGGCGTGTTCATGCCGCACCGGCGGACCGGTCAGCCAACTTTAGACATTGAACCTTGAACTTACCTCCTTATTCCAGCCCTACCTGAATCTCGGTCATGTGGTTGTTAGTATCGGCGAAATCGACCACCGAATATACCTCACGAACCTGATTGTTATAGGTATGGCCCTGGGCGTGGAAAGCAGGAAAAAGGGCGTCATACATAACGCTGAGGCCTTCCCACGGCCCTTTGTAGGTGTAGGTAGCGCAATGAAACGGCGGGATATTCTGATACGAAAACTCGTCTGACGGAGCACCTTCGGCGACAATGGGCACCACAATCAACAGGTCAAATTCTTTTGTTACGTCGCCCGCAACACCGTCGTAATGGAAGTGCATCGGTCCCGCAATAGTGAGGCCTAACTGACCTGTTTCGGCATACAGCCGTTCGGGGGCGTCGCCTACGCCCTGTTTCAACCCGGTGAGCGTAGTGCGGGTCTGGAAACACAGCGCCGTGAATGGCTCGGTAGTCAGCACCGGCATTGTGGGTATGGAGATTGATTCAGTAGTCATTTGTAGTTTGGTTTTGGTGAAACAACAGACTAAAGGTCAGTGGGCGAAGTGACAACGGTATGTCAGGAGACCGTCCAGTACGATGCTACTTCCTGGGCCATCTGTTGCATTTGGCCGCGTAGTTCGCCAGGCGATTCGATTTGCACGGTTTGGCCATACATCAGCAGCCACCGGCAAAGGCCCTCCGTATATTGGGTCAGAAACTGCATATACACCCGGTCGTTGCGGGTTTCTTCTTTGATGAAACCAAAGCTGTAGCGTTGCCGGGCGGCGTAGAGGGCCATTTTTGGCTCCATACTGATCCAGATTTCGGTGAGTTCGGCGGTGCTGCGGAGGCGTTCCAGATAGGTGGCCAGAGAGAGGCGGTCGGGAGCCTGAAACGTACAGCCTGTGTGGTTAATGGTCTGAATGCGGTCAGTGCGGAAGTCGCGGTAATCCTGCCGGAGCTGGCAATGCGCAATCAGGTGCCAACTGCCGCCATAATGCACCAGCCCGATTGGCTCCACTTCGCGCTTGGTTTCGGCATCGGCATACTGCGCCCGGTAGGTGATCTGTATCCGCTTCCGGCCCACAATAGCTGACTGTAACGTGTTGAGTGTCTGGTCGATAGTAGCCGGGTAAGCAGCGGGGCGCATCACGGTAATCTGGCTATCGAGGTCGTCGAGGTGTTCTTTCTCGGCCCCTTTCAGCACCGATTTTATTTTGTACAATGCCGAATCGAACCCGGCCTGCACAGAGCCGTCGGCATATTGTGCCACCAATTTTGCGCCAAAGAGCAGCGCACTGGCTTCGGCATTGGTAAACATAACCGGCGGCAGGTGGTAGTTTTCCAGAAAATAGCCCACGCCCGCCTCGGCCCCGATGGGTACGCCCGCTTCTTCCAGCGACCGAACATCGCGGTAGACTGTTCGGAGGCTGATACCGAAGCGGTCGGCGAGTTCCTGCGCCCGTACTACGCGTTTGGTTTGTAGGTGAATGAGAATGGCGGTAAGGCGGTCGAGGCGATTCATAGCGAGTCAAAAATATCAGATCATAGTTGTTTCCTGCGCCGTAAAGACCGTATTTTCGGCGTTGAGGTCGATTAGCCTAATGACATAATCCGACCTTGTCAACCAAGAAACGTCTCATTAGTCGATCCAGTTATACCGCTTAATTATGGCCAAAATCATCATCATTGATGACGAAAAGAGCATCCGGGCTGCCCTGCGCGATATTTTAGAGTACGAAGGTTACGAAGTAGACGAGGCCAAAGACGGCGAAGAAGGCCTCGATATGCTCATGAAGACGCGTTACGACGTGGCTTTGTGCGACATCAAAATGCCCAAAATGGATGGTCTGGAGATGCTGAAAAAAGTCAGCGCAGCCGAACGTGGCACTCAGATTATCATGATTTCGGCGTTCGGTAACGTCGAAAACGCCGTGGAGGCTACCAGACACGGGGCCTTCGATTTCATCACGAAACCACCCGATCTGAACCGCCTGCTCATCACTGTTCGCAACGCCATCGAGCGGTCGAAGCTGGTGCAGGAAACGAAGTCGTTGAAGCGGCGCATCTACAAAATCAACGAGATCGTTGGCGAGTCAGACCCTATTCGTAAGGTAAAAGAGACCATTAACCGGGTGGCCGCTACCGAAGCGCGGGTGCTGGTGACGGGGCCAAACGGGTCGGGTAAGGAAATGGTGGCCAAAGGTATTCACGAAAAAGGCAACCGCTCCGGCATGTCGTTGGTGGAGGTCAACTGCGCGGCTATTCCGGGTGAACTCATTGAAAGTGAGCTATTTGGCCATGAAAAAGGTGCCTTTACAGGTGCCGCCGCCCGCCGCATCGGCAAATTTGAGCAGGCCGACGGAGGCACGTTGTTCCTCGACGAGATTGGCGACATGAGCCTGTCGGCGCAGGCCAAAGTGCTGCGGGCCTTGCAGGAAAGCAAGATCACCCGCGTGGGTGGCGACAAAGAGATCAAGGTCAACGTGCGGGTGATCGCGGCTACGAACAAAGACCTTCGCCGCGAGATTTCCGAGGGTAATTTCCGCGAAGACTTATTCCACCGCCTCAGCGTGATCGTGATCCACGTACCCGCTCTGGCCGACCGACAGGAAGACATTCCGTTGCTGGCCGAGAAGTTTCTGCACGACATCAGCGGCGAGTACAACGCCCCCGCCAAGGCTATCGAACCCGAAGCGATGAACTACCTGAAAACGATGCCCTGGACGGGTAACGTCCGCGAGCTTCGCAACGTAATCGAACGCCTCGTGATCATGTGCGGCGACGTCATTACGCTCGACGACGTGAAGATGTATGCGTGAAAGTCAATAGTCGTCAGTCAATAGTCGATAGTCGGCTGACGCAAGTGTACTCCCGCGTTAGCCGACTATCGACTATTGACTGACGACTATTGACTTTAAAGCCATGAAATCCGTCCTCTGCCGCCAATTTGGCCCGCCCGAAACGCTTGTTGTCGATGACATTGCCTGGCCCACGGCGGCACCGGGCAAGGTGGTGATCGAGGTGAAAGCCTGCGGCGTCAACTTCCCCGATACGCTCATCATCGAGGGAAAATACCAGTTCAAGCCGACGTTTCCGTTTGCGCCCGGTGGCGAGGTGGCGGGCACTGTGCGTGAAATAGGAGAGGGGGTGGCTCACCTGAAACCCGGCGACAATGTGTTTGCTTTGACCGGTTGGGGTGGTTTTGCCGAAGGGGTTGTGGCCGATGCCTACAAAACGTTTCCAATGCCCCCCGGCATGGACTACAACACGGCGGCGGCGCTGATGTACACTTACGGTACGTCATACCACGCCCTTAAACAACGCGCCAACATTCAGCCCGGCGAAACGTTGCTGGTGCTGGGTGCGGCGGGGGGCGTAGGCCTAGCCGCCGTGACGCTGGGCAAGCTGATGGGTGCCCGCGTGATCGCCGCTGCATCGACGGATGAAAAGCTGGCCCTTTGCCGCGAATACGGTGCCGATGAAACCATCAACTACACCACCCGACCTCTCCGCGAAGCCTTAGCTGAACTGGTGGGCAAAAAAGGCGTCGATGTGGTCTACGACCCCGTGGGCGGCGATTTGGCCGAACCGGCGTTGCGCAGTATGGCCTGGGGGGGGCGGTATCTGGTAGTGGGTTTCGCGGCGGGACCAATTCCGGCGTTGCCGTTCAATTTGCCGTTGCTGAAAGGTTGCTCAATAGTGGGAGTTTTCTGGGGTGCTTTCGCCGAAAAACAGCCCAAAGACAGCGCCCAGAATATCCGCGAACTGCTCGGTTTCTGGCAGCAGGGTAAGCTCATCCCGCACATCCACGCCACGTACCCCCTCGAACAGGCCGCCGACGCGCTCAACGACATGCTGGGCCGCAAAGTCATGGGTAAGGTGCTGGTGGTGGTATAAAACGGGCCGAATTATAGTAGGCGAGGCACCCTAATTGGCTTGTGGTGGTTGACGGATAAGTCCGCCTTGTCAACAACATCATCCTATTCGTAATGCCCCGTTTCCTTCGTCCGCTTATTTCCTCTGCCGCTATCGGCTTTTTGCTGTTGGTACTGATAAGTTGGCACAGCCGTGAACCAGAAAAAGTGCTTGTTTTCGCCCAAAACACCGAAAACCAGCCCGTGGCCTCTGTTGGGTCAAAAGCGTTACTGGAACTGGCCGGTAAAGCAGGTATCGACCTCGACACCACCACCAATGGCGCTTACATTTCCGAAGACTCGCTGAAACGGTACAAGGCTGTTGTGTTGCTTAACACGTCGAGCGATGTGCTGAATACGGCGCAACAAGTTGATATTGAACGATTTGTTCAATCGGGAGGTGGGTTGGCGCTGGTTTATGCCGCCGGGTTCACGACGTATCAGTGGGGTTGGTATCACGATATGCTGGGCAACAACGCAAACGCATCAGCCACGGCTCCCACGTCGTTTAGCCGGACGTATGACGGTGGTCGCGTATTTGGCCTGACAAGCGCAGCGGGTACTGGCCTCGGCAATGACGCGGTGGCTAAATCGGTGCTGGACGGGCTGGCGTTTGTGAAAAGTGGTCCCGCGCTCAACTACCGCAACGCCCGCACGGTTCGGATGCCTGAAGAAAACCGGTTCACCTCGACGGTGCTGGAATCGTTCATGGATGAGCCGATTGAGATGGAAATTATGCCCGACAACCGGGTGATTTTTGTGGAACGCAAGGGAGTTATCAAACTTTACGACCCGGTTGCCAAAGCCACCAAAACGATCAATAAGCTGCCCGTACACCTCACGGGCAACTACGAAGACGGCCTGCTGGGCATGGAACTCGACCCGAAATTCGAGCAGAACCACTTCGTTTACCTCTACTATTCGCCCGTTGGCAGCAAGCCCGTTCAGAACCTCTCGCGGTTTTTGTTTACCGGCGACAGCCTGCAACTGGCTTCCGAAAAAGTGGTGATGCAGGTGCCCGTGCAACGCGAAACGTGCTGTCATTCAGCGGGTAACGTCTATTTCGGCCCGGACGGAAATCTCTACCTCTCTACCGGCGACAACACCAGCTCAAAAGAATCGGACGGGTTTTCGCCGCTGGATGAACGCCCCGGTCGCGCCCCGTTCGACTCGCAAAAATCGTCAGGCAACACCCATGACATGCGGGGCAAGATTCTGCGTATCCATGTCGAAGCCGATGGTTCGTACACCATTCCCGACGGCAATCTGTTTCCCAAAGATGGCTCGCAGGGAAAGCCCGAAATTTATGTGATGGGTGCCCGGAATCCGTACCGTATCTGGGTCGATAAGCGCGGCTTTTTATATTGGGGCGACGTCGGCCCGGACGGTGGCGTATCGACCGAGCGTGGCCCCAAAAGCCAGGATGAATGGAATCAGGCCCGCAAGCCGGGTAACTTTGGCTGGCCCTATTTCGTGGGAAACAACAAGCCCTACGCCGACTTCGACTTTGCTACCAACAAGGTTGGCCCGCTGTTTGTACCCGAACGACCCGTCAACGAGTCACCCAACAATACGGGATCGAAAAGCTTGCCCCCGGCGCAGAACGCCATGATCTGGTATCCCTATGACAAGTCGGCGGAGTTTCCGATGCTGGGCACCGGGTCGCGGTCGGCAATGGCGGGGCCGTTCTATTACGCTACTGATTACAAGAAGTCGGGCGTGAAATTTCCCGACTACTACAACGGTAAACAATTCATTTACGAATGGGCGCGTAGCTGGATTAAGGTGCTGACGTTTTCGGACGCGGGCGACCTGCGGCAGATCGAGTCGTTCCTGCCTACCACGGGCATTTCTAAGCCCATCGACATGAAATTTGGTCGTGATGGAGCCATGTACGTGCTGGCTTACGGAGCCAATTATTTCGCCCGAAACCCCGATTCGCAGTTGGTTCGCATTGACTACGCCGAAGGCAACCGGCGACCTGTTGCCAAACTGACTGCCTCGAAAACGGTGGGCGCTGCGCCGCTCACGACCACGCTTTCGGCAAAAGAATCATTCGATTACGACCGGGGCGACAAGATCACGTACCGTTGGGAGTCGGGCAACGGCCAAACGTCCTCATCAGTTGCTCCGGCGTTTACCTACAAAAAGCCCGGCGTGTACCACCCTAAACTGACCGTGACAGATGCCGCCGGGCAACAGGCCACTACCGAATTGACTATTAGAGTTGGTAACGAAATGCCGGTTATAAACGTGGCTCTGAAAGGAAATCGCAGCTTTTACTTCGACAATACGCCGTTGAACTACGCCGTGACGGTGCTGGACAAAGAAGACGGTTCGCTGAACAAAGGCATCCGCCCGGCTCAGGTCCGTTTCGCGGTGGACTACCTCGCCGAAGGCAAAGATCTGGCCCTGCTGACCTCGAACAGCCAAAACGGAGGTGACGCATCGACCAATAATCTGGCAGGGAAAGCCCTCTTCACTAACAGTGATTGCAAGGCCTGCCACGCCATGAATGTACAGTCGGTAGGGCCAACGCTGATGGCCGTGTCGAAACGGTATAAAGCCGCCGACGATGCTACCGTGGCCATGCTGGCGAAGAAAGTGGTGACGGGTGGCAACGGCAACTGGGGCCAGAACGTGATGTCGGCCCACCCGCAACATACTGAGCAGCAGACCGCCGAAATGGTCAGGTACATCCTCTCACTCAGCGCCGACACCCCCAAAAGCCTCCCCTTGCAGGGAAACTACGCACTCACCCAACACCCCGCCGATAAGACAACAGGCAGCTACGTAATCACCGCTAGCTACACCGACCGGGGCAACCCCGTTACGGGACAACTTACTGGCCGTCAATTGCTTGTGCTGCGAAATTCCCGTGTCGAGGCCGAAGCGTATGACCGTAGCGCGGGTGCTGACCGGAAGCATCAGGACGGCAGCAGCCAAAGCTGGGTGGGTGATTTGAAAGACGGGTCGTTCATCGCCTTCACCAACATCGACCTCAGCAGTATCGGTGCGCTCGACCTCAACGTGGCCACGGTTGCCTCGCGCGGTGGGCAGGTCGAAATCAGGACGGGTTCACCAACGGGGGCGCTCATTGGCACGGCCACGGTGGTGGCGCTCACGACATCGGCCAGTAGCCCGCGCGGCAGTTTACCCTGGCAAACGGTAACGGCCACCCTTGCTCCCACCGTTGGTCAGCGCGATATCTACCTCGTTTTCCGAAACGACCAGATCAAAGCCAAAAATCTGCTGACCATCGATTGGATACAGTTCAAAAAGGGCTGAGCATAACGTATACTTGTCTCATTAAAAAAGCTAATCCTATGACCATCGAAGAACGCCTTGACCGAGTTGAACTCCGCTTGGTTGAACTGGAGCAGAAAATGGATTACCTGCTCGAACAGCACGAAAAACTGATTGCCCTGGGCATGACGCTCAGCCCACAGGAGTTGGAAGAAGTCAGACTAAAAGTGTCTCAACTGTCAATGGATTTGGGAAAGCGGCAGAACTGACCTACTGCTCCGGTACCAGCACACAAGGCCGCACCTCCTACAGTTCGTCCCGATCAATACCGCATTGTTTGAGGATTTTGTAGAAAAGCCCTTTGCCCAGTTCTTTGTTACCATGAATTGGAATGGGGACAGATTTTTGCAAGTCAGCATCTTTATAGATGTGATGGCTTCCCTTTATCCGGTCAAGCACCCAGCCGTTTTCCTCAAGTACCTTAATAATTTCCTTAGGCGAATAGGCCATGCTCAGGCAGCTTGCGTAAATGATTGATTTACAGGCACAATAGCCTGTACCGTGGTCGACTGATGTTCAAGCTCTTCTGTATCATCCGGAACAGGATAACCATTTGCCAACCGCGATTCGATTACGGCTTCAATCGCTTCCTGGGCCATCATAATCGCCTCTTCAATCGTTTGTCCATATGTAATGCAGGGACTGAGCGTTGGCACTTCGGCGACGAAATAGCCAGTTTCAGCTTCTTTCGTGATCAACACTTTATACAAACCGTGCTTCATAAATAGCTGTAGTTAAGGTGCCTAAATTTAACGAAAACTTCTCCTACTGCTCCAGCAAATATGCCTTTATAAACCCGTCGATATCCCCGTCCAGTACGGCTTCGGTGTTGGAGGTTTGGTAGCCGGTGCGGTGGTCTTTTACGCGGCGGTCGTCTAGGACGTAGGAACGTATTTGTGAACCCCACTCAATCTTTTGTTTGCTGGCCTCGATCTCGGCGCGGGCTGCGTTGCGCTTCTCCACTTCGATTTGGTAGAGCTTCGATTTCAGCAGACGAATAGCTACCTCCTTGTTCATTAACTGACTACGTTCCTGCTGACATTCGATAATTAGCCCCGACGGTTTGTGCTTTAGCCGAACGGCCGTTTCCACCTTGTTCACGTTCTGACCACCAGCCCCGCCCGACCGGAAGGTATCCCAGGTGATGTCGGCCGGGTTCACGTCGATCTGAATCGTGTCATCGACCAGCGGATAGGCGTAGACCGAGGCAAACGACGTATGCCGACGGGCGTTGGAGTCGAACGGCGAGATACGCACCAGACGATGCACCCCGTTCTCCGATTTCAGGAAACCATAGGCCAACGGCCCGTCGATTTCAATCGTGGCCGATTTGATACCCGCCGTATCCCCGTCCTGATAATCAACCTGTTTCACGCCGTAACCGTGTTTTTCGGCCCAGCGCATATACATCCGGTAGAGCATATCGGCCCAGTCCTGACTTTCGGTGCCACCCGCACCAGAGTTGATTTCCAGCACCGCCGATAGTTGGTCTTCTTCGTTGCCCAGCATTTTTTTCAGTTCCAGTTCATCGAGCGTGATCTGTAGTTTCTTGCCTTCCTCGTCTACTTCGTCTTCCGATACGTCACCAGTGGTGTAGAATTCGTAAAGCGTTTCGAGGTCGCCAAATTCGCCGGTGAGCTTTTCGTAGCCGCTGATCCAGCCTTTCAGGCCGCGCACCTGCTTCATCACGCCTTCGGCGCGGGCGGCATCGGTCCAGAATTCGGGCTGAAACGTTTGCTGCTCCAGTTCGGCAAGCTGCTGTTTCTTGTTGTCGTAATCTAAGTATCCGCGCAAAGCATCTACGCGCTGCCGCAAATCGGCCAGTTGTTCAGTTGTCATATATAGGTAAAAAGGGGAACGCGGATGACGCGGATCGAACCGGTCCGCCGGTGCGGGATCAAAACGGATTTTTCTCGTTGATCAAAACGATCTGATGTCATCTGACAAAGAAAAATCTGTTTCGATCCGCGTCATCCGCGTTCCCCCTGAAAATCTGCTTAATCACCAAAGATACAACAAAGACAGGGGTGGGGTGGGTTTGGCGGACGGGGGCGGCGGTCAACTTTTCGGCCTACCTTTGCGTTTATTCAGTAAGCGTCACTCATCAATTATTAATCAGTAAAAATGGCTTCACAGTACGATTTAATCGTGGTTGGAAGCGGACCCGGCGGCTATGTAGCGGCCATTCGGGCTTCGCAATTGGGTCTGAAAACGGCCATTGTTGAACGGGAAAGTCTGGGCGGTATCTGCCTCAACTGGGGCTGTATTCCCACCAAAGCCCTGCTGAAAAGTGCGCAGGTATTTGAATACATCAAACACGCAAAAGACTACGGTATCACCGTCGGCGAGTCATCAGCCGACTTTGGCGCGGTCATCAAACGCAGTCGCGGCGTGGCCGATGCCATGAGCAAGGGCGTTCAGTTCTTGATGAAGAAAAACAAGATTGACGTACTCAGCGGCAACGGCGTGATGAAGCCCGGCAAGAAAGTGACCGTAACCGGCACCGACGGCAAAGCCACCGACTACGAAGCTAAAAACATCATCATCGCCACGGGTGGCCGTGCCCGCCAACTACCCGCCGTGCCTATCGATGGCGAAAAAGTGATCGAGTACCGCAAGGCCATGACCCTCGAAAAGCGGCCCGACACCATGCTCGTGATTGGTTCGGGAGCTATCGGGGTTGAGTTTGCCTACGTCTATGCCAGCATGGGTACGAAGGTGACGATCATCGAATTTCTGCCCAATATTGTGCCCGTTGAAGACGAAGACATCTCGAAAGAACTGCTCCGTCAGTACAAGAAAATGGGCGTCCAGGTATTTACCAGTTCGGAGGTGACCAAGGTCGATACGAGCGGCAAAGGCTGCAAGGTATTCGTGAAAACGCCCGAAGGCGAGAAGACATTCGAGGCTGACGTGGTACTCTCGGCGGCGGGCGTAACTGCCAACATCGAGAATATCGGTTTGGAAGAAGTGGGTATTAAAACCGAGCGCGGCAAGATCGTGACGGACGATTTTTACAAGACCAACGTGGATGGTTACTACGCCATTGGTGACGTAACTAAGGGCCAATCATTGGCGCACGTAGCGTCGGCAGAGGCCATTATTTGCGTCGAAAAAATTGCCGGACAGCCGCACGTCGAGCCGTTGAACTACAACAACATTCCGGGCTGCACCTATTGCACGCCAGAGATTGCGTCGGTAGGGTATACCGAAAAGGCCGCCCGCGAGGCTGGCTACGAATTAAAGGTTGGCAAATTCCCTTTCTCGGCATCGGGTAAGGCTAAGGCAGCGGGGGCACCGGAGGGTTTCGTAAAAGTTATTTTTGATGCTAAGTATGGCGAGTTTCTGGGTGCTCACTTCATTGGTGCCAACGTGACCGAGATGATTGCCGAGGTAGTAGCCGCCCGCCACTTGGAAACCACTGGTCACGAGATTTTGAACACGGTTCACCCGCACCCAACCATGTCTGAGGCCATTAAAGATGCGACTGAAGCCGCCTACGACGAAGCCATTCATCTGTAGAAATACTTAGAAATTACTAGTTATTGCACTACTATTGAAAAGCCTGTTTCCCGGTTGGGAGACAGGCTTTTTTTATGAATTGACTAACATATGAGTTTGTTTGTCAGGATATTACATTCTTCATATTTTGACTATTTAGTGTAACTGCTTATTTACTGATGCAGGGCTTTCTCATAAAACCGGTCAAGTGAGCTAAGTGCTTAGTTTTGAGGCTTCTCACAACTTCACAACCAATGCACTCACTCACTTGCCCAGCCCAAGATAAGGCTTTTTTCACCCTGCTCGAACAACAAGTACGCCT
>JBBRMP010000038.1:0-32893 GCA_038230755.1 Cytophagales bacterium | reverse complement strand
GATTTTACGGCTTTTATGCGTTCCGGTTTTGGTAATGCTGATGAGTTCTGCTTTTTCTGATCCAGTCAGAGTGACTTCTTTTGCTTTGCGTGCCATGAGAACAGTTGATTTCCTTCCCCAAAATTAGAATATAAAACTAAACTGTAAAAGCACTAGCAAGATTTTGCGCTTTGTAGTAAGAATGGTATCTGAGTTGAGTACTCGAAGAATTAACGGGAGGTATTGTTCATTAGCGAGCAAAAGTTCTTCGTCTTGAGGGGTTAAGAGGTCTTTTGGATCAGTCGCCCAATAGCTGAGGTGTTCAAAGTCAAGTATGGGCATTGATTATGCGAACTTTTATGGAGCAGTGGAGTCTAGTTTAATCTGTCGAACGTACTTGACAAAGCTACTTCTCGTTTCGACCGAAACGCAGCTCGCCGGATTACGATTGAACAAGTCCCCAACGTCCTAAAGGGTGCCTTGCTTGCGTTAGATGATTGCTCTCGCGCAAGCAAGGCACCCTTTAGGACGTTGGACCTCATTTAGAGCGGGGGGCGTACCGCACGCGAAGCCACTACAAGCTGCAAACAGAAGACCGACAATTAAATCTTCCGTGCCGTATTGATCACGTTGACGCCGTTGAAGCGGGCCGTGGCTGAGCCGTGCGATACGGCGCTCGATTGGGCAGGTTGACCTTTGCCATCGTTGAAAGCCCCACCCAGCCGGTAGTCGCTCTGGTCGCAGACGGCGGTGCAGGAATTCCAGAACTCGCGGGTATTAGCCTGATAAGCCACGTCCTTCAGCATCCCGGCAATTTGCCCGTCTTTGATTTCGTAGAACAACTGCCCGCCAAACTGGAAGTTGTACCGTTGCTGGTCAATGGAGAATGATCCATCGCCAATGATGTAGACGCCTTTCTTCACGTCTTTAATCATATCCTGCACCGATAAAGGCGTTTTCCCGGCTTGCAATGACACGTTGGCCATGCGCTGAAACTGCACCGAACTCCAGTTGTCGGCGTAGCAACAGCCCTGCGATTCCTTCTCGCCGATGATGTGTACCTGATCGCGAATGGCTTGGTAATTTACCAAAATGCCATCTTTCACGAGGTCCCATTTCTTGGTCGCCACGCCTTCGTCGTCATAGCCCACGGCCCCTAGCGAACCGACCTGTGTTTTGTCAGCCACCAGCGTCACCTCCTTGCTGCCATAAGCGAAATTCTTCGACTCCCACTTGTCAAGTGTCGCAAACGACGTACCTGCGTAGTTGGCTTCGTAACCCAGCACGCGGTCCAGCTCCAGCGGGTGGCCGACGGATTCGTGGATCGTGAGCCAAAGGTGGCTGGGGTCCAAGACAAGATCATATTTCCCTGCCTCCACCGACTTGGCCGTGAGCTTTTCTTTGGCTTGTTTGGCCGCCAGCGTGATGTCTTCGAGCATGTCGTAGCCCTTGTTGTAGCGGGTGGTTACGCCGCCTACTTTGTCACCAGGGTTCACCTGCAAATAGTCGTAACCCATGCCCATGGGAGAACTCAGCGAGTTGCGGGTGGCAAACTTGCCGTTCTGCGCATCGACCGCCGTAACCGTGAAATTCGGCCCGATCCGATGAATATCCTGGTCGGCATAGGTGCCGTCGGAGGTGGCGATGTACTTCTGCTCGTTGACCATGAACATCACCGAGTTGACGAAGTTGGCCCCGTTTTTCATCGCCGCATCGTTGCACGAGAGCAATAGATCGACCTTTTCTTTGATGGGTACTTCAAAGGCGTTTTGCTTGATGGGCGCTTTCCAGGATACCTCGCCATAGCCCTGTTGCGGGGCTAGTTGAACGGGTTCTGTCAGCAGCCGCGAGTTGGCTTTAGCGATGGCCACGGCGGTTTCGGCGCAACGGGCCACGGTGGCTTCGTCTTTAGGGTCAGACAGGGCGGCAAAACCCCAGCAGCCATTGACGATCACCCGGATGCCCACGCCATAGGAAATGGTGTTGACGATGCCCTGCACCTTGTTTTCGCGGGTGAGCACAAACTGGTTCAGATACCGGCCAATCCGCACGTCGGAATACGTGGCTCCTTTGGCTTTGGCGGCGTTAAGTCCGGCGTCGGCGAGGCGTTTTTTGGTGGCTACATCGATGTAATTATCCAGCAGTGCCTCTGGCGACACAGCGTGTGAAAAGGCAGGAAGCGTAGGCAGCATCAGCCCGGCGGTGCCCATACCCAATAGTTGATTAAAATCGCGGCGGTTCAAGTGCGTTTTTGGTTAATGGTGTTGATGAAATTCTGGTGGAGTAGGGGTTGGTTTGGCGTTTCGCATGGACGTAACTGTCCATAAAGACGATTCAATAAGGTATGCTTATTGGCGTAGCCCCCCGCTGAGACGTCGGACCGCCTAAAGGGAGCCTTGCTTGCGCGTTAGCAAGACTCGTGCGCAAGCAAGGCTCCCTTTAGGCGGCGGGGGACTACGCTATCTCAAACCAACCTACACTGCGTCGCTCAGGCTGCTAAACGTGAAGTCCCGGATTTTCAGTGGCGGAATCAGGTTGCCACCGATGCGGACGGGCTTACCCATGGCTTCGAGGTTGTTGAGCATAATGACCGGGCTTTCGTTGAACCGGAAATTTTTGACCGGGAATTTGATCTGACCGTTTTCAATGTAAAATGTTCCGTCGCGCGTCAGGCCGGTGTACAGTAACGTCTGCGGGTCAACGGCGCGGATGTACCACAGCCGCGTAACTAGGATGCCTTTTTCAGTGCTCTTGATCAGATCCAAAAGGGACTGACTGCCGCCCGCCATGATGACAGCCGCCGGTGGGGGCGTGGCCGGTACGCCCTTCTTGGCCGCCCAGAAACGCGAGTAGTACATATTCTTCACCACGCCCTTCTCGACCCAGGTTATTTTCTCCTGCGGGCGACCATCGGCCCCTCCGCCGAAACGACCACCCCCTCCGCCACCAAATGCCGAGGTGGGGATTTCTACATTGGTCGGATCAGAATAGATCGTCACGCGCTCATCGAACAGTTTCTCGCCGAGGCGCGTACCACCGCCTTTTTTGCTGAGGAATGAGCGGCCTTCGTCGGCACTACGGCCATCCATGCTGCCCAGCATGTTGCCCAGCAGTTCATACGAGGCGGCGGGTTCCAGAATGACGGTGTACTTGCCTGGCTCCAGGGCTTTGGCACTGGCCGAGGCCAGGGCTTTTTGCATAGCAATCTCGGTAGCGTCTTTGGTGCTCAGTTTCGATACGTCGGTCACGTCGCGGATGGCGTAGCCCGACCCCAGGCCGTCGGCGGTGCGGACGGTGATGGTGAAATCGACCGACGTCGATTTGTTGTAGGCCACCAGCCCTTTACTGTTGCCCAGCGCTGAAAAACCCGTGGTGTCTTCCAGATAACCCGCCGCCGTGAGGTTCTTTTTCCGGCAGGGATCGAGGCTGTCGAACGCCGCTTTGGCCCGGTAGTCGGGGTCTATTTTGGCGGTAGTCTCCGAATACGGGTTCGTGGTTAAATACGTCTGCGGACCCAGCATGGGCATATATTCGGGGTTTTCGGGGGCCAGCCGGGCAATTTCTTCGGCCCGCTGCACCGTCTTTTCCAGCGACGCGTCATCAAACTCGTTGATGGTGGCCGTGCCCGACCGTTTGCCAAACACCGACGTTACCGCCAGTGCCAGGTTGTTGCTTTCGCCACTCGTCGAGACCGAGTTGCGGGCGTAGCGGATGTTGCCCGTGCGTCCGCCCGACAGGCTCACCGCCGTTTCGTCGGCTTTGGCGTAGCTGAGCACCTTGTCGATTATTTTTTTTGCCTCTTCTTTGGTTAGAATAGCCATGCGTTGTTGAATGAAATGTGTAGTTAAATTTTACGTCCTGTATTGATCACATTGACGCCGTTGAAGCGCGTAGTGGGGCTGCCGTGCGAGACGGCGCTGATTTGGCTGGGTTGGCCTTTGCCGTCGAAAAACGAGCCGAAGGTGCGGTAGTCGTCTTTGTCGCAAAGCTGTACGCACGAGTTCCAGAACTCCTGCGTGTTGGCCTGATACGCCACGTCGTCGAGCATGCCGGTCACTTCGCCGTTCTTGATTTCGTAGAAAAGCTGCCCACCAAACTGGAAGTTATACCGCTGCTGATCAATCGAATACGACCCCCGGCCAATGATGTAAATCCCTTTTTCAACCCCCTTGATCATGTCCATCACCGACCGTTTTTCGTCGCTCGGTTTCAATGACACGTTGGGCATCCGCTGGAATTGCACCGAATCCCAGTTGTCGGCGTAGCAGCAGCCATTGGATTCCTTGCCGCCCAAAATGGCCACCTGATCGCGGATGGCCTGGTAGTTCACCAGCACCCCGTCTTTGATCAAGTCCCACTCTTTGGCCGGTACGCCTTCGTCGTCGTAACCCACCGTACCCAGCGTGTGCGGCTGCTTTTTGTCGGCCACAATGTTGACCAGCTTGCTGCCGTACTGGAATTTTTTCGACTCCCATTTGTCGAGTGTGGCGAAACTCGTACCGGCGTAGTTGGCCTCGTAGCCCAGCACGCGGTCCAGCTCGGTGGGGTGCCCAACCGATTCGTGGATCGTGAGGCCGAGGTGGTTGGGGTCCAGCACCAGGTCATACTTCCCGGCGGGCACCGATTTGGCGGTCATCTTCTCTTTGGCCTGTTTGGCCGCCAGCGTGGCATCTTCCACAATGTCATAGGCATTGCGATAGCCCACGAGTCCATTTGGTCCCGGAATTTTCTCCGACGCCAGCCCGTCCATGTACTCATAGCCCATGCCCATCGGCGAGCTGAGCGCGTCGCGGGTTTTGAATTTGCCCGCCGCCCGGTCCACCGCCGTCACCGTAAACGTGGGCCAGATGCGGTGAATATCCTGGTCGATGTATGACCCATCGGTGGAGGCAAAATACTTTTGTTCGTTGACCAGAAATAGGTTCGACGTCACGAAACCCGCGCCGTTGGTGAGGGCGGCATCGTTGGCCCGTAGCAGCAGGTCGATCTTTTCCTTCACCGGAATGGCAAACGCGTTTTTGGTCAGCGGCGTTTTCCAGGCTACCTCGCCCACGCCTTTTTGCGGAGCCAGCACCACCGGCTGCGTCTGAATGCGGGCGTTGGCTTTGGCGATGGCCACGGCGGTTTCGGCGCACTTGGCAATGCCGTCGGGCGTCACGTCGTTGGTGGCCGCGAAACCCCAGGTACCGTTGGCGATAACCCGGATGCCTACGCCATATGACTCAGCGTTGCTGATGTTTTGCACCTGCTTTTCGCGGGTAAACAAAAACTGCTGGAGGTAGCGGCCAATGCGCACGTCGGTGTACGATGCGCCCCGGCTTTTGGCGGCGTTGAGGGCAATGTCGGCGAGGCGTTTTTTCGTGGCCACGTCTACGCCGGGTTCCAGCAGCCGGTCGAGCGAGACAGCATGTCCCATCACCGGAATACTCCCCACGAGCAGCCCCCCGACGCCCAATCCAGATAAATTGACGAAATTTCTTCGATTCATGTAAAAGACGGTGTAATCCTATTGGTTTGTTGGGTGTACGAGACGAAAAACCACACAATCTACTGCCTACAGCCGCTACAGGCAACTTTTTGTGATAAGTGGCGGGCGAACCCCGTTTCGCCGATTCTCGCTAACTTGGCTACTCATTCAAGGAGAGAAGCGTATGACACTGACCATCAAAACCAAAGACCAATACATACCCTTGTTCGAGGAGCTGGCCAAGGCAATTGGGGCATCCATAGAAATCGGAGCGGACGACCAACCTGACAGTGAAACCGCTGTTCTCGACCGCATCGAGCGTTCATACCGGCAAGTTGACGCTGCCGAGCGCGGCGACATAAAAATGAGGTCGCTCGATGACTTTTTGAAGACGCTTTGATGGCTGAAGAATTCTACATTATTCCAACTGATGAATTCGAGCGCGATGTTAAACGACTCGTCAAAAAATACCCGTCTTTGCCTGGCGACTTGAAAAAGTTGGGCAAGTCGTTGGCCGAACAACCCACTCAGGGTGACGCGTTAGGCAAAGACTGTTACAAAGTTCGATTGCTTATAAAAAGTAAACGAACCGGCAAATCGGGCGGCGGACGCGTGATAACCTGCGTTCGGATTGTCGCCCAAAAAATCTACCTGTTGGCACTCTACGACAAATCGGAAGTGAGTACGCTTTCAGATAACGTCATTTCTGAACGGCTACAGTCCATTGTTGATTCTGCCTAACTTGGTTACTTATTCAACGAAAGAAGCTTATGACTGCGATTGCTGATAAAAAGACGCGCCCATCCGCCCGCCGTTCGTCCGGATGGGCTGTTCCCGCCGCGCTCATCTACGAGCTGTGGGACGGGAAGCCTGTTTACTACAAAGGCTACCGCGATGTGCTAGCGGGCAAAAAAACTATTGAAGAAGTTATGTCGTGTTCCGATTTACAGGGTGTACTTGTGTCGCTGATAAATGGTCATCTATTTGGGATGATTGATCGCAAAAAGTACCTGCTGGCAACGAATGAAATTGGCCTGCACCTGGCCCTGAATGATAATCTTTGTAATGATGTCGTTATTTACGAAAAGGCAAAGATGGATAAACTGCGGGGTAAGTTTTTCGATATACCGCCGAAGATTGTTATTGAGGTAGACATCAAAGTTGACGTGACCGAGTTTGATAATAATCCGGATAGTTACGTCATGCAAAAGTCCAGAAAACTCCTCGATTTTGGTGTCGAACGTATCTTCTGGATTATCACGTCGTTCCAAAAAATCTACGTTATTGACCGCAACGACCCCACCTGGCACATCGTAGACTGGTCAACGCCTATTTCCGTTCTGGACGATTGCCAACTTAACATCAAGCAATTGCTGGATGAGGAGGAGATTGAATATTGAATTATAGCCAGTACTTAATTCTTTCAGGAAGTAGACCTTCGTACTGTTTAACGAAAGCGAATAGTTCGTCTACGCTTAATATTGACACATTGCTTGATTGAAAGCTAGCATATCCTTCGGTGGAGAACAGAAAAATATGATTAGCCTCCGATAATGATTTTTCATCCAACGAGATGTTGCCTTGTTTAACTTGAACTAAAGCAGTTTGAAACCCCTCAGAATGCTTTAGTATGAACTCATGACCAATAGTGTCTTTTTTGCAAGAACTCGGGATAATGCAATAACCTTTTATTTTTTGAAGATATAAACCGACTATATCTTCACAGTCTTCAGAACTTATTAATTTAAAAAAAGAGTTTCCAGTGAGTTCTTTCCCTGATCGTCTAGAAGGAGATTCGTCATTCTTGTTGTAATTATCAAAAATCCAAGCTGATTGATCTTGCATCGAACCATCTACGTCTTCTATGGACTGTAATGCCCTTGGAGAGCGAAAGCAAGCAACTATTTTACCCGGTACGTGTTCATCCAGTCCAATTTCTGTCCACTCACATGAGAGTTGATTAGGTATATCAAGGTCTATACAGTCTGTACTGTTACAGTAGAACCACGGACCAAATACGCGACCCAAATAATATGTCCCTTTTCCATCCCTCGACCAGATCAGATCTCCAATAGAGATTTTTTTAGTAAACGTGATTGCAGAACACCTATTACCATACTTTGACCTTGCTTCTAATTCATAATCTTCAGCAGACTGAGGAACGACATCTACAGGCCAACCAATGCCAGCGACTTTATTGGCAAGACAATAATTTATTACATCGGCGCGTGTCTTTCCCTTGCTCCAATCTGGTTTTATGTGTAGTCGCCAAATCATAAATTAAATTTTATAATTTTAAATTGAGTCACGGTCCTTACCGTAACAACCGGTCAATATCTACTTCCAATCCTAAAATTGGGTCGTTTAGCAGGCCGTTGGTGAAGGTGAGTTGGGTGCCGTTGGGGAGTAGGATTTGGGCGAGGTGTAGCATCGGCACAATGAGCCACACGGCTTTTACACCAGCAGGAAAATAGATCTTGAAAGCTTTGTCGGTGAGGTCAGACAGGCCCTGTTTGGGCGAGAGTACCTCAACGGCAATCAGTGGTGGTTGGGTGTAGTAGATAATGTCGTTGAACCAGTCGTTGCCGATGCGGGCGTAGATCGCTACGTCAGGTTTGCACTTGCCCGTGGGTAATTCCAATTCCAGTTCGGGTAGCACGTCATACTCGGCTTCGTAACGGTCAAGAGCTACGCACAGCCGCCCAATGAGTTTGGCATGGTTTACTGACGCTATGTCCTCAGAATGAAATTCTTCGATTAAGTCAACAATGGGCGTTTCCATAGCGCAGCATGATTTTTCCAAAGATAGCGAATAGGCCCAACGGCTCGCCGGTTACCGGCCGTAACGTTGGTAGAAAGAAGTGGTCGAGTGAGTCCATTAAGCCCCAGCGGGGCGTAACGTGCGTGTAACCAGCCGGATTAACCGCATGTTGCGCCCCGATGGGGCTTAATGGATATTACTCGATTACCCCCCTTCTATCGATGTTACGGCCGGTAACCGGCGAGCCGTTGGGCCTATTTGCCACAGTCTTAGTGTAATGACTATTTCCCTTTGCTCTCAATCTCCTTGCGCTGGTCGTCGCGGAGGGTGGGGTATTTGATGCCGAGTTGTTCCAGGTACGTCTTGTACTTCGACGGGTCGTAATAGAAGGGCGTCAGCTTCGGTTTGAACTCCGTCATGATCTTCTGGTTAAGGTACACCGCCGGAAATTCTTTGGCCGAAATCAGAGGCGTGTACTTCAGCTCTTTGGTCTGCTCATTGACGTAATACTCCTTCGCTTTGGCAATCAGGTCGGGCTTAAGCAGCAGGTCGAGCAGGGTCATAGCCTCGGCTTTGGCACCGGCCACAATGCCTTTGTGGGCAATGGGTGTGGCCATCGAAATGGCGTTGCTCCAGTGGTGGCCCGGCAGGTCGGGGATGTTGCTGGGGTAGCGCAAAACAATCGTGGGCACTGACCAGGCAATGTCGGCAATGTCATCGGAGCCGCCGGTGAGGGGCACAAACGTCTGGCCGCCCATCATCATGGTGGGGGCAGTGTTGGCGGGCAGACCCAGGCTGTCGAGCTTCACGGCGAGGCCTTCAATCTTCCGCGCGGTCATCTCTTTCTGGGTCGCTTTGGCCAGTAGCTGATCGTCTGCCGACCACGTTGGCAGGCCCACGCGCTTGATGTTTTCGTGCATGGCTTCGGCAATGGGCTTGTTGAAATGTCCCGGCCACGCCGACCCCAGAATGTCGTAGGTGAACTTGGTCTCGGTCATCAGGGCGGCCCCTTCGGCTATTTTCAGACCCGTTTCAAACAGCTTGCGGATTTTGGGATAACTCCGTTCGCGAAAATAATACCAGACCGCCGCCTTCGACGGCACCACGTTGGGCTGGTCGCCGCCGTCGGAGATCACGTAGTGCGACCGTTGGGTGAGTTCGAGGTGTTCACGTCGGAAATTCCAGCCGATGTTCATCAACTCAACGGCGTCCAGTGCGCTCCGACCCCGCCACGGTGCGCCCGCCGCGTGCGCCGCTGAGCCTTCAAAATTGAACCGCACCGAGATCAGGCCGTTGTTGCCCGCGTCGCCATACGACGTCACGAGGTTATCGCCGACGTGGGTGAAAATACAGGCATCGACATCTTTGAAATAGCCGTCGCGGATGTAGAACGCTTTGGCGCCGACCAGCTCTTCGGCCACGCCCGGCCACAGCATCAGCGTACCCGGAATCTTGTCGCGCTCCATGATTTTCTTCACCGTCAGCGCCGCCACAATGTTGAGCGCCTGCCCCGAATTATGGCCTTCGCCGTGACCGGGTGCACCCTCCACAATGGGGTCTTTGTAGGCCACACCAGGCTTCTGACTGGCTTTCGGAATACAGTCGATATCGGAGCCAATGGCAATCACGGGCTTGCCGCTGCCCCAGGTAGCGATCCAGGCGGTGGGCATGCCCGATATGTTTTTCTGGATCGTAAAGCCCTCTTTTTCCAGCAGCGTGGTCAGGTAGGTAAACGTTTCCTGTTCCTGAAAACCCAGTTCCGAGAAGCTGAACAGCATGTCGTTGATTTGCTGCGCCTGATCTTTCCGAGCCTCAACGCCCGCCATCGCCTCGGTCTTGAGCTTGTCGATGGGGGAGGGGGTGGTTTGTTTTTTGGCTTTCTGGGCCTGCCCCAGGAATGGCAGTAGCAGGAGCGCCAGTAGGTACGTGTTTCGCATCGTTTTGTGGGTCAGTTTGATCTCACAAGATACTGCCGGTTAACGAAATACGTCTTCAGTTTGCTGTCCTCTGTTTTGCTGACGCTCCCGTAGCCCTGTCCAACGGAGCAAATCGCTCCGTTGGACAGGGCTACGGGAGCGAACGGAGCAAATCGTCGCAGCGGCGAACCGTCCGTTAGACACCAAACACCCCTTACTCCACCTGCAAATAGGAACCGGGTTTGTCGGGGTTGGCGATGAACCAGGCGGGGTTGCCAGCGCGGTCACGACCCAGTCGAGCACCGGGCAGAGGCGGTTGGTCGGGGCGGACAGTTGCCGTTTCCAGCACAGGTTGGGCGGTTTGATGTACCCCGTTGCCGTTTAAACTAGTGCTATTTAGGGCTGTGTGGGCTGTTTTGAAGAAACCGGCTTCGATCATGGCGGCGACGCTTTGGCGGCAAACGGTGATGATCTGCTCCACGTCGACATCGGTGTGGGCCTCGGTCATGAAGCAGGGAAAACCATCCCAGATGTGAATGTCTGCCTCGCGCATGAGGGTAAAGAGCAGTTCGCTGTAGGGGACATCTTCGGTGAACTTGATCTTCCAGAGCGACCCAAACTGGGCGACGAAAAATGGCAGTTGTTGCCGCTCGAAATCGGCGTTGAGGGTTTTGGCGAGGTGATTTGCCTTTGCCGTAAGCCCCTGTTGCAGCCCCGGACCCATTTCTTTCAGGTGCAACAGTGACGCTTTGGCGGCAGCAAGGGCCAGCGGATGGCGCACGAAGGTTCCCGCGAAATAGGTCACGCCCACTTCGGGGAATGAGTCGTCGCCAAATTGCCACGTGCCCCCGTCCAGCGCGTCGATGAAGGCTTTTTTCCCCGCAATGACCCCAATCGGTAGCCCGCCGCCAACCACTTTTCCGTAGGAAGCAATATCGGCCCGGATGCCAAACAGGGCCTGCGCCCCGCCCGGATGCATCCGAAAACCGGTAATCACTTCGTCGAAAATGAGGGCCGTTCCCGCTGCTTCGGTGATGGCGCGGACATCCTGCAAAAAGGCGATGGGCCGGAATTCGGGGCGGCGGCTTTGGACGGGTTCCACCAGCACCGCCGCCAGTTCGTGCGCCCGTTCGCGGATGATGCGGAGGCTTTCGTCGGTGCCATAGTCGAGGATGAGCATGTTCTGCACCGCCTCCGGCATAATGCCCGGTGCCGCTGGGTACGTCTTCAATTTTTTGGTGCCGCGCACCAGCACTTCGTCCACAATACCGTGGTAGGAGCCTGTAAACGCCACAATCAGCGACCGGCCCGTGACGGTGCGGGCAATACGCATGGCCCCCAAAACCGCTTCGGACCCCGTGCTGCACAGGGCGGCGCGTTCGGCCCCAGTCATCTCGCAAACGAGTTGGCTGACCTCGCCCGCCAACTCGTGCTGTGGCCCCACTTCAAAACCACGTTCGATCTGGTCATGCAGGGCCTGCTTCATGAAATCGGGCTGGTAGCCGAACATGGTGGAGCCGAAGCCATTGAGCACGTCGATGTATTCGTTACCGTCGATGTCCCAAAGGCGGCTTCCGGCTGAGCGGTTCACCACCAGCGGGTACACGATTTCTTTGGTCAGCGGTTTGAATCCCGACACCACGCGGGGGTCGGCCATGTGGTCGCGGTGCTGCTGTGTGTAGGCTTTACTGCCCGCCGTTTTTTTGTTATAGCGGACTGTAAGTGACTGTAAGAAAGCCGCTTGTGACGATGAAAGCTCCGTGGCTTGCCGCTCGATCCGGGCCGTAGCCCCAAATGGTTTTTTGATTTCCGCTGCTTCTTCCGCCGATAATTCAGCCAGCGCCGCGATGGGTTGATTCTGTTTTGTCGGTGCCGCAACAACGGTTTTTGGCGATGCCGAAGCCGCCGCAATGGACGCTGAGACAGGCTGTGTCGGAGCCAGTTGGGCCGCATTGCCGGTTTGCAACAGGGCCACCTGCCGGGCCAGCAGTTGCAGTTGCTGGGCAATCAATTCCATCGCCGTTTCCTGACCCGGTTGGCCCGTTGCCAGCATGGACATGGTCCCGTTTTGGGCGAAAGCTATTGGTTGTGAGGCCTGCGTTTGGACGACGGGCGGCTGGAATTGGTCGGCGGGGAGGGTGGTGTCGAGGTAATGGACGAGGCCGTCGAGGGAGCCGCACTCGTCGTTGAGTTGGCGGAAGGTGAGGGGCACGCCAAACTCCTTTTTCAGCGTTAGCGCCACCTGCGTCAACAGCAACGAATCAAGGCCAATTTCCAGAAATGTCGCATCGGGCTGGACACCGGCGAGTTCAATGCCGGAGGCATCTTCGAGCAGATTTTTAACGGTGGTGAGTAGATGTTCTTTGCGCATAATGGGTGCGGCTGTTACGGGGTTGTTTACTGAATAAGTGCTCTCTGTGGATTGTATAGGCACGTTTTGGATCAAAATAGAATCACTCGTCGGTATTAAAACGGCGTTTGTGGGCGGGTCGAGCCAGCAGCGTTTCCGGTCGAAGGCGTAGGTGGGCAGGCTGATGCGAACGGGGTGCCGGTCGGAGTAAACGGCTGTCCAGTTGGGGGTTAACCCATACCGCCAAAGCTGCCCCAGTGCGGTCAAAACAGAAGCTATTTCAGGCATTTTATCGGGTCGGGCGGCTAAACTTGTGACCACCGAAACGGGTATTGACCCCGCCTGTTGCCGCGTCAGGGTCGACAGCGTTGTGCCCGGCCCAACTTCCAGAACGAGCGGTGTGGGCAGGGTAAGGGCGGTAGCCACGGCATCGGCGAAGCGAACTGTTTGGCGCAGGTGTCTGGCCCAATAGGCCGGATCTGTGGCTTGTTCGTCGGTGAGCCATGTCCCCGTCACGGTCGAAATAATGGGCCGCTTCGGGATGCTCAGCGGAATACTACGAACCAGTTTGGCAAATGGCTCGACCACCGAATCCATCATGGCCGAGTGAAATGCGTGACTGGTTTCCAGCACCTGGTTCGACACCGACTGAGCATCGAGCAACTGCGCGAACTGGGCCACGGCCTCGTCCGGCCCCGACACCACGCAGACCGTGGGGCTGTTGATGGCGGCAATGGATAAGGTTTCGGGCAGGATGGTGAGCAGGGCCACTTCACCTAGTTTCACCGAGAGCATACTGCCGCGCGGCAGGCTCCCAATCTGCTGTCCGCGGGTAGCTACCAATCGCAGCGTATCGGCCAGACTGAACACACCCGCGAGGTGCGCCGCCACAAATTCGCCGAGGCTGTGGCCGCACAGCACGGTGGGTTGGATACCCCAGCTTTGCCAGAGGCGGGCCAACGCATAATTCGTCACAAACAGCCCTGGTTGCGCGTAACGGGTATTCTTTAGGCGTTCGCGTCCGGCTGAATCGGTTGTTTTGGGGTATAAAATGGCCCGGATATCGGCGTCGAGGTGGGGTTGTAACAGGGCCGCACAGTCGTCGATAGCACGCCGGAAAACGGGCTCGTTTTCGTACAAATCGCGGCCCATACCAGGGTATTGCGCCCCCTGTCCGGGGAACATAAACACCACCGTTTCGGGCACGGCCCGTACCTCACCCGCCGTGCCCGATGCTGGATTTTGGGCGGTCAGTTGGGCAATGGTATCTTCAGCAGAAGCGGCCACGACAAACCACCGTTGGGCGTAATCGGGCCGGGTAGTTTGCAACGTGAATGCCGCGTCGGCCAGTGAATTGGGGTTGGTTGTCAGGTACGTTGCCAGCTTTTGGGCGTAAGCATCGCGGCTCGTTTCGGTCCGCGATGACCACGTCAGCAACTGGTAGGGACGGGGCGTTGGAACGGGTTTCGACGCAGGTTCGGCCACGTATTCTTCCAAAACCACATGCACGTTGGTACCCCCTACGCCGAACGAACTTACCCCGGCCCGGCGTGGCTTGTTATCTGATGGCCAATCGGTTAACGACGTATTGACTACAAACGGGCTTCGTGCAAAGTCAATGTGCGGGTTGGGTGTGTCGTAGCCAAGGGACGCAGGGAGTTGGCGGTGTTGCAGGGCCAGGACGGTCTTAATCAGTCCCGCTACGCCCGCTGCCTGTGTCAGGTGGCCCATGTTGCTTTTGATAGAACCAATCGCGCAGTTACCCACCGGTACGTTCGGGCCAAACGCCATCGTAAGTCCCTCTAGCTCAATGGGATCACCCAACGGCGTGGCCGTGCCGTGGGCTTCGACGTAGCTGATGGTGGCGGGGTCAATCTGCCCGTCCAGCAGGGCTTGGCGGATGGCTCCCGCCTGTCCTTCGGCGCTGGGCGCGGTGAAGCTGCCTTTGCCGCCACCGTCGTTGTTTATGCCTACGCCCTTGATGACCGCCAGAATTTGGTCGCCGTCGCGCTGAGCATTGGTGAGGGTTTTGAGTAGCACCACCCCGGCCCCGTCGCTGAAGACCGTGCCGGTCGAGTTGGCATTGAATGGGCGGGTATGTCCGTCGCGGCTGAACATGGCTCCTTCTTCGTAGACATGGCCGCTGTTGACAGGTGCCGTGATGCTGGCCCCGCCCGCCAGTGCGACCGTGCATTGCCCCGCGCGGAGGGCCTCAACGGCCTGACTAATAGCGAGTAACGAGGTGGAGCAGGCCGAATAAACGCTTACGGCGGGCCCCTTTAGGTTCAGTTGGTAGGCCGTCCGCGAGGCGATATAGTCCTTTTCGTTGACGGTCATGGCCTGAAACGAGCCTACCTGCGCCACCGGTTTGGGGTTCGTCAGGACGTTATTGAGGTAGTACGTATTGTTGCCGCAACCCGCCCACCCGCCAATGTTGTCGGTGGCCGCACCGGTCCGGTAGCCCGTTTCTTCGAGCACTTCATAAGCGATTTCGAGGAAAATGCGCTGCTGCGGGTCCATTACTTCGGCCAAGCGCGGATTCAGCCCAAAAAAGGCCGCGTCGAACTGATCAGCCCCGTCGATGACGCCCCGCGCCGCCACATAGTCGGGCGAGTTACGGATTGCGGCGGGGATGGACGGGTCGAGTTCATCGGGCGTGAAAAAGCGGGTGGTTTCGCGGCCTTCGCGCAGTACGTCCCAGAGATCAGCGATGGTGCTGGCCCCCGGAAAACGCCCCGCCATCCCAATCACGGCAATATCGCCGGAGCCGTTTCCGTCGGCCGAAAAACGAGCCTGACGAGCCTGTTTGGTCGTTTTTTGATCTAAACCAGCCTCTGGTTGATCCAGAAGACGGGCGATACCCACTACGGTTGGAAACTGGTAAAGTTTGGTTACGGGTAGGGTCAGGCTGTGTTGCTGCGCCAGTTGGGCCACGGTCTGCTGGGCCAGTAAGGAGTTGCCGCCGAGGTCGAAAAAATTGTCATCGGCACCTACCTGATCAAGTTGTAACAGGCTCATCCACAGGGTCGAAAGCTGTTTTTCGGTAGTCGTTTGTGGGGCGCGATATAACACCGGTAGCGTCGGGCGCTGACTGCTGGGTTTGGGCAGCGCCAGCCGGTCGACTTTGCCACTGGTGGTGCGGGGCAGTTCCGATAAGACCACAAAATGCGCGGGCATCATGAAATCGGGCAGGGCCTCTGCTACGGCATGGCGCAACGTGCCAGGCTCTGTTGCTGCCGAAAGAATCAGATAAGCTACCAGTTGTTTCTGGCCGGGAATATCCTCACGCGCAACAACAACGGCCTGTTGTACAGCCGGTTGTTTCGCCAGAATAGCCTCGATTTCGCCCACTTCCACACGGTTTCCCCGGATTTTTACCTGCCCGTCGCGCCGCCCCTGAAACACGAGTGTACTATCGGACTGGCGCAGGGCCAGATCGCCGGTTTTGTAGATGCGGTGGGTGGTGCCGTCGGGTGCAGTCCAGCTCGTGAACTGCTCGGCGGTGCGGTCGGGCTGATTTAGATACCCCGCTGCCAGACAAGTTCCGGTCAGACAAATTTCGCCCACGGTTCCGTCAATAACGGGCGCGTCTGTTTCGTCCAGAATCCACACGCCGCGACTGGCAATGGGGTTGCCGATGGTAGGTATTTCGGGCCACAAAAGCGGGTCGCCGCTCAACCGTAGTTCCGTGACCCACACGCTGGCTTCGGTGGGGCCATACACGTTCAGGAGTGAACAGGTGGGGATTTTGGCGAAAAACCGAGCAATGGCGGGGGTGATTTTCAGCAGTTCACCGCCCGTACTGATCTCACGCAACGAGGCTGGGTACGTTTGCGTGGCGTGGGCGGCTTCGGCGAGGTAACTAAGCACGACATACGGCAAAAATACCCGCCCGATCTCGTGTTCCTGGATATACGCAATCAGCCGCCCTGCATCGAGCCGGATGGCCTCGTCGATGAGATGAATAGTGCCGCCGGTAAGCAAGGGAATCAGTATTTCCTGCACTGACGCATCGAAGCTCAAATGGCAAAACTGAAGCGTATTCAGCCCCGTGCCCGCCCATGTTTTTAGCTGCCAGTTGAGTAGTTCAATCAGCCCGGCATGGGTGAGACAGACCCCTTTTGGTCGCCCCGTCGAGCCGGAGGTGTAAAGCACGCAGGCGATGCTGGACTTATCGGTATGTAACTGGTATTCAGCAGGGTAGGCGATATGCGATTGGACAGCGGTCAAGCCCAGTTCGGTGAAAAAGGCATCTTCACCAGGGCACACACACACCGTAACCCCCGAATCAGCAATCAACTGATGTAGCCGGGCGTCGGGGTAGTTGGGATCGAGGGGCAGATAAGCTTTACCCGCTTTGAGAATGCCAAGCAGATTACCGACTAGTTCGAGGCTGCGCGTGGTGCTCAACGCAATGATGTCTGCGTCGGGGTATTGGTCCAGAATCGCCGCGCTAACCTGCTCAATATAATCGGCTAACTGGCTGTAAGTCAATGACTCAGTCCCGAAGGTCACGGCAATCTTGTCGGCATATGTAAGCAGTGCCTGATCGACCCAATCCTGAATGTAGCGGGGCGCAGGATCACCTTCCCCAATGGCAACCGGTGGTGTATGCATGGTGTGTACCCTCTGCTGCGGGGGGCTGGACTTGTTTAAAACTACGCCTAATCTGTGTCCTTTCTGTTTGTTTGACGTCTAAAACAGTAATCAGGTCACTCGATTTCTAATGGTCTATTTGTACCTCCTTGTCTGCCTGCCCACCGGCATTTTTCTGGCGCTTAATACCCTCCACTACTTTTTTTATGCGGTCATGGGTCGTCTCGGTCGCGCCGACGACGTAAGGCCTTCTGAAACAGCGGGTTTGGTGCGAAAAATTGCGGTGTTGGTGCCAGCTTATAAAGAAGACACCGTCATTCTCGATTCGGTGCGGGCCAATCTGAAGCAGGACTACCCACGGGATCGGTTCGATATAATTGTCATCGCCGATCAGTTTCAGCCGCATACGCTGGCCGCTCTTGCCGAGCTACCTGTGCGCGTGTTGCCGGTATCGTTTACTGTATCCACCGTCACCAGAGCATTATGCGCCGCTCTCGATTCGCTGCCTGACAATTCGTATGATCTGGTCGTTGTGGCCGATGCCGACAATCACCTGGCCCCTGATTTTCTGAGCCGGGTAAATGCCGCGTTTGCCAACGGCTGGCGGGCTATTCAGGGACACCGCGTGGCGAAGAATCTGGATACCCGCGTGGCCTTGTTAGATGCGGTCAGTGAGGAGATTAACAACCACATTACCCGCAAAGGCTACCGCGCCGCCGGGCTGTCGGCCACGATCATCGGGTCGGGCATTGCGGTTGATTTGGGCCTGATGAAACAGGCAATGGCCGGGCTAACCACCATTGGTGGGTTCGATAAAGAACTGGCCATGAAACTAGCCATCGGCGGGCACAAAATAGGGTATCTGAAAGACGCCTATGTCTACGACGAAAAGGTGGCGAAACGGGCCGTTTTCGAGCAGCAACGTACCCGCTGGATTGCCGCGCAATGGCAATTCGTGGCCGATTATTTCCGCCTCGGTATGGGCCAATTGTTTCGCGGTCAGTGGTTGAGCGGGCTGAAACTGGTGCAGGAAATGGCCCTGCCGAAGGTGCTGCTGCTGGGGTTGCTGGGCTTTTTTTTCGGTATCAGCCTGCTGGTTGGGTACGTCCCCATGACCCTTACGTTGGGTGGATTACTGCTGCTGTTTGTGGGAAGTCTGCTGCTGTCGGTGCCGGGCTATCTCTGGCAAAAACTGTCTTTCCGCGATTTGGGCGTGGTTTTTTCGCTCATGTTTAGCTTTTTGAAAGCGGCCATCAATATGCGGCGGGCGTTTAAATCGTTCATGCACACCCCCCACAACGCATGAAGCCCTTCCCCGAAACGCCGCTTGTTTCCATCATCACGATCAACTACAATCAGGCCGCCGTCACGCTTGATTTCTTGCAGTCGGCGAAGCACCTGACTTACCCGAATTACGAACTTATTCTGGTCGACAACGCGTCGGTAATTCCGTTTGCGCTGCCCGCTGAGGCCGCTCCGGGCGGGCCGTTCTGGTCGCGGGTGCGGGTCATCCGTTCCGAGGTCAATCTGGGCTTCGCCGGGGGCAACAACCTCGGCATGACGCAGGCCAACGGCGACTATTTTTTTATCGTCAATAATGATACCGAGCTGACCGCCAACCTGCTGGATGAACTGCTGAAACCGTTTGCGCTTAGCCCGATTATCGGCGTAGTTTGCCCGAAAATTAAATTTTTCGACACGCCCAATACGGTGCAGTTTGCGGGCTATGGCCCCATGAATATGCTTACCGGCACGGCGCACCTGGTGGGGTTCAACCAACCCGACGGTGCCGACTATGACCGCCCCGGTCCGACCCATTTCGCCCACGGTTGCGCCATGCTCGTGAGCCGGAAAGTCGTTGATAAAGTGGGCCGTTTTGCCGAACGGTTTTTTCTTTATTACGAAGAACTCGACTGGTCGCAACGGATCAAAGACGCAGGCTATGTAATTCACTATCAACCCACTGCCAGTATTTTACACAAAGAATCGGTGTCGGTGGGGCGGCAGAGTACGTTGCGGACGTATTACATGACCCGCAACCGGATTTTGTTTATCCGGCGGCACGGGTCGTTGGCCCAGCGGCTGGCGTTTTACGCCTTTTTTGGCGTGGCCGTGCTGCCTAAACACGTTGCTTCGTTCCTGATTCACGGCCAATTTCCTCACGCCAAAGCCTTTTTGCGCGGCCTGTTCTGGAACCTGCATTCCTCGAAGGTATCGGCAGTATAAGGAGGTAGCTTGGTAGTTGACCGATTTGTTAGTGCGGTTGTAACGCTCGCTCCCGTCAACGCTTACGAATCGATTCTATCTTTATAAAATTGCATTGGGTAAAACCCAAAGCTGCTTGTTCAGAATCGGACTCATACGTCAGCCAAACGGCTACATTTCCTGATTGAAACTTACTTAGCAAGGGTTCATAGCCTCGAACTCGCAGTATTTCCTGCTCTCCTACTACCTGTATCTGCCAACTACCTCCACAGCTAATTCTTGACGCATCAAACGACAAAACCGTGGCTTTTACTTCTGGCTTAACGTTGCCGCAACCACTTACAAGCCATAACAGTGACAGAAGACCTAATCCGTACTTTTTCATAATGCCGTCTTTTCGCTAAAGACTCAACTTGAAGAAAAAGGGTTGGAATACTTACCTGACTTGTTCGTCGGCTACCACCGTCTTTATTAAACATTGAACCGTACCCTTATGCTTGATCGGATTTACCAGCTTACTGACGGGTGGCGGCACAGCCGCCTGCTGTTTGGCCTGCTCGGTTTGCTGCTCGCCGTGGCATCGGGGTATCTCATTGGAAACATGGGCATCATGGGCGGGCTGCTCGTTGTGGCCCTGCCCGTGGGCATCGCCACGCTGGTGGCCGTGTTGCTGGAGCCTAAAATCGGGGTGTATCTCTACGCTAATTTTAGCTTTCTCATCGGCACGGCGCGGTTTATGGACGGCGATTTTCAGGTGGGACTTGGCCTCGATGGGCTGCTGGTGATCACCTTTGCCGCTACCCTACTCAACGCCAAACGCATGGACTGGAGTCGGCTCAAGAACCCGGCGTTTTACCTCGTTTGCCTGTGGTGTTTCTACACTATCCTCGAATATTTCAACCCCGACTCGCCCTACGCGCCCGCCTGGTTCTACCACGCCCGGTCGTTTTCGCTAAGCTGGCTGTTTCTGGCGTTTATCGTATTGGTCAACCCCATCACGAAACAGGATGTGTGGCTGCTGATCAAAACCTGGGTCGTCTGGTCTATTCTGGCGGCCTGCTGGGGTTTTAAACAACAATATGGTCACATGCTGGGGCTTCGTGATCTCGAACAGGCCGAACTCAACTGGCTGGCGGCGGGTGGTGCCCGCACGCACATCCTCTGGGGCCAACTCCGCAGTTTCTCGTTCTATTCCGACGCTGGACAGTTTGGCTCCGAGATGGCGGGTGTCGCGCTCATCTGCCTCATTTTGTTCATGAACGAAAACCGGTGGGTGCGCAAAATCCTGTACGCAGCCCTGGCAGCGGTCATTTTCTGGGGCTTTGCCGTGTCGGGTACGCGCTCGGCCCTGTTCGTACTGGTTGGCGGCTACGGGGCATATCTGCTGCTGCAACGCAAACTGAAACCCATCCTGATCAGCGTGGCCGTGGGCATTCCCATCCTGTGCATCCTGCTCTTCACCCATATCGGCGACGGCGTTTACCAAATTTACCGCATCCGCACGGCCCTGCACCCCACGCAGGACGAATCATTTTTGGTGCGCCTCGAAAACCAGCAACGCCTCAAAGCCTATCTGGTGAATCTGCCCTTCGGCACGGGCATCGGTAGCTCGTCGGGAGCGGGGGTGCGGTTTACGCCCTGGCACTGGGCCGCCCAAATTCCGCCCGATAGCTGGTACGTGCAATTATGGATCGAAACGGGCATTGTGGGCCTCAGCCTGTACCTGTTTGTGCTGGCGGGCATTATCCTGACGGGTATCCGACAACTCTGGCGACTAAAAGACCCGTGGCTAACCACCATGATGCTGATCCTCCTCTGCGAGTTTATCGGCATCTGCGTGGTGAGTTATTCCAACCCCATTTTGGGCCAGTTTCCCACCAGCACCATGCTCTACATCAATTCCATGCTCTTTGCCAGCGCGGGGCGGTGGGAGCGGACGTGATTTGTGCATTCTGCTCACATGCAAAAATTCGACAGTATCATCTGTGTAGGGCAAACTACCTGGGAGGGCGACTTTCAGAAGGCGGTGGTGCAGCTCATGCGCGAACTATCGGTACGGCACCGGGTCTTGTACGTCGATTACCAACATACGGCCAAAGACCTGATCATGGGTGCGGTGGGTCGGCAAAAAGACGTTCCCGTGAAAACTATGCTGGGGCTTACTGACGCGCTGGTGGCGAAAGAAGGCAAGGCTGGTAGCACCGTTCACGTCTGGCAACCGCCCGTGATGCTGCCCATCAACTTCCTCTCGGCTCCTGCACATGACCGACTTTTGCGGATAAACGCGGGGCGGCTAGTGCGGGGATTGCGCGGTGTAATGCGGCAGCTTGGCTTTAAAAAGCCGCTGATTATCAACGGTATGCACCCTGTTTTGGGTATGGCCCTGCTGGGCAAACTGAGTGAAGCTGCCACGGTCTATTACTGTTTCGACGAAATCACGATCTCGCCCTGGATGCGTGAACACGGCGGACGTTACGAACCCGACTATATGCGCCATGTCGATGCGGTCATCACCACGTCAGAGGCCCTGCGCGAGGCCAAAGCAGCGGTGCAACCCAATACGTTTTGCGTGAAAAACGGCGTTGATTTTCCGCTCTTCAGCCAAACGTATGAACTGGCAAAAACGGCTACCCCAGCCACCGCAAGGCCCATTATCGGCTACCTCGGCACCGCCGACGACCGCGTTGACATCGATATTGTGGAATACTGCGCCCGCACTATGCCCGACGTTGATTTCCAGTTTATTGGCGAAATAAAGGAACCGGCCATCACGCATCGGCTGGGCAGTTACCCAAATATAATTTTCACGCCACCGCACCAACCCGCGCTCTTGCCGCCGCTGCTGGCGCGGCTGTCGGCCACGATGATTCCGTTCGTCTGCAACGCGCACACGAAGACGATTTACCCGCTAAAGATCAATGAGTATTTGGCCGGAGGCTTACCCGTGGTGGCAACGCCGTTCTCGAATCTGTCTGATTTTGAGGGCGTTGTGCCGATGGCTGCTTCATGCGAGGCCTTCGCCAACGCCCTCCGCGCCGCCCTCACCGACACCGCTCCTGACCGTGTTCAGGCCCGCATCGACATGGCCCACGCTAACTCATGGGCACACCGCGCCGAAGAATTTGAAGCCGTTTTCGCCCGCTTATAAACCAACCGAATGCGTCGGTCAGGTTGACTATATCTCGCGCTGGTTTCGTGCCCACATGGGCTGTAGCTGCCAGTAGGTGAGGCTGCGCCAGAGCCACTCGAACGGGCCGAAACGGAAGTAGCGCAGCCAGATAGGCGAGGCAATAAGCTGGACTACCCAAATGGCCCCCACCACGTAATAAAGCTGATGGTAAGCCAGTTTGCCATAATTACCAAAGCCGTAGCCGAAGAAAAAAATGGTACATATAATGCTCTGCATCAGGTAGTTGGTAAACGCCATTTGCCCTACGGCTACCAGTGCCCGCATCAGCCACGACATCACGCCGGCGCGATACACGAGCAGCAACAAACTGGCATGGCCGAGGGCTAGTAACGTCCGGCGCAGGTCGTACAATTCCATCGGAAACACGCGGTAGACGTCTACTGCCTGACCCGGATGCGTCAGCCAGTCCATATAAAACTGCACGTAATACCAACTGATGGGCAGGCCCAGGCCGTAGCCAACCAGCAGCGTAACCGCATACGTTTGGGTCGATAGTTTGTTGGCGAAGAATCCCCAGCCTAGCAGCGCCATGCCCAAAAACATCATCGACAGCATATCCCAGCAGCCGTGGTACATCCCCCAAATCTCGTTGCCGCTGTTTTCGGGCATCAGGCTGGTAAATATGGTGGGGTAGCCCGACCGCATTTCCTTCAGCTTTTTGGCATCTTTTTCGGCGTCGGGTTTTGAATAGCCCTCAAATTGCTCCCAGGCCGCTTTGGCTTCAAGCTGTTTCTCCGACGGTTTTTTGTGCGCTTTCTCCAGCCGAATTGCTTCCAGATACCCCGCCCGGTTGGTGCGGATGTTGCCCTGCCATTGCTCACTTTTGAACAGGCCGATACCGACGCACAGCAGGAACAGCAGCACTAGTGGACCCGGTTTAAGCCGCCGAAATGGAAACAGCAGCATACCGCAGAGGCCATAATAATACAGCACGTCGCCCCGCCAGAGCAGGATATACGCATCGAAAGCCCCAAACGCGACCAGCCACAGCAACCGGCGGTAGTAGAGTTCCATCACCGACGGCCCGCCGATGGCTTCCTGCTTGTTGGTGGCAAACAAAATCATGCCCGCCCCAAACAGCATGGAAAACAACGCCCGCATGGTACCCTCGAAGGCAGTGCTGGCTATGGTAAAAGTGTAGTAATCAGCACTTCCCGGAATTTTAAATGCCGAAGCCGTACCCGAATCCAGAAAGCCAAATCCCGGAACATTCATCATCAGAATGCCCAGCAGAGCCAGGCCCCGGATCAGGTCGATGGGTTGAATACGCTCGGCCCTGCCAACCGGGCGGGGTGCGGTTGGCGGAGTTTCCTGGTGATGGCTCGATAGGGCGGTCAGTTCAGCCAGCATATCGGTGGCCGGGTGGGTGGTGGTGAAGGGTGCTTCCATGATGAGGGTGGCGTTTAGGACAAAACGGGAGTATCAGACGGCATCGGCTCGGTCCGGCGGATGGGTAATCGTCGCCCGTGAACCAACGACCGCCACAGCCATTCGGCGGGGCCGGTGCGGAAAAAGCGGAGCCAGATCGCGCTCGAAACAAGTTGGATGAGCCATATTTCGGCCACCACCATATAGAGTTGGGCCAGGCTCAGGTTGCCAAAATGCCCCATGCCATAGCCATAGAAGAATGTCGTGCAAAGAATGGTCTGTATCAGGTAGTTCGACAGGGCCAGTTGACCCACCGAGGCTACCGCCCGCCATAGCCCCGCGCCAACGCCCGACCGGTAGAGCCATACCACCAAACTAGCCCCGCCAATAGCTAAAAACGCTCGTTCGGCGGGCAGAAGAATGTCGCACAAGGGCAGCGTACCGCTGCTGATAAGTGTGGCAAAGTTAACGGTTTTCAGGGTGTAGGACGGCCACGACAACCACGCCAGCAACAGCCCCAACGCCGCCCCGCCAATGGCCAGTGCTGCGTAGTGCCGGGTGGTGAGCCGGTTGGTGAAAAAGCCCCATCGGAACAGCGCCATACCCAGCAACATCATGGAGGCAATATCCCAGAGTCCGGTGCGGTAAAATACCGACGATTCCTGCCCCTGTATGCGCGGCAGCATATAGCGCCAGACCATGCCATAGTCGGCCCGCATGGACACCCGGTCGGTGCTGTCGCGGTTTTTATTGAACGCGGACCCTTTTACCGTACCCTCCCAGGTCGCTTTGTCCTCTTTCTGGTCGTCGGTCAGCTTTACTTTTTTGTTCTTTTTTTCGAGCGAAACCACCGTTTGGTATTTGGTAAATGTAGCCCGTTGCTCGGCATAAGCCCAGTAGCCTTTTACGCTGAAAATCAGCCCCGTTACCACCGCTCCGATGAGTAACCCCCGCGTCGAGAGGCGTTGGAATGGAAACAAAAACACGCCCACGATGCCGTATTGAAACAAAATGTCGTTGGGGCAAAGTAGCACAATGGCGTTGAGTAGCCCAAAGCCGATGAGCCACAACTGCCGCCTGATAAACAGGTCGGGCGCAGTCAGGCCATCCGGTCCGGTGCGTTTGGTGGCCAGCAGCAACAGCCCCGCCCCGAACAGCATCGAGAGTAAAGCCCGCAGTTTATGGTCGGCCAGGAGGTGTGTGAGTCGAAAGAGCCAGTAATTGCCCCCGTGTGGGCCGCGCAGTAGCTGCCCCACCTGCCCCTGCGTGAGGCCAAAGCTGCGGATGCTGACAATGAGCAGCCCCAGAATGGCCACACCGCGCAGGATGTCGAGTGTGGGGACGTGGTCGGTTTTTGTTGCTGTCTGGCGTAGCTCAGACTGAATCGGTTCGGCGAATTGTACGTTCATTTAAGCGGGGTGCTGGTTGGTGCGGGATCAACTAAACAACTGTCTTTGGCCCGGCAACGGGCTGATAAGCAGTGCTTAAAGGTATTGAACTGCATCGCCTTTCGGCATTCGCTTTATCGAATGGTAGACCAAGTTAACCGGAACCTCTTCGTTGACCCGTTAGTCTACAACCTCAGCCACGAAGCGGGCACCAGGTCTTTGGTGTCCCAGGGTTTGTTGGCAAACCAGCGTTGGGGGGTAATCACCTGTTTGTCGGGGCGGGGATTGAGCCACGCGCCCCACCAACTGAAACTGCTGTTGGCAATGATGTGGTGATGGCAAAGGCTCATCAGTTGCAGGTCGTCGAGGTCAGCGTCGGGGCCATTGTTTGAGACTAAAACGTGCGGTTGTTCGGTGCGGATGTTGGCCATAACCCAGTCGGGGTCATCGCTGAATAGGAATAGTGTAGCGTCAGGAAACTGCGCTGTGAGCCTGGAAATGGCTCTTTCGTAGTAGTCCAGTCCCACAAACCCAAACGATTGGCTGAACTCCGGGTGGGTCACGTAGTCGCCCCGGCGGATGTGGACCGAGATGGGTGTGGTGGCCTGCGCAATCTGTTTTTGGTAGCCCAGAAACCAGTCACCGAGGGGGCGGTTGATCGTCAATTCCTGCCGAATTTGGGCCGTGCTTTCGGCGAAATACTGCTCTGATTGCCAAAACCCCCATAAAACCGTGAGCGGGGCCGGGTCCTGCAAAATAGTCGGGTCGAAATGAAAATCAGTCTCGAAACGGGTGTCGATAAGGGGGCGCAAGGACCGGCCCGGCAGCAGTCGCGTAGCTTTGGCCGCATACAACCACGGTGATGAGTCGAGCAAGTTGTAGTCAATGCTGAACCGGTCGAGCTTGAACCGGCGGGGGGTGTCGGTTTCGTAATCCTGGTGAAAATACCGCAAATCGAACCACAGCGACGTGCCCGCCTGCGCTGCCAACTGCCGCCCCAACGCGTATTGGAACAGTTGATTACCCAGCCCGGATGTGATTTTTGAAATGACCATGTAAGGATTTCGGAATCAGTACTCTTTTTCCACCAGCTCGAACAACTCGTCCCGGTTTTTAGCGTGTAAAATACGGGCACCAGAAAGGGCAGGGAACAGGTTTTGGTACTCGTTAAAATCGTGCTCGAAACCACCGCCGGGGTGCGACAATAAAATATTCGTTCCGCCGAAACAACTCGCCAGGGCTGCTGTGCCACCGTGCATGGAAATGAACCGATTGCAGTTGGCATAGACCATTAATTGCAGGTGGTTGAAATTTTCGACCTCACGCTGATGCTGATCAAATAGATCATTCATCAAGCGTACTTCCGGATGTTTTTCGCGTAGCCAGGCATGTTCGCCAAGGTCCATAATTTCGCTGTTATCATGCACGATTTGCCCACCCAATGGTCGGTTATACACAATCTGATAGCGACTTTTTAAGCTCGAAATAAGTTGATCTAATGCCGGAATATTCAGAAAATTAATGGGCGGCTTATCCCATTCGATATTGTATTTATTAGCAATAACCAATAACGGTTTGTCGTAGACGAAGACATTATTTTTGTAATGTGTTTTAAACGGCACTTGCGCCCATTTCGAGAAATCGTAGTCGGGTGCGTGGGTCATATTCGGAATACTATAATTGCCGTATCCAGCCTCCCAGATTCGTTTTTCGTATTTTTCGACGTGATCCGGGCTGAAGAAATAGAACGGTCGCGTGTTTTTGCTGGCAACGGTCTGCCTGAGTGTTCCGTTCAAAAAGTGCCAATACGCAAATGGTATAGCGTAGCGTATTTCCTGATCAAATTCACCGTAAAATTCGACTATTTTATAGGGCTTTTTAACTATAAAATCAGCTTGCCAAAAACGTAGTTGATTTAGCCGGGCAAAATAATTGTCGCGCACGAAATAGCGCAAATCAGGCCTCATGCGTGGATAGCGCAGGCCAGCCAATACGTACAGCGATTTTAAGAGTAATGTTTTCATTTACACCACTTCGCTATAAATCTGGATCAACTGTTTCGCCGTGTTTTGCCACGAAAATAGCGATGCACGGGCCAATCCGCGTTGACAGAGGTCGGTGCAAAGGGTAGCATCGGTCAGGAGGCGGTGTAGCTGATGGGCCATGTCTTCCGGCGAACTGGGGTCGGCCAACAGGGCGGCCTCACCGGCTACTTCGGGCATGGCCGAGGTGCTGGCCGTGAGTACCGGCGTGCCGCAGGCCATGGCTTCCAGAATGGGTAGACCAAAACTTTCGCGGAGCGACGGACACAGAAACACCGTGGCCAGATTATACACCACCGGCAGCACTGTGTTCGGAATGTAGCCGCACAAGATGATGTCGTTGTTGAGGGCCTGACCACCGATTTGAGCCAGCACGCCCTGCACGTAAGCGGTTGTTACATTGGCCATGACCAGCGGCATGGTGAGTTCGTTGCGCTGTTTTAGCAGTAGCAATGCCCGCAACACATTCGGTACGTTTTTTTTGGGGTCGGGGTTGCCCAGAAAAAAGATAAACCGCTCTGGCAGTGCGTATTGCACCCGGACTCTGGTCAACAGTTCGGCGTCGGTAATGACCCGAAACTGACGACTCACGGCGTTATGCACCGTTGTCACCCGCGCCGGTTCCACGCCGAGATGCTCGATAATGCGTTGCCGCTCAAAGTCCGATACGGTCAGAATACGGGCACTACGCTGCACCACGCGCGGCACGTTCCAGCGGCGGTACACATTACCAAACCGCTGATACCAGGTGCCTCCTACCACCGCTTTTTCCAGGAAAATAATGTCGTGCAAGGTCAGCACCACCGGCACCGATGCCCGTAACGGGGCGGTGTTGGCGGTGCAGTGCAAGACGTCGAGGCGTTGGTTACCGAGGGCGTTTGGCAGGGCTATCTGTTCCCAAACAGGATACGGCCCGGTCAGTTCCACCACCGACACGTTGGGTGAAGCCGGTATCTCATTTGGGCGTGAAATAGTCCCATTCTGCGCTGCTGTGGCCGATTTTGGGGCTGTTTTCGTGAACACCACCACCTCATGTTCGGCGTGTTCGGCTAGGGCGTGGAGCGTTTCGAGGGCTACAATGTCCATGCCGTGTTTATGGGGGCGGAGCAATCGCTGAGCTTCAAATCCAATACGCATAGACTGGGCGGTGGGGTCAAACGGTGTAGCAAGTTACGGGCGAATGAACGACGGGCAACGGCCCGGCCCAGGCCACTGCCGCTGGGTGTTGCGCATCGACGTCAATAGTAGCAACGGTCCAATGGCCGGTGCTGCCAATGGTTTCGTCGGCAACAGGGTGTGTACCCGTCAAAACGGAGCATTGACACAGGCGGTCGTTGATACCCAGACCAGTAGCTTTCAGGAGGGCTTCTTTCCGCGTCCAGAGGCTGTAAAAGGCCTGTTGGGGTTGCTCATGGGAATTTATGAATGAATTCTCCTCTTCGGTAAACGTACTGTCGAGCAACACTTGCACGTCCAGATTTGGCTGAATTTGTTCTACGTCGAGACCGACGGGTATTTTGGCCAGCGCCAGCAGTACCCAGTTACCGGAGTGGGCCAGATTGACGTGCCAGCCGTTGTCATTGACCCATTCGGGTTTACCGCGTGGCCCGATGTTGATCGCAATCTGCTCTGGTGATTGTCCGGAAATTTGCCCGGCCACCTGCCGAAATAGCGCCCGGCCCAACACAAACCGTTGTCGGTCGGCGGGTTGGTGAAATCGGTTGGCGCGGTGCCATTCGGTGGGGGTGAGCCAATGGGTTGGGGGAACGGCGAGGGGGCTGTTTACCGGACATCGAAACACTGAAATGGCACTATCGAGGGCATATTCGGGCCAGGCTAACCAGGAAACGGGGGGTAGTGTCAGGCAGGAAACAGTGGCCATCAGAAGGGGTAAAACAGTACGGTCGGCGGGTGACATTGTTAGTAATTTAGAGTCGAAAAAAGGCGTTTGGTCACGAATTAGGGGGTTTTAGCGCAACTTTACGTCAAGATGAAATACCTACTCTGGCCACTGGCGGCAATCGGCCTGACGCTGTTGTTCCTCAATGCACCAACCAGGCCCCCGGCAGCACAGGCACGGCGGCCCATTCCGGCGCACCGGATTCCGATTGATCCCAAACGATGGTATCAGGTGGTCAATGCCAGTGCGGGGTTAGACGGCCTGTTCGACGGGGTCTTGGCCGAAAACGTCAACACGGGCTGGAGCAAATTACTCGCCAACTACGACGCGTATTATCCCCTCCGTGCCGGCGAAACGATGCGCATCGATAGCATCCGCCTCTACGATTTCGCCGACCAGAACCTCGATAAACCCATGACGCTGTCGATCATTACCGATACCTGGCAACGGGTGCCGGTTGCGCGGTTTGTGGGGGCGAGCTACAACGAATGGGTTGGCCCCGACCCGGCGCATCCGGGTGTTTTTGCGCTGAAAACACCCGTGGCCAATGCCCGTTTTTTGGTCATCAACACGTGGGGAGCGTACCCCGCCGAGATGGAATTGTACGGCGCTTACACGCCCGGCCACGACCCGATGACCACGCCCATCCCGATCCGAAAAACGCCGTTTGGACAGGCTACAGGGGTAAATATGTTTGAATGGAACCTGGAAGAAGCCGCCCGTTCGTGGGAGATCGACGAGAGTCGGGTGCCCGCCGTGAAGAGCTTTGCCGCCGTTCGGCACTACATGGACTGGGACAAACTGGAGGGTGAACCGGGTCAGTACACCTACAACCTCACCCTGCACGGGGCTTGGAATTATGACGCGCTCTATGCCCGCCTCAACGCCGAAAACATCATGGTGCTTCCCTGCCTGAAAACGATCCCGAAATGGATGGAAAACCTGTACCCCGTCGGGCAGCGCGACTACGGCAATAACCCCGTCCGGTACGGCAGCGACCTGACCAAACCAGCGTCGTATAGCGAACAGGCGCGGGTGGCGTTTCAGTACGTGGCCCGGTATGGGTATAATAAGAAAATCGACCCCAATCTGGTTAAAATCAGTACGATAAAGACGTGGGCACCCATGAACGAGAAGAAAATTGGGCTGGGGTTGATTCGGTATATCGAGTGCGAAAACGAGCGCGACAAAACCTGGAAAGGCCGCGATGGCTACCAGACCGCCCGCGAATACGCCGCCAACCTCTCGGCCTTTTACGATGGCCACAAAGGCGCACTCGGCCCGGGCGCGGGCGTGAAAACCGCCGACCCCGGCGTGACAGTAGTGATTGGGGGCCTTGCCGCCGCCACCACCGACTACGTCCGGGCGATGGTAGACTGGTGCCGCGAGTTTCGGGGTTATCGGCCTAATGGGCGCGTGAATCTGTGTTGGGATGTAATCAATCAGCACCTGTATGCCAACGACGCCCACAACTCCCAGGGACTGTCGCAGGGGCTGTCGCAGGGCACGGTGGTGGGCGACAAAAAAGCCACGCGCGGGGCCGCCCCGGAGGTCAGCGGAGTAGGTTTGCAGGCACGTAATTTTGTGAAACTGGCGCACGAACTGGCCTACGATATGCCCGTCTGGATCACCGAAGCGGGCTATGACACGAATGGGGGTAGTCCGTTTCACGCCATCGCCATCGGCCCTAAATCGGTGCTGGACACCCAGGCTGACTGGATTTTGCGGACGTCGCTGCTCTACACGCGCATGGGTATCGACCGGGTGTTTTTCTACCAGCTATACGACGAAAACCCCGCCGACGGCACCCAATTTAGTTCGATGGGTCTCATCAACGGCAACAAAACCCGCAAGCCCGCCGCCGATTTTCTGCATCAGGCAAACCAACTCATTGGCGCGTACCGCTACCAGCAAACCACCTCGCAAGACCCCCTCGTAGACCGCTATGAACTGGCTGGAAAACAGGCCTACGTGCTCACCATCCCCGACGAGCGGGGTCGCACGGCGACGTATAACCTGCCCATTCTCAGGGGTGACACGGTGCGGGTGTGTGTGCCCACGGCGGGTCGTGAAACTATGCCCTGCACCCGGCAGGTAAGTCGCGTAGGTAGTATTCCGGTTTTTGTGTCGGAGACCCCTACCTTCGTGTTGCATTCGCCGCGTAACATTTCAGCAGTTCCTACGTCTAAGTAAGACAGATGCCCGCCCACCCATAAATCCGATGAGTAAGTAGTTATGAGTTCAACCAATGCGGCCATGAACGGGGGCAAGTGGATCACCATCGCCACGGTGGTATCTACGGTACTCCAGTTTGCGCAGGTAGCCGTTTTGGCCCGGTTGCTCGCCCCGGATGATTTTGGTCTGGTGAGTGTCAGTAGCCTGATAATCACGTTCTTTCAGCTATTTACCAACCTCGGTTTCTCCAACTCCATCATCTATAAACAGGAGAGCGACCGCACCGTTTTATCGACGCTCTATTTCCTGAATCTGCTGGTTGGCCTGGTCATTTTCGCCGCCGTACAACTGTCTGCTCCGGCCATTGCGGCGTTTTATAACCAGCCCAAACTCGACAAGGTGCTGCACCTGTCGTCGTTCTATTTTCTGGTTGTTTACTTCGGGCAGATCTACCTGTTTCTGATGGAAAAGGAACTGCGGTTCCGCTCCATTGCCAGCATCGAAATCATTGGCGCGGTGGTGGGCACGGTCATTACGGTGGCGTTGGCCTACAGCGGCTATCATGAACTCTCGCTCATTATTGGGCAGTTGGTGATGCAGGCCGTGAAGACCACGTTGCAGATTCTGGTGGGGCGCGGGCTGTTCAAACCGCTGCTCAACTTCTCGCTCTCCGAAGCCAAAGACCACCTCCGTTTCGGCCTCTACAACCTCGGCGACGGGCTGTTGGGTTTCATACAGTCCAACTCCGATAACATTCTGATTGGCAAGCTGTTGGGCGTCGAAATGCTAGGCTATTATACCATCGCCTACCAGTTGGCTATTTTTCCGATTACCAAGCTGAACCCCATTATTTTGCAGGTGGCGTACCCTATTTTGGCCAAAATGCAGGGTAACAACGCCGAGCTAAAACGGGCGTACTTGAAGATTCTGGACATCCTCAGCTACTGCAACATGCCCCTGTTGGCGGGCCTGTACGTGACCGCCGAAAGCGTGGTACCGCTGGTGTATGGTCCCGGCTGGGAAAAGACGATTGAACTGATTCACATTTTCGTGTTTGTGGGCCTGTTCATGTGCCTCAGCCACCCGCTCTTCACGCTGGCCTTCACGAAGGGAAAACCCAACCTGTTGTTTTACCTCAACCTGGTGACGCTGGTGGTAAAAATCCCGCTGGTGTATATTCTGGGGCAATATTATGGCGTCATTGGTATTGCCACGGCTTTTCTGCTGGCCACACTGTTCAACCTCCTCGCCAACTTCGCCATCGTGCATTACCTGATCGGCGATTTCATGGGTGTATTTCTCAAAAACATCGTCCGCCCCATCATTTTCTGCCTGCTCATGGTGGGTGCCGTAATGGCCTATAAAGCGGTTGTGGGTCACGCCGGACCCCTCAACACCGCCGCCGAAATTGCCATTGGTGGGGCTATCTACGTGGGTCTTACGCTGGCCTTCAAATTGTCGATTGATGAGTTGAAGATGTATCGGCAGGCGTTGTAGCCCCCTAACCCGGACGCGGGACCGCCCCGAAGGGGGAAGTGCTGCCGCAGGAGTACACT
>JBBRMP010000037.1:0-33201 GCA_038230755.1 Cytophagales bacterium | reverse complement strand
GGCGTAGTTATATTCGCCAGTTATTGTTTTGACGATTTGTTCGGGTCGGGAAATACCGTCAACTCCCGGCATGCTTACACGCGCCTTCGGCAAGCTGTCAATTCCAGTCGCCCCCGGGTAATGTTCACTCATAACCGGGGGGGTGGGGGGAAAGTTTCAGGGTGATAGACTTTGGGGGTGGCTCGTGGCTTCGCGCTATGCCCCTTCGACTCCGCTCAGGGTGACAGGCCAACGTTGAGTCAACTCAGTTAGCCTGTCTTGTTGGCCTGTCACCCTGAGCGGAGTCGAAGGGGCATAGCGCGAAGCCACGAGCCATCAATCTCTATCATCCCCTCTAAAACTCCCACCGGTAGCTCAACACCGGTATCAGGCCCAATTGATATTGCGGGACTATTTTTTGCTGGAAGGCGTCGTAGTAGCTGAAAGCCAGGTTTTGAGTGTTGGTCACGTTTTGTAGGTCGAGAGCCAGCATCCGGTTGTATTGGGGGTTGCTCTTGCGCCAGTAGATACGCACGTCGGCACGGACATAGTCGGGGAGGCGGGTAGTGTAGCCGTAACCGATGTAATTGGTGGTGGTTTGCCCCTGCGAGGCGTTGATATCGACGGGGCGGTCCAGGAAACCCCCGGCGTAGGTCAGGCGGGCGTTGAGGCCCCAGGTGTTTACCCGCCTTTTGGGTTTTAAACCGGCCATCGGTGAGGTAGTTAAGTTGGAAGAGGTGGTCCATTCGCGGCCTACGGTAGCATTGGCGGCGTAGCGTCCGTTGAAGCGCGATTCGCGCCAGATACCGTCGAGGGTGCGGTAGTCGGCGTGGTAGAGCGAGCCAGATAACAACCAATAAAAACCCTTCGTGAGGTACTGCTGGTAGGTCAGTTCCAGGCCCATGTTCCGCCCGTTGCCGCCGTTGGCCAGTGGTAGGGGGCGCTCCAGAAACTGAGTCGTCTCTGATAAGGTCAGCGCCGAAAATGCCCCCGTTGACGCGTTTGGGTACGTTGCCACGGGTACGTCAAACAGGTATTGGTAGTAGGCTTCGGCTTTCAGGTACGACGATTCGCCCAACTGATGCGTGTAGCCCAGCACCAGATGATGCGCCTTCGTCAGCCCCAGACCCCGATTTTGAATCAGCCCGGCGGTGGCGGTGGGGTCTCGCTGTGCCAAATACAAACCCGGCTGCTGCAACTGACTATGCAGCCCATACGCCAGCGAGAAAGTCCGGCCCGGACGAAGCTCGAACCGGGCCGAGGCGCGGGGTTCAAGTTGCTGACTGGTAGCATTGTACGAAAAATACGTGTAGTGAAACCCGGCCTGCATCAGCAGCCGGGGCAAGGGTTGCCATTGCAGGTTGGCATACGGTTCGATGAGCCAGCCTGCCACGGTGCCGTCGGCTATATCAGGTGGTAGGGGCAGGGTTGTGTCGGCGGGAAGCCGCTGTAAGCTAACGCCGCTCTGTATCCGCGTCAGATAGGCCCCCGCCTGTAGGGTTGTTTTACTCGATAACTTAATACCAAGCGAACTCGTCAGCGAAGCCCGGACGTTGCTGCTCCGGTCGGTTTGGGTGGCAATGCCGCTGGGCGGAAAACCAGTCGGCAACTGGGCAAATTCCTGAAACCGGCTGTTCTGGTTGCCCGACACCACCAATGCCGTGCGCCAGGTGGTGCGCTGCCCCAATGGCCGTGCGTACGTAACCCCGCCCGCGCCCATCTGCGACCGGAACCGGATGTTGTACAGGTCTTTAGCCGACACCTGTTCGGCCTTTGGCAAAGCCGTGAATACGTTTCCACTGTTGCCCGTGACGGCAAAAATTTTCACCAGCCCCCGTCCGCGCGTGGGGAGGGTAACGGTTGCCGACAGGTCCTGAAACCGAATATCTTCACCGCCGAACGTAACGCCCAGCAACCCCAGCAAGCCCGTGAACGAATACCGGTAATTGACCAGATACGACCGTCCCCTGCCGGGCAAGCCAATGGGGCCTTCGGCGGCCATGTCGAGGCCAATCAGCCCGGCCTGGACAATGCGTTCATGTCGTTCGTCATTGCCACTCCGCAAGCTCATATCCATCACGCCGCCCACTGTGTTGCCGTAGTTTGGCGCAAAAGCCCCCGTCAGAAAGCGCGTCGTCCCCAGCAGTTGGGCACTTAGGATGTTCACTCCGCCACCCGATGCGGTGGGCCGGTCGCCGAGGGTACCGGCGTTACTGAGGTGGTTGGGGTTCACGATCTCGACGCCTTCGAGCCGCCAGATCAATGAGTTAGGCGTATTTCCGCGAATAGCGATGTTGTTGGCCTGATCGTTGGTATTCACCACACCCGCGTAGGCCGTGGCCAGCCGCGCCGGGTCGAGGTAGGTGGCGGGGTAACGCAGAATCTGTTCGGGCGTGATGCTCTGGGCGCTGGTGAGGTTGGCGTCGGGGCGTTGGCCTTTCACCACGGTTTCGGCTAAGGTTTGCGCGCCCGTTCGCAGGCCAATGTCCAGCACCTGTTCCCGCCCCGATTCTACCAGTACTTCGGTGGTGGTCTGAGTGTTATAGCCCACATACCGCACGGTGAGGGTATACCGCCCCACCGGCACGCTGGATAGCCGAAAAATACCCGCCGAGTCGCTATAAACGACCAACGGCGAGGGCGCGTTGAGGGCTACGCTGGCACCGCCCAGCGGTTGGTCGGTACCGGCATCGTAGACCCGCCCGCGCACCACCTGACCAATGGCTCTCGGCTGCGCAATGCCTTGATAATGAAGGGCCAGTAAATAAAAACAGACGAAAACAAACGGCAGACGGTGCATCATTCGGGCTAGTTGACGAACTTGCTTAAACCTTACTAAACACTACTTGTTATCCAATTCTGTATAGGTAACTCTTTTTTGCGCATAGGTTTTCATTTGTTTATTCACAAGGCCATGACGCTAACGCCGTTTGAAACCAGCCTATACCGGCAGTTATCCCGCTTCTTTAGCGAGAATGGTTTCGCTCTGCTACCTGAAAAGAAGCAGTTCCGAAAAAATACCGAAACGGGTTTTCACAACGTCATTCTATCGCCTTCCTACTACGGTAACACCACGTTGCTGGATGTGAATTTCGGTTGCCGGAACGATCAGATTGAGCAGATTGCGCAGCAGTTTCTGCCCATTCTCACCGATTTCCGGCCCGATGCCAATACGCTGTTGATGTCGGTGAACAAGTACCAGCAATCGGCCACACCCCGTTTCAGTATCCATTCTGATCAGGAACTGGAGGCTGTCTGTCAGCGAATTATGACCTTTTTTGTCGAAACGGGCTTCGAGGCACTGGCCGAAAGTATGTCGCTAAAACGGCTCGACGTGATTTTCAACGGTGAACCTGCCAAGCCCTGCCTGTTCGTCTATAACCAGACGTTCCGCTGCTACAAAGGCCTGACTGCGGCCAGCCTGAACCATAATCCGCATTTCATGGGCCTGATTGACCTCTACCGGCACCAGCTCACCCGCCAGTCGCAAAACGCCTACGAATCCATGAATTTCGACCGGCTGGTGGCGTATTTGCAGCACTACTCGGCGAACTGAAGGTAGTTTACAGTTTTATGGTTTTCAGTTTTCAGTTGGCTTGCGCGGGAGTAATGCGCTCGCGCAAGCCAACTGAAAACTATAAAACTGAAAACTATTTCTTCGTAAACGCCGCTATCACGTCAGCTACACCCGGAATGATGGTCAATTTTGAGTCTTTGTAGGTGGCGATGTTGGGCAAACGTTCGGCGGGGGCTTCTTTCAGGATGTGGCTCATGGTGTCGAAAAAGGCCGTTTGGGCATCAGGACGGGCTTTTTCGAGTAGTTCGGCTTCCGAAACAGCCACCTGAATGTCCCGTTTTCCCTGAACAATCAGCACCGGCCCGGCGAAGGTTTTTAGCTCGATAGCCGGGTCGTATTTCATCCAGTTGATCATGTAGGGTTGCTGCGACGGTGGCACGGGCAGCAGCGGTAAACTGCGAACAGTATACCCTGCTTTCAGCGAGTCGATCCCGATGATTGTCTTCTCGACGAGTGGTGCGGCGGCTCCTGATGCCCGGAACTGCGTTTTCATCACCTCGGCGATGTTTTGCCCGGCCCCGGCAATGGAAATAAAGGCGTTGGCTTTGGTCTGTTTTGCCGCCAGCATCCCCACCAGCGACCCCTCGCTGTGCCCCGCCACGATCACCCGCGAAAACCGGTTGTCGGCCTGCAATTGACGAATGAAGCCCACCGCATCCGTCACGGCATCGTCGAACGTGGAGCCGATAAGCTGCTTCATCTGAGCAATAAACGCGTTGCGGTTGGTGCCAGTGCCGCGCTTATCATACCGAAACACGGCAACACCCTGTTTGGTCAGGCTTTCGGCCAGTTGTCGGAATGTATTGATCGAATCAAAACCGGGGATGGCGCTGTTGCTGTTGCGGTCGGTGGGGCCGGAACCGGCAATGAGCAGGATCACGGGAACGGGTTTTTTCGCGCCTGCGGGCATCGTCAGGGTGCCCTCCAGTGTCAGGGTCGCGTTGGCGGGGCTGGTGATGGTATAGCGAAGGGTTTCGGTTGTCTGCGCTTGGGCCGAGGCTACTAAACCAACGGACAACAGGACCATAATGGTGGCTAATCCCCTGCGAAACAGGCTGTACGAATAGCCAAACGGGATCACGACCAGGAGCGCAACTATGGCCATAAACACCGGCAATTTCCACGCATCGGGTAGCACCAGCATGGCCACAAAAGCCAACAGGCCGCCTGCCAGCCACAGCCGCCCGCCCAGCCGGTGCGTTTTGCGCCAGTTGGCTTCACTGGCAAGCGCCCAGGGTGTTTTTATGCCCACGAAATAATTCTGTGGCACGGTGATGATCACGTTACCGAGGGCCGCCAGCAGCAACGAAATGGTCGATAACAACAACGTATTCAGCGAACTGCCGACTAGTTTTGTATGAGCCAAATAAATCAGCAGCATGGCTAGAACGGTTAAAAAAACGCTGATTGTCAGCCGAATACGCTCATAACTAGCCCCGACGAGTCGCTTGTTGGGGTCGAGATGGGGCAATAACCTGAACAGCGGGTACGAGAGTAGCGACAAAAGACTGACCAGCACCAGAAAGCCTATTTTCGACGAATAGCCGTTCGGCTTGCCATCGCCATCGAAATGGGTAGGTACCTGTTCGGGCAGGGTGTTCCAGACAAAAGCGAGGTAAAGCAGCGGTAACAGGGCCAGCCCCAGCAGCAGGGCTTCGCGGGAACGTGTGGTAGTAGACATGATGATTGTTGGTAAAAAGGAGTGGGAATGAGCAGTACGTAAAGTGAAGCAATCCGTTGGCTATGATTCGGCCTGTTTTTCGGGTGGCGAACTGTTGTTGACCGGCGATCCTTTAAAGCTCATCAGCCAGGACAGCATCTCGTCTAATACGGTGGTATTCAGCGTATAACGAATAAATTGCCCCTCTTTCACCGAATCGACAAGGCCAGCCTGACGCAGCAAATCGAGGTGGTGCGAAATGCTGGGTTTCGACATGTCGAACTGGTCCGCAATCTCACCAGCCGTCCTGTCGCCCGCCCGAAGCAGGTCCAGAATCTGGCGGCGGGTGGAGTCGTTGAGAGCTTTGAAGAGCGTATTCATGACTGTTATGTTAGATATTTAGACAAATGTCTAAATAAGTGAACAGACCCCCTCACTTTTGGGATGAATGGTAGTCTGGCTACGTGAGCGTCACTTTTGTTCTTTCGGAATCACGCTTAGGGCACCACTACCTTCGAGGCGACACCGTTTTACGTCGTCTACCGACTCAACCCCCTCCTGACGCAGAAGTCCCATGAATTCGGCTTCAGTGATGAGTTGCCGCTTCAGATTCTGCCGCTGCAAAACGCCATCTTTAATCAGTAGTACCGGATCAGGATTAGCAAGGCGGTCGAAAAAGACGGATCGGTAGCCCAGCCAGTTGATGCCATAGTCCCAGCCAACGAGCGTACCCACCAACGCAACCCCTTCTGTGACCGACTCATACGAACCAGCCATGGCGTTTTGCGAGGCGTCGGAAATAAGCGTAATCAGCAGTACGTCGGTTACGTTGAGCTGGCCACTGCTGCGCCGTACAAACCGGATGTAGAGAAAGACAAACCAATAGGTGAGCGATCCCCGGATAATGATTTCGAGGATCGAACTGCTGGGAACGAACATAGTCCGCCAGTCGATGTCAATGAGTTTTTCCATGTGCGTGATGCGTGAAGTATCGTAACGCATTCACCAACTTTGCGCCCTTACTTTCTTATCCAGTCGCCCCCCATGCCCATTTTGCCCGTCGATAAAACCCAGCAAACGTATTTTCAGCAGATCATCGACCAAAAAACAAAGCCCCTCGGCGCGTTGGGAATGCTGGAATCTATAGCCCTACAAGTGGCGCTGATTCAGCAAACCGAAACACCCCAACTGACCAATCCGTACATCGCCGTTTTCGCCGCCGACCACGGTATCACCGCCGAAGGGGTAAGTGCTTATCCGTCGGACGTGACGTATCAGATGGTGAAGAATTTCAGGGCGGGCGGGGCTGCCATCAACGTTTTTTGTCGTCGGCATGGCCTGCAACTGGTAGTCTGCGACGTGGGTGTTCGGGGAGTGTTTGAGGAAAACACGCCCGATTTTGTCAAATTCAAGGTGGCTCATGGCACGCAAAACATGCGTCAGCAACCAGCCATGACTGGCACCGAAACTGAGGCGGCCATGGATGCTGGACGGCTGGTGGTGGACGGGCTGCACCACCGGGGTTGTAACGTGGTCGGTTTCGGCGAAATGGGTATTGGTAACACCTCATCGGCGGCCTTGCTCATGCATCGCCTGTTGCAACTACCCCTCGACCAGTGCGTTGGCCGGGGCACCGGCCTCTCCGACGACCAACTGGCCCACAAACTGACTGTTCTTACCGACGTGGCTAACCGTTATAAAGACCTCAACGACCCCGTAGATATCCTTTCGGCGATGGGTGGTTTCGAGTTGGCTGCCCTTGCTGGGGGAATGCTCCGCGCCGCCGAACAGGGCATGGTGGTACTCGTAGACGGGTTCATTGCCACCGCCGCCCTGTTGGTTGCCCGCGCCCTTGACCCTGCTGTGCTGGACTATTGCCTCTTCGCTCACCAGTCTGACGAGGCAGGGCACCGGCTCATGCTAAATCACCTGGGGGTTCGCCCGTTGCTGAGTTTGGGTATGCGCCTTGGCGAAGGCACGGGTTGCGCACTAGCCTACCCGCTGGTAGAAGCCGCCGTGGCCATGCTCAACAAGATGGCCTCCTTCGCCAGCGCGGGCGTGTCGGAGAAGGAATAGTGAACAGCAAACTGTTGGCTGTTCACTGATAACCGTTCATTGCCTAGCTTCGCAACACAATACGACCGCACAACCCTGATGCCCCGCCATGACTGACCAAACTAATTTGCCTGACGAACCAGCGGCCCACCTTCCCGATGAAGCGCGGGCGGAGGGCGCTTCTGTAGAAAAAAAAGTCAAAAAGGAGAAGAAGAAAAAGAAAAAGGCCAGCAAGGGTGTCGAAACGATGTTCCGGACTACGCTGGGTAACCATTTGCGCCTGAGCGAGATGGCCGATCAGAAGGCCAACCTCATGATTACCATCAACACGCTGTTGATCTCGATCACTATTTCGTCGTTCCTGCGTCCGGTAGCGGGTGCCGATGGGCTGGTGGTGCCCGAAATCCTGCTGCTGATCGTAAGCCTGATCACGGTGATCATTTCCATCTTCGCCACCAAACCCAGCTTTTCGCTCCGGAAGCATGTGATGCCCCGCACCCACCCGTCCATCGACCTGCTCTTTTTCGGCGATTATACCCAACTGTCTGCTGCCGAATACCGCGAACAGGTGCGGCTGCTCATTGCCAATGAAGAAGGATTGTACAACAGCCTGATCGACAATATCTATGCGCAGGGACTGGTGCTGAGCAAAAAATACCGCCTGCTCACCGTAGCCTATAACTTCTTCATGGTCGGCTTCTCGGTGGTCGTCATCAGCAGCCTGGTTATACTCATAGCCCGCCGCTAGCGGGGCGGTCAGTTGTTCATACCCCGAATTTGAATGCCCTTATCGAGGTCGCTCTGGAAAGCTGCTCTGGCTTTTTCGGGGTTGTCGATAATTTTATAGAAATCGTCCAGATAATAGATCGTGCCTTTTATGTAGCTGGCACTGAGTCGTTTATTGTTTTGATAAGCAGCATAAAACGCAGGCTTCAGGGTGCGGAAACGGTCGAAAACCCGTCTGAATACCGACATAGGGTAGGCTGGTCCCCGGTATAATCGTTCGCGTACCGTTTCAATGTTAAGCTGTTCGGCGGGCTTGGCGTAGCGGGCGTCAACCAGGCCCGAATGGTCGAAATCGTAGGGAATGGCCAGCGGACGGGGCCGGGTAGAATCGACCACCATTTTAATGTTGTGGCGGTATGGCACCGACCAGTCTGTGTTGCCAATCATGTATTCAAATACCGACAGCGTGGCCATATTCAGCGTGTCGGCATAGGCGGCCTTTAGCCGGTTTTTATAAACGGTTACGCGGTTCCGTTTGGCTATATCGGCTTCATCTTCCAGCAGTATTCCCCAGTGCGTTTCGGGCTTACGCTTCCCCGCCGAATCGAGGTAGGTGACCTGGGCCAGCCGGGCGTTGAAGCTTAAATCGGTCAATTGATTATAAAGCGTATAGACCAGGTATTCGCGCACAACGTATTCATCATCGCGGCAGTGCGTCACCAGCTTCAGCTTGTTTTGTTTGGCAAACAGGGTGCCTTTAACCGTCTTCTTTGGAAAATCGATGTAGAGTGGCGGGAATACGCAATTGGCCGCGTCGCGCCGAAAATTGCCCCGCACCACCAAATCCAGCGGCAACGACACGACCGAGTCGGTGGAGTTGGTGGGTAGCCGGTAGGTTATGCGGGCGGGGTGCCGGGTAACGGCGGCATTGGGGGCGGGCTTGACGCGGTCGCGCACCACGCGCTGCATCTGCGCCGAGAGCGTAAAGGAGAGTGGTTCATCTACGGCAAACAGCGGTTGGGTCTCTGTTGAGGCGTTGGTTGATCGTCTCTTTTTTTTGGCCACTTCATGCCCACGTGTGGTATCGGTTTGCGCAAAAACGGTTGGTGTGTGCAGGATGATACCAGTCATAAGAAGGGCGGTAATCCAGCGATGAGGGTGGGCTGAGCAATACACGGCAGGTCGGTTAGGTGACGGACGGCTAAATGTAAGGCAGCAGACGCAACAAAACACGAACAGCTTACTCACCGTAGTGCAGTAGTGGCTACCGTTCAGGTATTGATGTAATGGAGGGGCAGGAGGGGCTTCCAGCGGGAAGGCCCGGGCAGCAGCTTGGAAACGGGCTGATAATCAATTTGCTGATTATACAGGCGTTTGCTGGGCCTAACTGAAGGCTGGCTACGTGCCGGGCCAGATTTATGAAGGAGGCTTGCACCGCATATCGGTACACAACATAAACCGCAGCCGGGAAAAGTTAACCTGATACTTAGAATTCGAGACGGTACGTGTACTGGGTTCTGAGTTTATCGCGGGTGCGTTTCAGTCTCATTTTCACGGCACTGTCTTTTAAATTGTACTGCTTGGCAATCTCTTTAATGTCGAGGTCATCCTCGTATTTCAGTCGTAGTAGCGTTACTTCATCAGTCGAAATCGTTTGAATGGCCAGTTGTAGCGTTTGGAGTTGCTCTTCGTGGTGATCGTTGTCTCCCTCATCAGCAATGTTGTGGGCCATGTCCTCGTCAATCGTTACGGTGTTCAACTGATGATTTAACCGAATCTGATCCATACAATAGTTGTAGGAGATCGAATATAACCAGGTTGAAAAGGATGAACGTTCTTTAAAGCCGTTGAGGTTGGCATGGACGCGTAAGAAAATGTCCTGCGTGTAATCTTCAGCTTTCGCGGTGCATTTTGTCAGTGAATAGCATCGTCTATAGACTTTATTCACGTACCGATGGTAGATCATCTCGAAGTACTCATTCTGTTGGGTGCTGAGAAAGAGCCGAATTACTTCTTCGTCTCTTAGTTGCGGGGCTGTCATAGGGGCATATGTTATGGGTCATTTATGGGAGGGGTGTAGGCAATGGTTCTATAAGCACACAAATTAAGTCCATTCCTCGAATAGTAACCAGGCGTAAACTTAGGATCAGGTAATTTTGATTGAATGGCCGTTAGCCGCAATGGCTTTAACAAGTATAGCCCTGCCTGTTGAAATACTAGCCCAAAATATAGCAAGCGGCTCTTCGATGATGAATACGGATGAGCCACCACCCGGATTATGAAAAAAATTGGCATCACTGGTGGAATCGGATCGGGAAAAAGCACGGTCTGCCGGCTATTTAAAGCCATAGGCATACCCGTCTATGAGGCCGACGAACGCGCCAAATGGCTTACCAACCACGATCCAATCCTACGGGCCGACATTAGTCGGCTTTTAGGACCGATGGCCTACGATGCGCTGGGGCAGTATAATCGGGCGTTTGTGGCCGCACAGGTGTTCGACAATGCTGACCGGCTGGCCCAACTCAATGCGCTCATTCACCCCCGTGTGCAGGCCGATACCCTGCGCTGGGCGGCGGCCTACACCCATCTACCGTATGTGGTCAAAGAAGCGGCGCTCATGAACGCTGCCGGGCAGGGTAATGACCTCGACGCAGTAGTGGCCGTGATGGCTCCCCTGGCGTTACGGATCAGCCGGATCCGGCACCGCGATCCTCAACGCACCGACGCCGAAATCAGGGCCATCATCAGCCGCCAGATCAGCGACGAAGCCCGCCGCGAACTAGCCGACGAGTTACTCATAAATGACGAAACGCAACTGCTCATTCCGCAGGTGTTGCGGCTGGATGCGGCCTTTCGGATTTAACCCGTATTTTGGTCCCGGTTTATGCCTTAACTAGCTCATGCAAAAGAAATTTACGCTCGCCGAAACTGACATTCCCGAACAGTGGTACAACATTGTGGCCGACATGCCCAACAAGCCGCTGCCGCCGCTCCATCCGGGCACCCATCAGCCCATTGGCCCCGATATGCTGGCCCCCCTGTTTCCGATGGAATTGATTAAGCAGGAAGTGACCACTGACCGCTGGGTGGGTATTCCCGACGAGGTGCGGGAGATTTATAAAATATGGCGACCTACGCCGTTGTTTCGGGCTACGGGCTTGGAAAAAGCCCTCGACACGCCCGCCAAAATTTATTACAAATACGAAGGTGTAAGCCCGGCCGGTTCGCACAAGCCCAACACCGCCGTGCCGCAGGCCTATTACAACAAGCAGGAGGGGGTGAAGCGCATCACCACCGAAACCGGCGCGGGCCAGTGGGGGAGTGCCCTCAGCTTTGCGTGCAGCCTGTTTGGTATGGAATGCGATGTCTATATGGTGCGGGCCAGCTACGACGGCAAACCCTACCGCAAAATGATGATGAACACCTGGGGGGCCAACGTGTACCCTTCGCCGTCTGAGCGAACCAACGCAGGTAAGCAGATTCTGGCGCAGGACCCCAACTCGCCGGGCAGTTTGGGCATCGCTATTTCAGAGGCCGTGGAAATGGCCGTTCAGGACGAACACACCAAATATGCCCTGGGCAGCGTACTGAACCATGTGCTGATGCACCAGACGGTCATTGGCCTCGAATCCATCAAGCAACTTGAACAGGCCGGTGATTTTCCCGACATCGTGGTGGCTCCGTTTGGGGGTGGTTCCAACTTCGCGGGGATTTCCTTTCCGTTTTTGCGCTACAACCTGACCGAAGGCAGGAAGATCCGATGCATTGCCGCCGAACCGACCTCGTGCCCCAAGCTCACGCGCGGTGTGTTTCGGTATGACCTCGGCGATACCATTGGCATGACCCCGCTGATTCCGATGTATACGCTGGGCCACAATTTCATTCCGGCACCCATTCACGCGGGGGGGCTGCGCTACCACGGCGCGGGGGCCATTGTGAGCCAGTTGATGCACGATGGGCTGATTGAAGCACAGTCGCACAACCAGTTGTCCTGTTTTGAAGCGGGCATTTTATTTGCCAAAACCGAGGGCATTATTCCTGCTCCAGAGGCCAACCACGCCATTGCCACGGTTATTCGCGAGGCGCAGCAGGCCAAAGAAGAAGGTACCCCCAAAACGATTTTGTTTAACCTTTGCGGCCACGGCCACTTCGACATGAGCGCCTATGAGCAGTACCTTTCGGGCCAACTGGTAGACCACGAAGTGACTCAGGAAGAAATCATGGCTTCACTGGCCCAATTGGATACACCAGAAATTAATGCATAATGATAGCACTCATCACCGGCGCTTCATCGGGTATTGGCTGGGCCACCGCTGAGGCCTTTGCCAAGTTAAACTACCGCCTCATCCTGTGCGGCCGCCGACAGGATAAGCTCGACGAATTGGCCAGCCAGTTATCGGCTCAAACGGAGGTCACCACCCTAGCCTTCGACGTACGCGATTTTGCCGCCGTTTCTGCCGCAATCGGTTCACTACCTGAAGCGTGGCAAGCCATTGATATGCTGATCAATAACGCGGGAAATGCCCACGGTATGTCGGCGATTCAGGACGGCGACGTGGCCGATTGGGACGCCATGATCGATGGGAACGTGCAGGGCGTTTTGTACGTGTCGAAGGCCGTTATGCCCGGCATGGTTGCCCGGCAACGGGGGCATATCGTGAACATCAGCAGCATTGCGGGTAAGCAGACCTACGCCAACGGGGCGGTGTATTGCGCCAGCAAAGCCGCCGTTGAAGCCCTCAGCATTGGTATGCGACTGGACCTTACGCAGCACGGCATTAAAGTGACCAATATTGCCCCTGGGGCGGTAGAAACAGGCTTTTCGTCGGTCCGGTTCAAAGGAGATACCGCCCGCGCCGCCCAGGTGTACACCGGTTTCGATCCGCTCCAGGCCACCGATATTGCCGACACCATTGTCTATGCCGTAACAGCCCCGCCCCACGTTACCATCGCCGACATCACGATCCTGGCCGCCGCCCAGGCCGCTGCGACCACGATATACAGGAAGTGAGTCGGGAGTCAATAGTCGTTAGGGCGTGGCCGAGCGCGTAGCTCTGACGACTATTGACTCCCGACTATCGACTTTTTTTTATCGGCGTACTACTCAGCACCGCTGTCTTGCCCGATTGCAGGAAGTCGCAGCAGGGGGCCAGTACGCAGGCGTCGCAGTTGGGGGTGTACCAGGTGCAGACGCGCTGACCGTGCCAATAAAAATGTTTGTGAAAATTGAACAGCTCGGTGGCATCGGCGGGTAAGTAGCTGAGCAATAAGGTGTGCGCTTTTTCGGCGCTTACTTTCGGGCCAATCAATCCCAGCCGTTGTGTAACCCGGTGCACGTGCGTATCGACGGGAAGCACGGGTTTATGGAAAGAAAAAAGCAGGAGCAGGGTGGCTGTTTTTAGGCCAACGCCGGGCAGGTTGGTTAGCCACTGCATGGCTTCACCAGTAGAGAAATCCTGAAGGAAATCGATGTTGGCGGCACCACGTTCGGCAATCAGTTCACGCAGTACGTTTTGGATATAAGGTGCCTTTACCTCCGGGTAGTTGGCGGTATGAATAGCGGCAATCAAGTCGGCAAGGGGAGCATCACGCACGGCCTCCCAGCTAGGAAAGCATTCGCGCATGGTGCGGTAGGCCGTTACTTCATTGGCATGGGTGGTGCGGTGCGAGAGAATCGTGCCAATCAGTTCATGCATGGGGTCGACCCGGCCATAGATGGCCTGCACGCCGTAGTGTTCATTCAGGATTTGGTGGGCTAGTTGTGTCTTCTCGGCGGGGGTCATACGCGTTTCACGGCCACGTCGGTAATCAGTTTATCCGCTAATTCGGTCATGCCGATGCTGGCGGGCTGGCCGATGAGGGTGAGGTTGGGGCGTTTTTTTACCTCCGGCAAATTGGGGTCGACCACATAGATGGGCACGGTTTCGGGAATAAAATCCACCAGACCGGCGGAGGGATAAACGACCAATGACGTGCCCACCACAATAAAAATATCGGCGGTGAGGGCGATGTCGATGGCTTCTTCCATCATGGGCACGGCCTCGCCAAACCAGACAATGTGAGGGCGTAGTTGCGAACCTTTTTCGCAGCGGTCACCGAGCTTGATTTCCCAGCCCTCAATGTCATAAATCAGCGACTCGTCAACCGAACTCCGCGATTTCGATAGCTCACCGTGGAGGTGCATGACGTGGGTTGAGCCGGCCTTTTCGTGGAGGCCATCCACGTTCTGCGTCACAATGGTCACGTCATAATAGTCCTCCAGTTTCGCCAGGGCGTAATGACCCGCATTAGGCTGAACGGCAATGGCTTGCTTTCGACGTTGGTTGTAAAAATCAAGCACTAGTTCACGGTTTTTTTGCCAGCCCTGCGGCGTAGCTACGTCTTCGATCCGGTGGTTTTCCCAGAGGCCGTTCGAGTCGCGGAAGGTGGCAATCCCGCTCTCGGCGCTGATGCCAGCCCCCGACAACACCACGATTTTTTTACGCTGTTTCATAGGTATAAGATACGAAAAAATCCGCTGAATCTGAGTCATTCGCGTCCCCTAGACGACATACTCAATCGCCGTTATTACATACTGCTCTTCGCCTTTCATGGTACGCATCGAGACCGAATCCCCTATACATTTGCCCTGCATGGCGCGGGCAATGGGGGCGGTGAAGGCAATACGTCCGTGGGTGGCGTCGGCTTCGTCAACACCCACAATGGTGAGCTGGCGGTCGGGGCCGGTTTTAGGGTGCAGGGTAATAGTTGCGCCAAACCGGACTTCGGCATGGGGTTGGGTGGCGGGGTCGACCACGCTGGCCGAGGCAATACGCTGGTTGAGTGCCCCCACGCGCCCGTTAACCAGGGCCAACCGGCGCGTTCGTTCGATCTCATCTGGAGAGGTATGCTGCACGGCTACGCGCTCGGTTTCCAGGTCGGCCAACTCCTGCCGAAGCAGGGCCAAGCCACGTGGGGTGACGTAGTTGGCAACTCCCGGAGGCAGCGGTGCCCGCGCCGGAATAACGACGGGTGCATCGGCGGTTTCGTTCTTTAAAAAAGCGCTGCTCATAAAAAAATCGTAACTGTTTAGGTAGGCAAATTCAAGCCAATTATCTGACAATCAGTAAGTTACTAATTTTTCTAATTTATGAGTTAAACTAAGCAAAAATATTAATGTGCTGATAATCAACTACTTGACTTTTAGACATTAAATACTTTTGCGATTTTTAACTTTGCAAGTGCTTGATTATCAGTTTAGTGGACTACCTAAACAGTTACAAAAAATCGTCTGGTGTCTTGTTCAAACAGAACAGGCTACCAGACGATTTGGGATAACAAACTTAGTTTGTGCTTACTTCTTTTTGGCAACAACCTTTTTGGTGGTGGCCTTCGCAGCAGCTTTAACGGGCGCTTTGGCAGTAGCCTTGGTTGGTGCTTTTGCTGCTGCCTTTTTAGCCGGTGCTTTTTTCGTCGTAGCCGGTTCGTCGCCACCGGCCAGTTCCAGGCAGCGTTCCAGCGTCAGTTCAGCCGGGTCAATGTCTTTGGGCAGGCGTACGTTGCGCTTACCAACGGCCAGATACGGACCATACATACCGTTAACTACCTTAATTTCAGGTCGTTCCGGAAACTCTTTGATGTACTTGTTAGCCTCGGCGTTGCGCTTTTGCTGGATCAGTTCAACAGCCCGTTCCAGCGTCAGGCCCGTGAGTTGTTCCCCTTTGCCCAGCGAAATATACTTGTCTTCATACTTCACGTAGGGGCCAAAACGCCCTTTGCCACTGGTGATGGGCTTGCCCTCATACTCACCGAGCGCATCGCCCGATGATTCGTTGCGTTTCTGTAAAATCAGCTCGGTGGCCCGTTCGGCGGTGATCGTGTAGGGGTCGTCTTCTTTGGCTAGCGACACATATTTACCGTCGTGCTTCACGTAGGGGCCGAATTTGCCGATGCCGATGGTCATGGCGTTATCTTCAAAGAAACCCACTTCGCGCGGCAGGGCAAACAGGCTCAGCGCATCTTCGATGGAAATTGTTTCGATCAATTGCCCATCGCGGAGGTTGGCGTAGGTGGGTTTTTCCTCGTCGGTCGATTCGCCGATTTGGACGTAGGCACCGTACTTACCCAACCGCGCCGACATTTTTTTGCCCGACTTCGGGTCGATACCCAATTCGCGGGCACCGGTTTTGAACGACACCACACTTGACCCCTGAATGGCCTCGATGTTTTTGTGAAAATCGCCGTAGAAGTCGCCCAGCATTGTCTGCCAGTTCATTTTGCCGTCGGCAATCTCATCGAACTCTTTCTCGACGTTGGCCGTGAATTTGAAATCGACAATGTCGGGGAAGTATTCGACCAGGAAATCGTTGACCACAATGCCCGTGTTGGTGGGGAACAGCTTGGCCTTTTCCGAGCCGAAATTCTCTTTGCCGCTCGTCTCGGTAATCTGCTCGCGTTGCAGGGTGTATTCCAGAAAGGTACGTTCGTTGCCCGGTTTGTCTTGCTTCACCACATACCCCCGGTTCACAATCGTGGAAATCGTAGGCGCGTAAGTCGACGGGCGACCGATGCCCATTTCTTCCAGTTTCTTCACCAGCGAGGCTTCGGCGTAGCGCGGCTGTGGACGAGTAAACTTCTCCGATGCCTTCATCAGGCTCCGGTCCAGTTCCTGCCCAACCGTCAGCGGGGGCAGCATTCCCTTGGTATCTTCATCGTCCTCGTCGTCTTTCGATTCGAGATAGACGGCCAGAAACCCGTCGAATTTGATCACCTCGCCCTGCGCGACCAGTTCGGTTGGGAAGCTGCCGTTGCTACCACTCGTGGTCTGAATACCAATGGTAACGGTAGTGCGTTCGAGCTGAGCATCAGCCATTTGCGAGGCGATGGCCCTTTTCCAGATCAACTCGTAAAGCCGTTTCTGGTCGCGGTCGCCACCGGCGGTGCGGTCGTTGAAATTGGATGGGCGGATGGCTTCGTGCGCCTCCTGCGCCGACTCGTTTTTATTCTTGAAATGTCGCGTCTGTACGTAGTTCTTACCAAATTCAGTCGAGATTTCGGCCAGGGCTTTCTCAACGGCTTCCTGCGAGAGGTTCAGCGAGTCGGTCCGCATGTATGAAATTTTACCGGCTTCATACAGGTTCTGGGCAATGCGCATGGTGCGGTCTACCGAATAGCCGAGCTTGCGTGATGCTTCCTGTTGCAGTGTAGAGGTTGTAAACGGTGGTGCAGGTGATTTTTTGGCGGGCTTTACCTCCAGATTTTTGATCGTAAACGTCGCGCCGATGCACGACTCCAGAAAGGCACGGGCCTCAACGGGCGTAGCGAAGTTTTTGGCTAGTTCGGCGTTCAGCAGTTTGTTGCCATCCACCAGAAACTGCGCCGTTACCTTAAAACTCGACTTGGTATTGTGCTTATCTATTTCGCGTTCGCGCTCGACCACCAGTCGTAACGCTACTGACTGTACGCGCCCCGCCGACAGGCTTTGCCCGCCTTTAATCTTGCGCCACAGCACCGGCGAGAGTTCGTAACCCACCAGCCGGTCAAGTACGCGCCGGGCCTGTTGGGCGTTCACTAAATCAACGTCGATGGTGCGCGGCGACTGAATGGCATTCAGGATGGCCGACTTGGTAATTTCGCGAAAAACGATGCGGTTGGTGTTGTCGCGCAGGCCGAGGGCTTCTTTCAGATGCCACGAAATGGCTTCGCCTTCGCGGTCATCATCGGTAGCCAGCCAGACTACGTCGGCGGCTTTGGCCAGTGTTTTTAATTCACTAACCAGCTTTTTCTTATCGGGCGAAACTTCGTAAGCCGGCAGAAAGCCGTTGGTTACGTCAACGGCCAGGCCGTCTTTGGGCAGGTCGCGGACGTGACCAAAACTAGACCGTACCGTGAAGTCACGGCCAAGGTAGCCTTCAATTGTTTTCGCCTTTGCCGGCGACTCCACAATGACTAAGTTCTTCGACATAGAGTGTCTTTAGGTTGATGATGTTGATCCTTCATGTACGTACATTATAGTGGTCAGGGATTGGCCAAAAACTATGCCGAACGTAAAACGGGGCACCATACGGAGACCGCCAAATATAGACGCAAACGCATGATATAGCGCAAGTGGCACAGCCCACAAAAAGAAGTATTGGGTGTACGACAGGTTTGACTGGATAACACTGTTAACCAACATATTGTTCGTTATGAATGAACTATATTTACTAGTTAACTTATTGTATGTCAATGAATTGTGTAGATAGATAGGCTTTCATACGGTCAGGGAGATAAGCGCGATAGTTACCCCAAAAAATGCGTTCTAATTTCCTGAACTAGTTACGTAAATACGCCTTGAAAAGAACCTGACGCCTAACTGGTTTACCGCCTTGCGTACTGCTTATAGCGTTGTAAAACGGCGAACGTAAGGTCATATTCGGAGGCTTGCAGGACGAAATCGTCGTTGAAACTGCAGTAATCCCGGAAGGTTTCGATGGTCTCGCCCTGAAGGTCGGTGGCGCGTTGGGTGATGAGTTCAACGCGGTAATTGGCCAACATTCGTTTGCGATGTTGTTGGCTAATCATGACCGCTTTCCGATGCGACCGTGCTTGCTTACTGAACAACTCATACAACAGCGTAACGGGTGACTGGGCCAGTGAAAAAATCTCCTCGCCCGACAGGCCTTTACGGGCTTCGGGTTCGCTCAGGATCTGCGCCAGTTCTTTCCGGATTTCGGCGTCGCGCTTGGCCCGGACGGTGAGCACGGGCAGGTTAATGACGTCGTCGCCCAGTTGCCGTTTCATCACCAACTGCGGTTCTTTGGTCACGCCATCCCATTTCAGCGCTGCCCGCCCGTGGCTGGGGCTAATCACGATCACCGAATCGCCGGGCCTAACGTCGAGGTAGAAAGCGCCGAGTGTATTGGTGCGCCCCATGGCCTGGGTACGTGGGTTTATGACCGTGGCATTGTTGACTCCCTTGTTTGTTTCCACATCCAGCACCTTGCCAATTATGAAGCGCGGCACCTGAGCGAGTGACCCGATGTGGCTCACTAAAAGAAGCAGAACGAGAATGAAGCCGCTACGAAACACAGAGTTAGGAAGTAAGTTGATTGGTGAATAACGGCAGTTAACTGTATCTGGTGCTGCCCTTTAGCAAAATTTAACACCCACAGGCAAGCTATGCCACATCCTGTTCCGGGCGAATTTGAGGCTGAAACCGGTTCAGGAGCCAGGCCAGTGCCACCACCAGCAAACACCCAACCACGTTGAGCCACAAGAAAGCCATGAGGTCGAAATAGTAACAGGCAAACACGACGGCTTCGGCCATGACCGCTGCCCAGAACGTGGCCCGTCCGCCAATGGATTTTACGTAGAAGGCCACGCAGAAAATGCCCAGAATGACCCCGTAGAAAAACGACCCAAGAATGTTGACCGTTTCGATGAGGCTGCTGCCAATACGGTTGGTAAACTGCGCCACCACCACGCAAAAGATGCCCCAGCCAATGGTCGACCAGCGCGACACCACCACCTCATCGTGGGTGCTGTTGGGCCAAACGCGCCGGTACATATCCACCACCGTGGTCGATGCCAGTGAGCTGTAGGCGGCGGCAATGGACCCCATCGACGAGATAAAGATCATGGCCACCAGCAGCCCAATGAGGCCGTGGGGTAGGTAATCGAGAATGAACCGCAGGAAAACGTAGTTCACGTCGTTCTTGTCGGCAGCCGGATTATTGCGCTTTACCAGATTAGAAACGGCCTCGTGCGTTTTGGCCAGCGCCTCGTCGGCTTTGTCCAGTTGCTGACCAGCAACGGCAGCAGCGGCATCGTCGTCTTGCGTGGTTGCCCGTTGCAGGTCGGCCACGGCAGCACGGCGTTGGGCCGATACGACCTGATGTTGTTGATTGAGCGCCCGAAATTCGCCCGCCAGCGGACCCGCTTCGAGCCGCGCTACTTCCTGCTTATTGAAAAATACCGGCGATTCGTGAAACTGATAAAACACAAATACCAGCACGCCCACCAGCAAAATCAGGAATTGCATGGGTACTTTCAGTAAGCCGTTCATGAGCAGCCCCATCCGGCTCTGTTTAATGGTCTCGCCCGTGAGGTAGCGCCCGACCTGCGACTGGTCGGTGCCGAAATAGGAGAGTTGCAGAAAAAAGCCGCCAATCAGCCCTGACCAGAGATTATACCGATTTTTTACGTCGAACGTGGTGTCGATCAGGTTCAGCCGACCGGCTTTGCCGGCCACGCGCAGGGCATCGGTGAGGCCCATGTTAGCGGGTAGTTTATGCACCGTCAGGTAACCGGCAATACACATGGCCACCGTCACGATCAACATCTGGGTCAGGTGCGTATAGGAGATGGCTTTGGTACCACCCGACACGGTGTAGAGCAACACCAGCCCACCCATAATGAGGTTGGTCCAGTAAATATTCCAGCCCAGAATGGTGGAGAGAATAATGGACGGGGCGTAGATGGACACCCCCGTGGAAAGGCCTCGCTGCAACAAAAACAGCCCCGCCGTGAGTGACCGTACGCGCCCGTCGAAGCGGTTTTCGAGAAACTCGTAGGCGGTGTACACTTTTAGCCGGTGGAAAATGGGCACGAACGTGATCGACAAAACGACCATGGCCAGGGGCAACCCAAAATAGAACTGCACAAACCGCATCCCGTCGGAGTAACCCTGCCCCGGCGCCGACAAAAACGTGATGGCGCTGGCCTGCGTGGCCATAACGGAAAGTCCTACGTGATACCACGGCAACGACTGCCCGGCCAGCGTGTAGTCGTCGAATGATTGTTTACCCCGGCTTTTGTAGAGGCCATACAGCACAAGCAGCGCAATGGTGCCGCCCAGAATCCACCAGTCAAGGCTACTCATGCAAACCAGCGCATTAGGCCATAGAAAAAGGCAATTTCAAGGATCAGTGCGCCCATCACAACCGCGTAGGCACGCGGCCAGGAGCCAAACAAAGGTGTTTCAGGAGGTGAGTGCATGGGCATAACGAATGGCGGTAAATGTACGCATGAACCAACAAAGAGAACGACCGATTACTAGCCCGTCATAGCGCAAAGCTGCACTTTAGGCCTACTTTTGCGCAACCACCGACCTATTTAAGCCAATTTCTTCATGGACTTAGCCTATTATCCGCTACTAAGTCAATCATCAATAACCTACCTATATGACTGTTGCTCAAAACGAGAAAGCCGTATTTGATTTGACTGGTAAAGTGGCCATCATCACCGGGGCCAGCAAAGGCATTGGCGAAGACATTGCCCGGCTCTACGCCCGGTTTGGGGCCAGAGTCATCATCAGCAGCCGCAAGCAGGATGCCTGCGATGCATTGGCCGCCGAGATCAACGCCGATGGGGGTGAGGCCACGGGTATTGCCGCCCACGTGGGCGACATGAACCAGTTGGCCCAACTCGTCGAGAAGACCATCGCCACCTATGGCGGGATCGATATTCTGGTGAACAACGCGGCCTCGAATCCCGTCTTTGGGCCATCACTTGATGCCGATGGGGTGGCCTTCGATAAGATCATGCAGGCCAACGTAAAGGCTCCGTTTGAACTCAGCAAGCTGGTTTACCCCAGCATGAAAGCGCGGGGTGGCGGTAGTATCATCATGATCAGCAGCATTGCCGGCCACACGCCCGACCCCGGTTTGGGACTGTACAGCGTGAGCAAGTCGGCGATGAATATGCTGACCAAAGTGCTGGCTAAAGAGTGGGGTGCCGACGGTATTCGGGTCAACGCCATTTGCCCCGGCCTGATCAAAACCAAGTTCAGCCAGGCCCTCTGGCAGGATGACAAAACACTGGCTCATTTCACCAAGCGCCTGCCCATTGCCCGTATGGGCACCACCGACGAGATTAGCCCGCTGGCCCTGATGCTGGCCTCTTCGGCATCATCCTACACCACCGGCAGCTTTTTCTACGCCGACGGGGGGACGGTGATTTAAACCCCTTTTAAAAATCCCATCAGCGCCGCCACAAATTCGGCGGGTTTTTCGGCTTGTACCCAGTGGCTGGCCCCCTCGATGGTGACGAGCCGGGCGTTGGGAAACAGGCGCAGGATGCCGGGCCAATCACTGTCGAGTATGTAGGGTGACAACTGGCCACGGATGAATAGCGTTGGCTGGGCGACGGGACGATTGGTGCTCAAGTCTTCGCCGATGCCGTGTAGTTCGCGGGAAATGACGGGTACGTTCAGCCGCCAGTTGAAGCGCGAAACCCCGCCTACGTCTTCCCGGTAGAGGTTTTTGAGCAAAAACTGCCGCACCGAAGGCAGCGGTTCATACGGAGCCAGTAGTGCATCGGCTTCGTTGCGGGTTTTTAGCGCTGTGAGGTCCATGTCACTCAATCCCCGCAGAATCTGGGCGTGGTGAACGGGGTAAAATTTGGGCGCAATGTCCACCACCACCAGTTTGTCGAACGTGCTGGCCGTACCCGTGCCGCCGTAGGTGAACGCATATTGCATCATGGCCTTGCCCCCCATCGAATGCCCCACCAGCGCCGGATTCGTCAACCCCAATTCGGTAATCAATTCGTGGATGTCGGCGGCCATGTCGGCATACGAAAACGCCTCACTCCGGGGCGATTGGCCGTGGTTGCGCTGGTCGGGCAAGAGCACGCGGTAGCCATTGGTGGCAATTACTTTGCTGATGGTCAGCCAGTTGTCGGACGATCCGAACAGGCCGTGCACAATAACAATCGGCTGGTCGGCAGGGTCGCCCACCTCACGGAAGTAGAGTTTCATGGTTGAGGGAGGAAAGGGAGGAGGGGGACTAAGGGGAGGAAAGGGGTTGCTCACGCTAGCTTTCTGTTTGGGCATGAGCAACCCCTTTCCTCCCCTTAGTCCCCCTCCTCCCTTTCCTCCATTTCTTTAGCTTACATAAACAACCTTTTCCCGTTTCGCTACCATCTCGCCGAAGGGCCTGAGTGAGAAGCCATTTTCGGTGGCCACCCGCTCAAATTCCTCGCTGCTGTCGGGGTCGACGGCGATTAATAAGCCACCCGACGTTTGGGGGTCGGCCAGGATAAAGCGTTGCTCGTCGGGGAGGTTGTCGATTTTGTGGCCGTAGCTGTCGAGGTTGCGGATAGTGCCGCCGGGGATGCTCTGCTGGGCCAGATACCCCGCAATGGCATCGAGTTTGGGCACGTCGGCGAAGACGATATCGGCGCTGAGACCGCTGCCTTCGGCCATCTCAACGAGGTGCCCCAGCAGGCCGAAGCCCGTTACGTCGGTGAGTGCTTTTACATAGGGTAATTTCCCCAAAACAGCCCCGAATGAGTTCAATTGGGCCATTTGGCGCGGCGCGATGTCGGCGTGTTCGGGCAACAGAATGCCTTTTTTCTGCGCCGTGGTCAGGATGCCCACGCCAATGGGCTTGGTCAGATACAGGCGGCAGCCTTCGGTGGCGGTGTTGTTTTGTTTCAGGTCGCTGATGCGTACCCGGCCCGTGACGGCCAGCCCAAAAACGGGTTCGGGGCAGTCGATGCTGTGGCCGCCCGCCAGCGGAATACCGGCTTCGGCGCAGATGGCGCGGCTCCCGGCAATGACCTGTCCGGCTATTTCGGGCGAGAGTTTGTCGATGGGCCAGCCCAAGATAGCGATGGCCATAATGGGTTGACCGCCCATGGCATAGACGTCGCTGATGGCGTTGGCGGAGGCGATGCGCCCGAAATCGAAGGCATCATCGACGATGGGCATGAAAAAATCGGTGGTGCTGATGATGGCATCACCGTTGCCAATGTCCATCACGGCGGCATCGTCGCGGCTATCGTTACCGACCAATAAAGTGGAGAATAATTGGGCAGGGGAAGACGGACCCGATGTTTGGCTATGCAGAATCTTGTCGAGGATTTTCGGCGAGATTTTGCAGCCGCAGCCCGCACCGTGGCTGTATTGGGTTAGTTTGATTGTTTCGTGAACTGTCATAGGACAAAAGTAGCCTGTTTTAGGCCGGATAACGCGCTGAGAAGTGGTTCGGTTGACTTAACAAATAGATAACAAAGTGAAGTGTATTTAAAAGAGGTAGAATAGGACGATTTATAAGAAATGAACCGTATGCTAAGTCAATCATAGCATTTTTCAGTGATACGTCACTTGGCGGTCACAGAAACTTGTTGGACCTTTGCGGCTGAAAACTTTATGGCGGCCCACTGAATGGACCTGACCACATTAACAATCAAACCAAATACATCTATGTTTAAAAAACTACTACGCTTTCGGGCGGCTTTCATGCTGCTTGGCAGTATGCTGCTAGCCGTTCTAGGCTATGGCCAGGGTGTCACAACCTCGTCGATCAACGGGGCTGTCACCGACGACAAAGGCCAACCGTTACCCGGTGCTACGGTGATTGCCATTCACGAGCCTTCGGGTAGCCGGTATGGTATCGTAACCAACGCGGCTGGACGTTACACGTTCCCGGCAGTACGGATTGGTGGCCCTTATAATATCACGGTTTCTTTTGTAGGCTACCAGGACGAAAAGCGTGAACTACTCTCGGCTGACCTAGGTGTACCTGTTTCGCTGAACATCAAACTGACCGAGGTTGGTAAGCAACTCTCAGAAGTAGTGGTAACGGCCCGCGGTTCGATCATCGATTCAGACCGTTCAGGTGCTTCTACCAACTTTAAAAAAGAAAGCTTCGAGCGGCTGCCTACCCTAAACCGTAGCTTTCAGGATTTCTCGGTACTGACGCCACAAGCCGGCCCAGGCTTCTCATTCGGTGGCCGGTCTAGCCTATATAACAACTTCTCTATTGACGGTGCCACCTCAAACAACGTGTTTGGTTTGAGCGCCCTCCCCGGTGGACAGTCAAACGCTCAGCCGGTCAGCGTAGATGCCATTCAGGAAATCAGCGTGCAGTTGTCTCCTTACGACGTGAGTCAGGGTGCCTTCACGGGTGCAGGTGTAAACGCCGTAACGCGCAGTGGTACGAACAAACTGCAAGGTTCGGCTTACTATTACACCAAGAGCGATGCCCTGACAGGTAAGAAAATTCTGGGCAATGAATTACCTGAGCTGCAACGCCCAGCCTTTACTTACGCCAACTACGGTGCTCGTATTGGTGGGGCCATTATCAAAAACAAGTTGTTTTTCTTCGGCAACTTCGAGCGGGAAGAAGCTACGTCGCCAGCCGTTCTATACCCTTATGGTCAGTCTACCAACGGGATCGCCAACCAGCCGGGTTCTGCTCCGAATGGTGTAGCAAATCCAGAGACAGATCTGGAACGTCTTCGCACATTTCTGGTTACTCCAGGCAACGGGAAAAGCTGGACCTACGACCCAGGTTCATATAACAACTTCAATGTACCCCAGCAAAGCACGAAGTTTCTAGCCAAGATCGACTGGAACATCAATGACAATAACAAACTGACGGTTCGGTACAACCAGTTGAACGCTTTCAGGGACGTAAACCCCAGCGGTTCAGGTGGCTTCCTGTCGGGCCCAACGGGTGGTCGTAGCAACAATAACAACACATTGCCTTTCTCGAACTCGTACTACCGGATTCTGAACAACCTATACAGTGTTTTTGGTGAATTGAATTCATCGTTTGGCAACGGTAAATTTGCCAACAACCTGCAACTGGGTTATAATAGCTTCCGCGATACTCGTCAGCAGGGTGGCGGCGGTGCAGTACCATCATTTCCAACCGTTGATATCTTAGGGCCCAATGGTCAGAACCTGACGTCGTTTGGTCCTGACCCCTTCACCGTCAACAACCGGCTTGACCAGGACGTGATTCAGGTGAATGACAAATTCGACGCTTTCCTCGGTGCACACACGGTTACACTTGGTACAGCCAATGAGTTCTACAAGTTCTACAACGTCTTCACGCAGGTTATCTACGGCACCTACCAGTACAACAGTATCAGCGATTTCATCAACAACTCGACGAATCCGACGGCTGCTAACGCTCCGACCCGCTTTTATCAGCAGTACTCGGCACAGGCTGGAAATCCGGCACCTGCCGCTGATTTCAAAGCGTCACAACTGGGTTTCTATGCTCAAGATAACTACTCAGGCATAAAAAACCTGCGTCTAACGTTGGGGCTGCGTGTTGACATACCGATCTACGATCAGGCAGGCAGCGGTTTGTTCCGTAATCCAACCGTTGAAGGGCAGACGTTTGCCAACAGTGAAAAACTGTTTGTTGATAAACTGCCGGTATCTACACCGCTGTATTCACCTCGTGTTGGCTTTAACTGGGACGCGTTGGGTGACAAGTCGTTGCAGATTCGCGGTGGTGCAGGTGTGTTTACGGGCCGGGTTCCCTTTGTCTGGATCTCGAACCAGTTGAGCAATAATGGCGTGTACTTCAACACGATCAATCGGGGTACACAGGCAGCCAATGCAACCACACCATTTAACCCGGATGTGAACGCTTATGTACCAACCAGCTTGTCGGCTGCTTCGTCGTTTGCCATCAACGTAACGGCTCCCAACTTCAAATTCCCACAGGTATTCCGGGCTAATTTGGGTATCGACAAAACCTTGCCAGGTGGCTTCGTGGCTACTGCCGAGATGATCTACACCAAAGATGTGAACGCCGTCTACATCCGCGATGCTAACCTTGCAGCACCAGTTGGTACCTTGTCAGGTGATGGTCGGCCCCTGTATGGCACAAACCTGCTAATAAATCCAAGTGTAACGCAGGCCTTGGTACAGGATAACACGAACAAAGGCTACGCCTTTAGCTTGACGGGTCAAATCCAGAAGACGTCAGGTCGTTTGAATGGTTCATTGGCCTACACGTTCACAGACTCGAAAGACCTTAACTCACAAGGTGGTTCCACAGCGGGTGGCTTATTTACGGGTAATCCTTACGTGACCGATATTAACTCGCCAGTGTTGGGTTATGCCAATAACTGGTTCCCACATCGCGTGGTTGGTTACGTGAGTTATCGCCTCGATTATGCCAAGTACTTCGCTACAACGCTTTCGCTGATCTATGAAGGGCGCAATGGTAATAACTTCTCGTACGCGTATGGTGGCGCACCAAACGGTCTTACTACGGCATCAAACACTAACCTGATTTATGTTCCACGGAATCAGAGCGAGATTTTGTTGACCACGACAAATGCACTGGATACCCGCAGTACGCAGCAGATTTGGGACCAACTCAATGCTTACATCGATCAAGACCCGTACTTAAGCAAGCGCCGTGGCCAGTATGCTGAACGGGGTGCCGCCCTAACCCCCTGGGTTGACTTCTTGAACCTCCGCGTATTACAGGATTTCAAAGTTCGTACTGGTAGCAGCAATAACGCTATTCAGGTTTCACTTGAGATGTTCAACGTACTCAACTTCCTGAACTCAGATTGGGGTGTGGTTAAATCAGCCGCTCGCTCTACCCTGCTTGGCTTCTCTGGCTACGAAACGCCTAACACGGCTACTGGTACCACAGGTCGTCCGATTTACACGTTTGCAACGAACGCAGATAATACTCCTTTAGCAAATTCATACCTGCCAAGTCAAGGTGTATTTAATGGCGTAACCACTTCGCGTTGGCAAGTGCAACTTGGTTTGCGCTACATCTTCAACTAACAGACCAAAACGACATTGTCATGAATTATAAAGTGGAATCTTTACTGACAGTAGCTGCTTCAGCGTTACTCATCGGTACACTAATTTCCGGTTGTCAAGATACCGGATATCCTGATCCTCAGCCAACTTCTACAGGACCGAATTCGTCGGCTAAAGTACTCATAGCCAATGCTTCGGCGGATGCTAATGCTTTGTCAGCCTTTGTAGAAAATGTACAGACAGGGGCTGCATTGGCTTTAGGGCAATTCGCCAACTATGTCGGAGTGCCTATTGGTTCATCACAGTTGCGTGTAAAGGGTGCTGGAGGTACGTTAGGTACCAATGATTTAAGCCAGAAATCAACCTTCCTGCCAAATACAAACTATACTGTATTTGTAACGGATTCTGTTGCTCGTCCGCTAACCAAGAATGCAACTGGCGCCGTAACCGATGCGGGAGGCATCCGTTTCCTGACGGTGACAGATAATCTGGTAGCACCAGCCTCTGGTAATGCCCATGTGCGGGTGCTGCAACTGGCAGCTGACGCTGGTGCGGTGTCTGTACGGCTGCAACCATCGGCTCCGGCTTCTGTCACCACAGCCGCATCGTTTCTCAACCGGGCCTACCGTGTAACAACGATCACGTCGGGCACAGTAACGACTAACTACGCAAACTTTACGCCGGTCCCTGCCGCTACCTATACCGCTCAGGTATATACCGGTGCTACACTGCCCACGTCGGCTACAGTATCACCCATCCTTAGCGTTTCAGGTGTGACTTTGGCCGATGGTAAAATCTACACGCTTTACGCCCGTGGGCTTCGCCGTACAAGGACGCTTGCACTGGGTACCGTTCAGCATAACTAAGCCGTCTTGCTTAGTATATAAAATGCCCTGGCAGTGCTGTCAGGGCATTTTTGTGAGCTTATAATAGTAATAAATGATGATACTTACCGCGTTCGTAACTTATCTGTTCCGGCTTTGTAGCCCTGCACGATGAGCTTGCTGATGTCGTCGGAGGTGAATTTCTGGAGGTTGAGGTAGAGGGGTTCGGTGGGGCGGATAACGGTGAGGTTGACCGGCTGACCACGGCTTGCTTCGCGCTCCACGAAACGCTCGGCCCAGGCAATGTCGTTGTTCACAATCTGGTTGACGGTGATGTCTTTTACTCGCTCCACCAGGTTGAGCAAGTTGCGGTAGTTGAACGACTCGTTATAAATATGTTTCGAATGGCAGGCCACGCACATCAGTGTCGTGGCCCCATCGCTGATGGCCTCGCGCAGGGGGGCTACCTCGCGCAGGCCCCCGTCGAGGAAGGCTTTGCGGTGGTCGCCGCCAATGGCTACGGCGGGCATCAGAAACGGCAGTGAGCTACTGGCGAAGACGTAGTCCAGAAAATGGTCGTCGCTGGGGGAGGCGTAGACTATGTCGCCTTCGGTCACGTTGACGGCACCCACTTTTAGCTTGATCGGTCCCTGTTTCAGAACCGCCACGTCAACGTGGCTGCTGATGAGGTTGCGCAGGGGGGCGCTGTCCAGAAAACCGTCGAAACGGCTCATTAATGTATTATAGCCCGTTAAGAGTCTGGGCCGTATCACAGCTACATCTTCGGGGCGGGTAATGCTCCTGATCCAGAATTCGAGGAGGGCGCGACCGGCTTTGGGCCAGTCGATGTGGCCGTTTGCGGCGTGTTGGCGGTTGGCCTCGTGGGTCAGGAACGTGGCGTTGAGGCTACCCACCGAGATGCCATAGAGGGCTTCGGGCTGGTAGCCACTTTCCAGAATGGCCATGATGGCCCCGCACTGGAATGCGCCTTTGAGTGAGCCGCCTCCCAACACCAGGGCGCGACCATCAGCGGTGGGCAGGGGAGAGGAATTGACGTCGGAAGCCGGGATGGCTGGTTGGTCGGGCATAGCCGACAAGATTGGCATTTTTCGACAGCCACGCAAGATTTTACGTCGCTACTGCCGTTTCGTGGCTACTTTTGCCCCAACGATAGGGCCCCTGATTTGGGCCTTCCCGTTGTTATCATCCTACATGAATGACGCCTACCATCGCTGACATACAAGCCCCGATTGCTGCTGAAATGAAGCTATTCGAGCAGAAATTTCGGGACTCCATGAAAAGCGATGTCATGCTGCTCGACCAGATCATGACCTATATCGTACGGCGGAAAGGCAAGCAACTCCGGCCCATGTTTGTGTTTCTCACGGCGGGCGTTTGCGGCACCATCAACGAGTCGACTTACCGGGGCGCATCCCTGATCGAACTGCTCCACACGGCCTCGCTTGTGCATGACGACGTGGTTGACGATTCGAACTACCGCCGGGGGTTTTTCTCCGTTAATGCGCTCTGGAAAAACAAGATCGCCGTGCTCGTGGGCGATTACCTGCTGGCAAGGGGCTTGTCGCTCTCGCTGGAAAATGGTGATTACGACCTGCTGGGTATCGGCAACAAAGCCGTGCGTGACCTCTCGGAGGGCGAATTGCTCCAGATCGAAAAAGCCCGGCGGCTCGATATCACCGAGGCCGTTTATTTCGAGATCATCCGACAAAAAACGGCTTCGCTTATTTCGGCCTGTTGCGCTATGGGTGCCCGCTCGGCCAATGCCCCCGCCGAGATGATTGAAACCGCCCGGCTATTCGGCGAAAAAGTGGGTATCGCCTTCCAGATCAAAGATGACCTCTTCGACTACGGCACCGCCGAAGTGGGCAAGCCACTGGGCATCGACATCAAAGAAAAAAAGATGACCCTGCCGCTGATATATGCCCTCAATCATGCCAGTTCGGGCGATAAGCGCCGGATGATCAACACCATCAAGAACCACAGCGGCGAGCCAAAGCGAGTGAATGAAGTCATCGAATTCGTGAAATCGTCGGGCGGGATCGAGTATGCGCAAAAAGCCATGGAAGACTACGTCCGTCAGGCACAGGTGCTGCTCCACACCCTCCCCGCGTCTGTCTACCGCCAATCACTAGAAGGGCTGGTGGAGTACACGATTGCGCGGGAGAAATAATTAAGAATTAAGAATAGCTTCGCACTTGGGTATTCCAGAGCGAAGCTATTCTGAATTCTGAATTCTTAATTATTTCTCCCGCGCCTCGGCCAGTTTCCACCAGGGCAGGTATGGCTGGGTGTGGTGCTCTTCGTGATAGCCGAAAAAATAGCAGGATATGAACGCCCAGGTGTGATTAAGCGCCTGACTACGAGCGTTATGTGGTGGGTTGTGGTGTTCGCCCCGGTGCGGCAGGTAGGTGCCGAAATAGAATAACTGAAACGTACTCAGAAACGCCGGGACCATCCAGAATACGATCAGATTTTCCATCGGCAACCACAGTTTCAGGATGTTGTAGGTTACGGCCATCGCCACGATTTGCCAGATGGATACATAGCTCCGGGCAAAGTCGGTGAACCAAAGCAGGATGTTTGGATTGCCCCGGTGGTAGTCGGGGTCATGCTCGGTGGCGGCGTGTTTGTGGTGGAGGTGGTGCCCCGCCGAGAGCTTTTTGTAGCTGTTGAAGGCAAATAACGCCGTTGCCAGCGTACCGATGATATCGTTTAGCCGCTTGTTGTTGGGGGCTACCACACCGTGAATGGCATCGTGGGCGGTGATGAACACCCCCGTATAGAGGTGCATCTGGAGCAGCACAAACACATACACGAGTGGATCGTTCCAGCTCAGCGTCAGGCCATAATCGGGTGAACCGGGGCTATGGTAGGTGAGCAGCAACGACAACAACGCCAGCCATGACACCAGGATCACGAGGGCGAACCAGATACCCCGATTCCCGATTTGGGCTGGACTGAATGACGTGGTTTTGGGCATGGAAAAGGTTGACGGCACTGCTGGTAACTGCATAGTTTGCTACTCGTTTCAACGGCCTCAGCTCTCAAAATGTTCGCTACCTTTACCGCGTCAATATCATTAGCCCGTTTCAGCTCCTATGTCGCGCCTCTCTGCCGCCCTGTTCTTCTTTTTACTATCCGCCTTTTCGGTAATAGCCCAGGTAAAACGGGCTGCCCCAACCCCACCAACGTCTACTTCTCTTGATCGCCCGAAACTTGTCGTAGGCATCGTTGTCGATCAGATGCGGTACGATTACCTGTACCGCTACTACGATAAATTTAGCGAAAACGGCTTCAAACGGCTCATGATGCAGGGGTTCAACGCCCGCAACAACCATTATCATTACGCGGCCACCTACACCGGTCCGGGCCACGCGGCCATCTATACCGGCTCGGCTCCGGCGTTGAATGGTATTGTAGGCAATGATTTTTACGACCGTCGGCTGGGGCGGCTCCTATATTGCACCGAAGACACCACCGTGCATGCCGTGGGCAACAACGGCGGAGCGGGGCAGATGTCGCCGCGCAACATGATGGTTACTACCATTGGCGACCAACTGAAACTGGCCACCGAAGGCCGGGCCAAAGTGGTGGGAATAGCCATGAAAGACCGGGGATCTATTTTGCCCGCCGGCCATGCCGCCGATGCCGCCTACTGGTTCGATTCCAGAGATGGCAACTGGATCACCAGCTCGTTCTACCGCAACGCCCTGCCCGCCTGGATGAAGACCTTCAACGCCCGCCGCCTGCCCGACGAGTTCATTCAGAAGAAGTGGGAACTGCTGCTGCCTGCCGCCGAATACACCGAAAGTACGCCCGACGATCAACCGTTTGAGGCCAACCTGCCCGGCGAAACCAAATCGACCTACCCGCACGAGTTTATCACCGTGAGTGGGCAGCCCCGTTACGAAGTACTGCGTGCCACGCCCTACGGTGACCAACTGACGCTGCAATGCGCGCTGGCGGCCATCGACGGTGAAGAACTGGGCAAAGACAATATCACCGATTTGCTGGCCGTCAGTTTCTCCTCGCCCGATTATGTGGGCCACGCCTTCGGAACGCACTCGGTAGAGGCCGAAGATGAATACCTCCGCCTTGATCTACAACTGGCCGAGCTACTGACCGAACTAGATAAGCGGGTGGGCAAGGGCAACTGGACGGCCTTCCTCTCTGCCGACCACGGTGCCGCCGACATCCCCGGATTCTCGCAGACGTACCGGATTCCGGCGGCGGTGAAAACCTACGGCGAAGTGAGCGAGTCGGTGAAGGCGGCGCTGGTGAAAGCCTTTGGCCCAGGGCAGTGGGTGCTGGCTTACATGAACCAGCAGATTTATATGAACACGGCCCTTTTGGCAGAGAAAAAAATACCCATGGCCGCCGCCTACGACATTGTCCGGGCCACGGTGCTGGAACAGCGCGGCGTGATCAATGTCGTGAACCTACATGACCTGTCGGCTACGTTGTTACCTGATAATCAGTTGACTATGTTAAAAAACGTATATCAGCCCAACCGCAGTGGTGATTTCTACATCATGCTTCAGGCGGGCTGGTTTGAAGGACGTAACAAGGGCACCACCCACGGCACCACCTATGCCTATGACACCCACGTCCCATTTTTGCTCTACGGCTGGGGCATTAAACCAGGCCAGACGTTCCAGCGCACGGCCATCGCCGACATTGCCCCCACCATCTGCGCCCTCCTCAACATTCTGGAACCCAGCGGCTGCATCGGCAACCCCGTGGGCGAGGCGATAAAATAGCCCCCTAGCCCCCGAAGGGGGAAGTGGGGGCGCCCGCGGAGCGGGTCGCCCCACCCGGTGGGGAGGGGCGCGAAGCTGGGGGGGGGGCATACCCCCCCCGG
>JBBRMP010000036.1:0-33234 GCA_038230755.1 Cytophagales bacterium | reverse complement strand
GCAGGCCTGTTTTGGCATTGCGGCGGAAGGAAACGAGGTTATCGGTGTCCTGATTGGCCACAATGATGAACTCGCCGCGGGGGTCCATCCAGAAGTTGCGGGGTGTTTTGCCGCCGGTGGGCGTATGGCCAATTAGCGTCAGTTTACCATCGTTGCCCACCTGCAAAATGGCCAGCGCATTATGCCCCCGGTTTGACTGATACAGGAAATGCCCCGACGGGTCGAGGTGAATATCGGCGGAGGTGTTTTTGCCCGTAAAACCAGCGGGGAGGGTACGCACGCCTTCCTGAATCAGGGTCAGGTTGCCCGTTTTGGTGTCGCGGCTAAACACCGCCACCGACGAGGTCAGTTCTTGGGCCAGGTACGCAAACTTACCGTTGGCACTAATGTCCATATGGCGCGGCCCCGACTCAGCCTTGACCGTAACAAAAGGGGGATTAGCAGGCTCCACGGGCGTTTTTGACGCTGTGTTGATCGCATACTGATACACCCGGTCGTTGCCCAGATCGCACACATAGACCGACTTGCCGTCGGGCGAGACCGTGGCTGAGTGGGCGTGTGGCGCATCCTGACGGGGATTGGCTACGTTGCTGCCGTGGTACATTTCTGCCTTGACCGAAGCACCCAACTGTCCGTCGGCACCAATGGAGAACGCGTTGAATGCCCCCCCACCGTAGGCCGCCGTAAAGGCCAGTTTTCCCGTTTTGTCGAGACTGACGTAGCAGGGACCGCCGCCTTGCGCCGGTTGCTGATTGAGCAACGTCAGGTTGCCTGTTTTTGCGTCGATGGCATAGGCCGCCACCGCGTTGAGACCCTTGCTGGCTTCGTTGCCCACATACAAAAACCGCTTGTTGGGGTGCAGGGCCAGAAACGACGGGTTCTGGTCGTTTTTGGCCGACCCCGTCTGCTTTAGTTCGCCGGTTTGCCGGTCTAGCTCCACCATATAAATGCCCTCGCTGCCCCGCGTGGAATACGTGCCAATGTATAGCCGGTCTTTGGGATGACTGGGTTGCGCTACCAGATTAGTAGCGCTGATAACTAAAAGGGAGAGGAATAATGTGGGTATATTCATGTAAAATGCGTTACTAAGCCGCTGTTAAAGTGTCTCTACGAAGTTGGTATTACCGAAGGTCTTCGGCAATATCGTTGCACAAACCATCTTGTCTATGACCTGTACTCAATTTATTCGCCCCGCTGCTGTCGTGGCATTGCTTGTTGCCAGTACGGTAGCTGCTCAGGCACAGATGCCTGCTATGCCCAAGGCCCCTGCGAACATGCCCGTTACGCCGCCCACACCCTCGGCTATGCCTGCGCCCGCCGTCATGCCTGCTCCGGCCCAGATGCCTGCTCCCGCTGCGATGCCTTCCAGCACAACCACGCCGACTCCTGCCCCAACAGCGGCTACCGCGATGGCTACCCCTGCTGACTCGGCTGCTGCTACGCTCGATAAAGCTATAGCGGCCAGCGAAAAGGGCGATAAAGGGGCCGCAGCCAGTGCCCTGAAAGCGGGTGCCGACGCTGCCGAAGCACAGGCCGCAACTGGCAAAGGCGATTTTAAGGGAAAACTCATGAATCAGGCGGGTAATCTGAAAAAACTGATTCCGGGCGTACAGAGTGGTCTGGTGAAAGGCGCGGTTATTAGCAAAGCCATTTCGCTGGTGAAAATGGCCCTCGGTGCCAACCAGATCAGCAATTTGCTGGGTGGTGGCGGTAGCCTACTTAGCTCGGCGGGAGCGCTTACGGGTGGCCTCAACCTGCTAAAAGGAGGCCTGCCCAGTTTGGGCGGTGAGGCCTCTGGCATGGGCGGTTCGCTCATCAGCGGTGCCTTGTCGGGGGTTAGCAGCCTGAATGGTGCCGGTGGTGCCGCTGCCGAACCCGCTGTACGGAATCAACTGGGTGGGGTACTCAATTTTGCGAAGGGGATTTTGTAAGCGATAAGTCTGGAAAGTCGTTAAGAGGAGTGCTGGTAGTCTGGAAAGTCGTTCTGCGGATGCTTTGCGACTTTCCAGACTACCAGCACTCCTCTTAACGACTTTCCAGACTTATTTTATTCCACCGGCGAATCGACGATGCAGACGATTTTCCACATGCCGCGTAGGTCTTTGTGGCCTACCGTCACGCTGCCACCCTGGGGGTTGTCAGAGTGCAGGGTGAGGTATTTTTTGGTCATCAGCTCATTGTCGCGGATGCGTTTGATCACAAAAAAGTCACGGTACATGACCGCAAATATCCCGCCCGACTGGTATTCCCAGTTGCTTTGATCCACCTGTTCGGCCAGTACTTTGGCCCCGTTGCTAAGCTGGGGGGTCATGCTGTTGCCCGAAACCTCGATCACCACCGCTGGCTTATTCGACCGGATGGAGGCGTTGCGGACGCGGTAGGTTTCCATGTCCATTTTGCGGAAGCCTTCGGTGTAGGTCTCCACAAAACTGGCGTAGAACTTGATGGGTACAAACGGCACCTCTATCAGGTTTTCTTCGGCCACCACAAACCGGCTATTGCCTTCATTACTACCCTCACCCAGCACAGGCAGGATACCCCGCAGCAAATAATCGGCCCGAATTTGCGGGTAGCAGGCCAGCAAACTCATGATGGTGTCGTAAGAGGGTTTAGCCCGCCCGCTCAGGATGTTGTAAAACTTAGACGGGTTTTCGCCCAAGTCTTTGGCAATCTGATAGATGGTCAGGCCCAACCCGTCAAATACCTGCTTTAGGCGATCCTGGATCGTCTCTACTGCCTCGATGTTCATGGCACACTCTTCCATTTTTATGTTACAAAATTTGGATAGTATCGTATAAATAAAATATATTTCACCGTCCTCTTGCAATTTTACAACATTTACTATCAAAAGGAAAGCATAATGATGGACTTTTTAGCCGCTTTTTGATGAATGCTAACCGCCTGCGTACATATACTGAGCTAACGGCGTTTGGGGGTGGTAAACTATGGAAATGACTACTTACTGACAGGGCTATTTTTAACTTCCATCGTTTTTGTGATGCTCAGTGCGTAGCAGAGCGGCGTACCGGTGATTGTCATCATGCGGGGTAGGCTTTCCCATTCAAGCATCCAGGGGGTGGCATCGTGTTCATTGCTTTGTACTAAGCTCTGCAACTGAATGGCCGCGAACTGGGCGTTTTGTAGGAATAGTTACACAATTTGTGGCGCAAACTCAGTCAATGCAGGGACAAATCAGCCACCGATTCCACCAACTGCCGGAAACGCCCGTGCCCTACCTTTGGAGTCATGGATGACTTTTTTATTTACCTCGGTCTCGGCTTCGACCATATCACCGACCCCGCCGGCTACGACCACGTGCTGTTTGTGGTGGCGCTTTGTGCCGTCTACACCGCCCAGCAATGGCGGCAGGTGCTGGTGCTGGTTACGGCCTTCACCGTGGGCCACTCCATCACACTGGCCCTTGCCACGCTTCGCCTCGTCACGTTCCGCACTGATATTATTGAGCTGCTCATCCCGATTACGATTTTGATCACCGCCGTAGTCAACTTCTTTTTCCGTGACGATACCAACCGGTTTGCTACCCGACAACCCCGCCGGGCGGTAGGGCGCTATGTGCTGGCGGGTGGTTTCGGGCTGATTCATGGGCTGGGCTTTTCCAACTACCTCCGCAGTCTGCTGGGCCGCGAAGCCGATATCTGGCAACCGTTGCTGGCGTTCAATATTGGCCTGGAACTGGGGCAGTTGCTCATCGTGGCCATCATCCTCGGCGTGTCGCAGGTAGCACTCCGGTTGCTCACGATCCGCCCACGCGACTGGGTGCTGGTGGTGTCGGGTATTGTGGCGGGTATGGCCCTGTCGCTGATTATCAACAACCCGCTATTGAGCCGAAACGGGTAAAAACCGACAATAGGCACCTTGTTTGTTCGTCATGATTCTGATCGATATGCTTCACAAACAACTACGTTACCTGCTGTTGCTTTTACCGCTGGCTGCCTCGGGCCAAACCACCATGCAGCGCGACCCGCAGATTGCCGATCTGGTGGCGCAGGTGTCGCCCGATAGCCTTCGGGCGCACGTCGAGGGGCTGGTTCGGTTTGGTACACGCCATACGCTCAGCACCACGTCTGACCCCAAAAAGGGACCATCCAGTCGGGGCATTGGTGCGGCCCGGCAGTGGATTTTGGGGAAATTCCAGCAATACGCAAAGCAATCAGGTGGTAGGCTCACGGCCACGCTTGACACCTGGACGCTGCAAGCCGATGGCAAGCGCATCGACAAACCCGCCGACATGGGCAACGTGATGGCCACGCTGAAAGGTACCAACCCCGCCGACGACCGTATTTTTCTGGTGCAGGGCCACATGGATAGCCGCGTCACCAACGTGATGAACCGCGAGAGCGATGCCCCCGGTGCCAACGACGACGGGTCGGGCACGGCGGCGGTGATGGAACTGTGCCGCGTGATGAGCAAGGCCAATTTTCCGGCCACGGTCATTTTTGTGGCCCTCACGGGCGAAGAACAAGGTTTGTTGGGTGCCGACCACCTCAGTGAACGCGCCGTACAGGAGAAATGGAACCTCGAAGCCGTGCTCAACAACGACATCATGGGCAGCAACAACAGCTCGGAAACGCGCATCATCGACAACACCCGGCTGCGGGTCTTCAGCGAAGGACTGCCCCTGAACCAAACTGCTGACAAGGCCGTCAACATTCGGCAGTTTGGTCTGGAAAACGATGGTAAAGCCCGCACCCTGGCACGCTACGTGAAAGAAACCGGCGAACGCTACGTGGATAACCTGGAGATAGTGACCGTGTACCGCAACGACCGCTACCTCCGTGGCGGTGATCATACGCCCTACGTGCAACGTGGTTTTGCCGCCGTGCGCCTGACCGAGATGAACGAAAACTATGACCATCAGCACCAGGACATCCGCACCGAAAATAACACTGAATTTGGTGATCTGATCAAGTTCATGGACTTCGACTACCTGCGGAAGAACACCGCCGTGAACCTCGCCACGCTGGCTAACCTGGCCAAAGCCCCCGCCACGCCACAGCAGGTGACCATTGAGGTGCGCAACCTCACCAACGGTACCGCCCTCTACTGGCAGGCTCCCAAAACCGGTACCGTAAAAGGCTATTACGTACTCATGCGCGAAACGCACATGCCTTACTGGCAGAAGAAATTCTTTACCACTAAACTCGGCATGACCTTGCCTTATTCCAAGGACAATTACTTCTACGCCGTGCAATCGGTCGGCACAGACGGCAACGAAAGCCTGCCGGTGCTGCCCTCACCGAATCTTCGGTAGGAAAAGGCAGCATCATGACCCGCCTGCCGGTTGCGGGGTGGGTCATAAAATAAAGCCGACTACATGCCCACGCTTTTGTTGGTTCTAATCAGCTTGTCGAGGTCTGACAACTGCTTCATTAAATCAGCCGTCAGCTCGGTATAGACTTTGTAGGAACCGTCGGTGGGTTTGGCATCGCCGTTTTCGACGCTGCGCCACAGGGCCGCCAGCCGGTTGTTGAGCTTGATGGGAAAATTCAGCGGGTCCTGCTCGCTCTGATTCCGAATCTGGTACAGGTTTTCTTCGATAATGCCCAGTTGATTCTTTAGCTGCTGATTGGTCGGACTATCGGGTTGCTTCGCCAGCTTTTCTTTTAACGCCCGAATCTGCACCACCGCATCGTTGGCTTTGCTGGTCTCGTCGCGCAGTTTCATGGCCAGCTTAAACTGCGCCTGCACGTCGGCGATGGTGACCCCTTTCAAGCGTGGGTCGAGCCGGATCTCGAAGGGCTGCGTGAAGGTCTGAGACCCCACCGTGAGCCGCACTTGATACTGCCCCGGCAGGGCCAACGGGCCGGACGTGGGCCGGGCACCCCACATAATCATGCCCTTGAAATAGGTCGCACCCGGATAGCGCAGGTCCCATTCGTAGCGGTTCAGCCCGGCAGCCGTAGTGGGCAGTTTGATGATCGGTTTGCCCGACTCTTCTTCCTCTTCACTAACCTTCGGGTACGTCGGTTTGTTGCCCGTAAACGTCTGAATCACCATCCCGGTAGCATCCAGAATCTCCACCTTTACGCTATCGACTTGTTTTGCCAGATAGTATTGAAAAACAGCGGGTTGCACACGCCGAACGGCATAATACGGCTTGAACAGGTGCACCGATTTCGCCGCCAGATCGGGCGTAAATTCCCGGACGGGGGCAATGTCGTCCAGCACGTAGATGGACCGGCCATGTGTACCGATCACCACGTCTTTCTCCGTCACCTGAATGTCGGAAATCTGGGTGTCGGGTAGTTTCAGTTGCAGCGGCTGCCAGTTTTCGCCGTCCGTAAACGACACCCAGATGCCGTGTTCCATGCCCGCGTAGAGCAGGCCGGGGCGGGTGATGTCTTCGCGAATCGAGTGGGCAAAATCGTCGGGGTGGAGGCCGGTGATGATTTTTTTCCAAGTCTTGCCGTAGTTGTCTGTTTTCCAGAGGTAGGGGCTGCGGTCGTCCATCTGGTAGCGTTTGGCGGCTACATAGGCGGTGCCGGGTTTATGCCGCGAGGCCTCAATCAGGCTCACGCGGGTGTTTTTTGGCATATCGGGCGGCGTAATGTTCTGCCAGTTTTTGCCGTGGTCGCGGGTAATATGAATCAGCCCATCGTCGGAACCGGCCCAGATCGTGTTGACATCGTGGAACGACGGAGCCAGCGCAAATACGGTCGCGTAGATTTCGGGGCCGTTCATGTCCATCGTGATCACACCGCCGCTTTTGCCCAGCGTGGCGGTGTCGGCACGGGTCAGGTCGGGGCTGATTTTGAGCCAGCTTTGGCCTTCGTTGGTCGACATCCAGACGTGCTGCGAACAGACGTAGAGCCGGTTGGGGTCTTTGGGCGAAAACACGATGGGGTACGTCCATTGCCAGCGTTCGGGGAGGGCGCTGGCGGGTTCGCCGGAGAAAAAACGGGGGTACACCTGCACGTCGCGGGTTTGGCCCGTCGAGCGGTCGTAGCGGGTCAGCAACGCACCCTGACTACCGGCGTAGAAGATATTCGGGTTTTTGGGGTCCTGCGCAATGTAGCCGCTTTCGCCGCCGCCCACGTCATACATCCAGTCGCTTTTTTTGATGCTGTTGCTTTTCACCAACTGGTTCGTCCACCCCTCGCTGGCCACGGCCACGGTGGAGTTGTCCTGCTGCGCCCCGGCAATGTGGTAGGGGAAATCGGTGGTGGTGGTGATGTGGTACAACTGCGCGGTGGGGAAATTTTCATCGGTCCAGGTTTTGCCGCCGTTCACCGATACCGCGCCGCCCCCGTCGTTGGCGGTCATCATGCGGGTCGAATCGGCCGGGTCAATCCAGAGGTCGTGGTTATCGCTGTGGGGTGCCGTAATCGTTTTGTTGAATTTGACCCCGCCATCTGTCGATTTAAAAAAGCCCACATTGAGGCAGTAGACGCCGTTTCGGTCCTGCGGGTCGGCGAAAATACGAGAATAATAGAAGGCCCGCTGCCGTAGTTTGCGCTCGTCGTTGACGTGTTTCCAGGTCATGCCCGCATCGTCGGAGCGGTACACACCGCCGTCTTCGGCTTCCACAATGGCCCACACCCGATTGGGGTCTACGGGCGACACCGTCACGCCAATTTTGCCAACCGTACCCGTAGGCATCCCCGGTTTGCGGGTCAGTTCAGTCCAGTTATCGCCCCCGTCGGTCGATTTGAACAGGCCCGATGCACCCCCGCCACCCCACATTTTCCAGGGGGTCCGGTACACCTGCCAGATAGACGCGTAGAGCACGCTGGGGTTGGTGCGGTCAATGATGAAATCAACGCCACCGGCCCTGTCGCCTTTGTAGAGCACTTTTTTCCAGGTTTTGCCGCCATCGGTGGTGCGAAAAATGCCGCGTTCCTCGTTCGGGCCGTAGGGGTGGCCCAGGGCGGCTACGTACACAATGTCGGGGTTGGTGGGGTGAATGCGTACGCGGGCAATGGCCTGGGTATTCGTCAGCCCGACGTTGGTCCAGGTCTTCCCGGCGTTCGTGGATTTATAGACGCCGTCGCCCTGCATGATGTTGCCCCGAAGCTGGGTTTCGCCCGTCCCGATATACACCACGTCGGGGTTCGATTCGGCCACGGCCACCGCCCCCACCGACGAGCTGTTGAGTTGCCCGTCGGTCACGGGGTTCCAGCTTTGCCCACCGTCGGTGGTTTTCCAGAGGCCGCCGCCCACGGCCCCGAAATAATACTCCTGCTTCCGGCCCGGCGAACCCGCCGCCCCCAGCGACCGCCCACCCCGAACGGGCCCGACGTTGCGCCAGGTCATGCCCTTGAAAACGGGATTGATTGCCGTGTCGGGAGCGGTTTGCTGCGCCCTGAGCTGGCCGCTGGCGAGGAGGCCAATCACAATAGCGAGCGTATAACAGAGGTAAGCGATGGGTCGGGTTCGGTTCATATTGGGGGTGAGAAGGGGGTTGGTTGGGATTGTCTGTGGACTGGTTTAACTTGAATGTAAGATCGAATAATCTCTTCGGGACTGGTTAATAGGTACAAAGAAAGCAAGAAGGTGTTTAGGCTGTTAGGTGTGTTTTTGACCGAATTTTCAATAGGTAGCCGGGTAATTAACGACTGTTTCATGTGTTTTCTACTTTTGTGAACATCCATACAGTCAGCATAAAAATTTATCACCACTATACAACGTACCTGCTCTCCATGGCAAACCAACCGTCTATGTACACTGTCGGGGCATTGTTCGCCCTTATTTTCTTCATCAACGCACCGGCATCTGCCCAGCGGAAAGCCAAATCCACCCCCAAACCGGTATCCGTTCAGGCGACCGACAGCCTGTTCAATGGCCTGCGGTGGCGCAATATCGGGCCGTTTCGGGCGGGGCGGGCGCTGGGCGTTTCGGGTCATGTCAGTCAACCGCTTACCTACTATTTCGGAGCGACCGGCGGGGGTGTCTGGAAAACCGTCGATGGTGGGGGCAACTGGATGATGGTGTCTGACAGTACGTTCAAATCCAGCTCCGTGGGGGCCGTAGCCGTGGCTCCGTCTGACCCCAACGTGGTGTATGTGGGCATGGGCGAAGCTGATATTCGGAGCAACATTGCCAACGGCGACGGGGTCTATAAATCGACCGACGCGGGTAAAACCTGGAAGCACATGGGCCTCAAGATGGCCGATGCCATCGCCACCATCGAGGTGCATCCGCACAACGCCGATATTGCCTACGTGGCCGCGCTGGGCAACCCGTTTGCACCCAACAAAGAGCGGGGCGTTTTCCGTACCACCGACGGCGGCAAAACCTGGAAGGCCATTCTGACCAAAAACGACAGCACCGGCGCGGCGGTGGTCAAACTCGACCCCAACAACCCCTCCATCGTCTACGCCTCGATGTGGCAGGCCTACCGCAACAGCTACAAAATGAGCAGCGGTGGCGCGGGCTGTGGCCTCTACAAATCGACCGACGGCGGCGACACCTGGACGAGCCTGAGCAACAAACCCGGTATGCCGAAGGGAATGCTCGGCAAAATTGGTATTACGGTGTCGCCTGCCAACTCGAACCGGCTCTACGCGATGGTCGAAAATGCGAAGGGTGGCCTCTACCGCTCCGACGACGCGGGCGAGACGTGGCAGCTTATTAACGAAGATAAAAACCTCTGGCAGCGGCCTTGGTATTACATGATGATGGGGGCCGACCCGCAGGATGAAAATGGCCTTATTGTGTTGAATGTCAATGCGTTGAAATCGTATGATGGCGGCAAAAGCTTCCAGACTATCAACGTCCATCACGGTGATACGCACGACATCTGGTGGAACCCGAAAAACTCGCAAAACTTCATCATCGCCGACGATGGCGGTGCCGAAGTGACCTATAATGGCGGGGCTACGTTTTCGGACGTCGACATTCCGACGAGCCAGTTTTACCACGTCGCCGTCGACAATGACTTTCCGTATAACCTCTATGGCGCGCAGCAGGATAACTCGTCGATCCGCATTGCCAGCCGCACCACGGGCTACTCCATCGGCAAGGCTGCCTGGTACCCGGTATCGGGGGGCGAATCGGGCTACATCACCCCCGACCCAACCAACCCGAACGTGACCTACGGCGGTTCTTACGACGGGCTGATTACGCGCTACGACAAAACCACCGAGCAGAATCAGGTCATCAACGTCTATCCCGAATACTTCATGGGAGCACCCTCGTCGGCCCGGAAATACCGGTTTCAGTGGACGTACCCTATCGTGTTTTCGCCGCACGATGCCAAGACGCTCTACATCACCTCGCAATACGTTCACCGCAGTACCGACAACGGGCACTCGTGGCAGGATGTCAGCCCCGACCTGACCCGCAACGACCCCAAAACGCAGGGCGACACCGGCGGCCCTATCACCAAAGACAACACCGGGGCCGAGACCTTTCCCACGATCTTCACCTTCGCCGAATCGCCGGTGGAGAAAAACGTGTTCTGGGCCGGGTCCGACGACGGGCTGATGCACATCAGCCGCGACGGGGCCAAAAGCTGGCAGAACATCACCCCACCCGCCTCGATGCTGCCCGACATGGCCATCATGAGCCTCGTCCACCCGTCTGACCACACCACCGGTAAGGCCTATCTGGCCGCCAAACGCTACATGTCGGGCGACCGTAAACCGTATCTGTTCCGCACCACCGACTACGGTAAAACCTGGACGAGCATCACGTCGGGCATTCCCGCCGATGAGTTTTGCCACGTCGTGCGCGAAGATCCCAACAAGCCCGGCCTGCTGTATGCGGGCACCGAACGCGGCGTGTATGTATCGTTCAACGATGGCGATTCGTGGGAGAAACTGAGCATGAACCTGCCCGTTACGTCTGTGCGCGATTTGCAGATTCACAAGCGCGAAAAAGACCTGGTGATCGCCACCCACGGCCTTTCGTTCTGGATCATGGACGACATTACGCCCCTCCACGAACTCAAAGACATGATGCAGACGGGCAAGCCGGTGGCGACGATGCAGCTCTTCAAGCCGCGCCACGCCTACCGGATGGATGGTGGTGGAGCCGGGGCCGCGCGGCGGGGTCGGGCCACGGCCACCGATGAAGGTGAAAATGCCCCCAACGGAGTCATTACGCGGTATTACCTGAAAAGCAAGCCCGCCAAAGAGCTGCGGTTGGTCTACATGACCACCGCAGGCGATACTATTAGTACCTATTCAACCATGAAAGACAAGAAAGGACAGCCGTTCAAGGTGTTGCCCGAATTTTACCTGGACGAAACGGCCTCACTGCCGGGTAAAATGACCGCGCAGCCCGGTATGAACGTCTTTGTCTGGGACATGCGCTACCCCGATGCCACCGCCGTGGAGGGTACCAACGTGATGTGGACGGGCCGGGGTACCGGGGCGAAAGTGGTGCCGGGTACCTACAAAGTACGCCTCCTGCTGGGCGACTCGCTCATTGCCGAGCAGCCCATCGAGATCAGAAAAGACCCCCGGTTAGCCATTACGCCCGCCGAGTATCAGGAGCAGTTTGACCTGATGCAGAAGATCAACGGCAAGCTATCGGAAACGCACAAGGCCATCAATCAGCTTCGGCAGATCAGGACGCAGATCAACGGCTACACCAACAACGTGAAGGAGCCAAAAGCTGCCGAGAAATTCAAGAATGCCGCCAAGCCCATTTTGGAGCAACTGGACAAGATCGAGTCCACGCTGATGCAGCCAAAATCGAAGGCCCCGCAGGATGCTCTGGCCTACCCGATTCGCCTAAACGACAAGATTGCGGGCGTTGGATCGGTGGTGTCGTCTGCCGAAACCAAACCCACCAAATCGTCATACGCCGCCTATGATGATCTATCGAAACAGATCGACAAGGCCATCAGCCAGTTAAAAGAGGTGGTCAATGCCCAGATTCCGGCATTCAACCGCGTCGTCACGGAGCAACAGGTTCCGGCCATTATTGTCAATTAGGATCAGCAATGAGGTAATCACCACAGAGGCACAGAGAACACACAGAGAACACAGAGTTTGCTCTTCTATTTGTAAAAAACTCTGTGTTCTCTGTGCCTCTGTGGTGATTAATTCCATTGTTTATATCAAAGCCATCATCACATGAAAATCTGCTACTTAACGAAACGCCTGCTGCTGTCCGTTGCCCTGTGCCTGTCGCTGACTAAGTTGCTGGCGCAGCCCGTTTCGCCCAGCGTGTTTAGCGCCTTGAACTGGCGGATGATCGGGCCGCACCGGGGCGGGCGAACGGTGGGGGCCGTGGGGGTGCCGCAACAGCCCAACGTCTTTTACATCGGCGTCAACAACGGCGGCGTCTGGAAAACAACGGACTATGGACGGACCTGGAACCCCATTTTCGACGATCAGCCCACGGGTTCCATCGGCGACGTGGCGGTGGCTCCGTCGAACCCCAACGTCGTTTACGTGGCCAGTGGCGAAGGGCTGCAACGCCCCGATCTGTCGGTGGGCAACGGCATGTACAAATCGACCGACGCGGGCAAGACGTGGACCTTCCTGGGGTTGAAAGACGGGCAGCAAATTGGCGGCATCTGCGTGGACCCAACAAACGAAAACCGGGTCTTCGCGGCGGTGCTGGGCCACCCCTGCGGACCCAATCCCGAACGCGGCGTGTACCGCACTACCGACGGGGGCAAAACCTGGGATAATGTGCTGTATAGGGACGAAAACACGGGTGCCGTGCAGGTTACAATTGACCCCAAAAACCCCAACATTGTCTACGCCGATCTGTGGGCGGCGCGGCAGGGGCCGTGGGAGAATGGCCAGTGGCAGGGCCCCGAAAGCGGTTTGTTTAAATCAATGGATGGTGGCACAACCTGGCAAAAATTGACCAACGGTCTGCCCACCATAGCGCAGGGTCTGGGCCGTATTGGCTTCTGCATTGCCCCCAGCGAACCCAACCGGCTCTACGCCACGGTAGACGCCACCGAACTGGGCGGCGTCTACCGCTCCGATAATGCCGGGCAGTCGTGGACGCGCATCAGCGGCGATAGCCGGCTGTGGGGGCGGGGCAGTGATTTTGCGGAAGTGAAAGCGCACCCGACCAACCCCGACATCGTGTTCATTGCCGATGTGGCGGCCTGGAAATCAACCGATGGCGGCAAAACCTGGAACGACTTCCGGGGCGCACCCGGCGGCGACGATTACCACCGGCTCTGGATCAACCCCACCAACCCCGACGTGCTGCTGCTGGCGGGCGATCAGGGGGCCATTGTCACCGTCAACGGGGGGCAGACGTTCAGTTCGTGGTACAACCAGCCGACGGCCCAGTTTTACCACATCAGCACCGACAACAGTTTCCCCTACAACGTGTTGGGCGGGCAGCAGGAGAGCGGTTCGGTGGGCATTTCCAGCCGGGGCAACGACGGCGAAATTACCTTCCGCGAATGGCACCCGATTGGTGTGGAAGAGTACGGTTACGCCGCCGCCGACCCGCTCGACCCTAACATCATCTACGGCGGCAAGATCACCCGCTACGACAAACGCACCGGGCAGGTGCAGAACATCGCGCCCGAAGCCGTGCGGACTGGGCAGTATCGTTTTGTGCGAACGGCCCCGGTGCTGTTCTCGCCCATCGACCCAAAAACGTTGTATTTCGCTGGTAATGTGTTGTTTAAAACCCGCGACGGGGGTAATTCCTGGCAGGTAATCAGCCCCGATCTGACCCGGACGACTTATCCCGACGTACCCGAAAGCGTGGGCGTTTACCGCACCGAGGCCATGAAAACCATGCCCCGGCGCGGCGTTATTTACACCGTGGCTCCGTCATTTAAGGACATCAATACCATCTGGGCGGGCACCGACGATGGCCTGATTCAGGTGACACACGACGGGGGTAAAACCTGGACAAACGTGACCCCGCCGGGCGTTGGTTCGTGGAGTAAAATCTCGCTCATGGACGCCGGTCATTTCGACGTGAACACGGCCTACGCGGCGGTGAACCGCATCCGGTGCGACGACCTGCGCCCGTACATCTACCGCACCCACGACGGCGGCAAAACTTGGCAGGAAATCGTGACGGGCCTGCCCGAAGAGCCGATCAACGTGGTGCGTGAAGACCCCATCCGGAAGGGAATGCTCTTTGCCGGGTCCGAAACGGCCGTTTACGTCTCTCTCGATGATGGGGCGCACTGGCAGTCGCTGCGGCGGAACATGCCCGCGACGTCGATTCGGGATCTGGTCATTAAAGACGACGATCTGGTGGTTGGCACCCACGGTCGGTCGTTCTGGATTCTGGACAATATCACGCCCCTGCGCCAGCTAACGCCCGAATCGGCCAGCACCGAAACGAGGCTCTACAAACCCCAGCCCGCCTACCGCGTTCGCTGGAATATGAACCCCGACACCCCGCTGCCGCAGGAAGAACCCGCCGGTCAGAACCCACCCGACGGGGCCATGCTGGATTATTTCCTGCCCGAAAACGCCAACGCCGTCGTAACCCTGACCATCACTAACGCTACGGGCAAACTGGTGCGCCAGTTTCGCAGCGACGAAAAACCCTATACCGTACCCGACGTGAACCTGCCAGCCTACTGGATTCGTCCCCAGCCGATTCTGTCGGGCAGTGCCGGGGCGCACCGGTTCATGTGGGATATACATTACACGCCGCTGCCCACGCCACCGTCGTACCCCATTGCGGCTACCTATGGGCAAACCGCACCCGAATCTACCTCACCCTGGGTCATGCCCGGAAGCTACACGGTTACGCTGGCTGTGGATGGAAAGACCTACGCCCAGCCCCTCACTGTGAGGATGGACCCGCGCGTGAAAACGCCCCCCGCCAGCCTGAAGCAGCAGCATGATTTGTCGCTGATGGCCTACGAGCGTCGCAAACAACTGCTTGCCTGGGCCACTGAACTCCAGACGCTGAAAATCCGGGCCACCACCGATGACCAGAAAAAGATCGTCGTGACCCTGCAAACCAGCTTGGATAAGCTAAGCCGGGCTTTTTCGGGCATATTTTCGGTGCTGCACGAAGCCGACAATGCCCCGACAACCCAGGCCGTCGCTGCCGCGAATGCAGCACAGACCGGCTTCAACAAGTTGATGCAGGATTGGACTGCCTGGACAAGTAGCCTGCGGTAAATCGCAGGCGTGATCAGGGCTTTCCGGCAGTAGGCTTCACGTTCTGTTTGGAATGGACAACGCCCGTCCGGTTTCGGACAGGTAAGTTGGTAAGAAATGGCCTTTTAGTTGCCCAGAGGCTTTTTTTAGTAGCTGGCACGTCAGTTGACGGACTGACTATACCGTTGGACTTTTAGACGTCAAATCCTGAACGCAACCGCCCTATGTTCCGTCACTACCTCACCATCAGCCTCCGCAACCTGCGGAAAAACCACGCCTTCACCATTATTAACGTTGTAGGGCTGGGACTAGGCATTGCCACGTTCGGATTGCTCTGGGAATACGTGTCGTTTGAACGGAGTGTAAATCAGTTTCACCAAAACCGGGCCAATATCTACCGGGTGCTGTTTCAAAACCCCTCTGGCGAAACCAGCGAATACACCCCGGCTGGCCTTGTGGCCGATGCCAAACCGGTCTTCGGCGAAGTGCAGGCCACCTGCCGAATCTTTACAGGTGGGGCACAGGGTATTGTGGGCAGCACCCGCCCCGACGGCACCGTTCAGGCGTTCCGGGAGGAAAACGTGGCTTTTGCCGACGGGAGCTTTTTCTCGGTGTTTAGCTTCCCGTTGCGCAGTGGATTGGCCACGGCAATGACCCAGCCCAACGTTGTCTTTCTGTCTGAAACCGCCGCCCGCAAGTATTTTGACGCACAACCCGCGCTGGGTAAAACGCTGACAGTCAATGGCCAATTTGGCAACCTTCTCTATTCCGTGGGTGGCGTTTATGCCGATATGCCTGCCAACTCCGACTTTCGGTTCGACCTGATTTTTTCGTTGCAAACGCTGGCTATTCCGGCCAACCTGAACGGCAACGGCTGGGCCAGTCTGACATCGTACAGTAATAATTTCCTGACCTCGTTGCTACTACTCAAACCTGGCACCGACATAGGCGCACTTGACCAGAAATTGACCAATTTTTACCGCCAAAAAAAACCCGACGAAGCCCAGACCAGTGTTCGGTTGCAACCCCTGACCGAACTGCACCTGGGGGCTTCGCTCAACAATTCACTCGCCACCACGGGTAGCCTCGGTTTTGTGTATCTGCTGAGTGGGCTAGCCCTGCTCATTGTACTCATTGCCTGGCTTAACTATGTGAACCTCAGCACCGCCACGGCTCTGCAACGGGCCAAAGAAGTGGGTGTGCGTAAGGTAGTCGGAGCCACAAACAGCCAGTTAATTGGTCAGCTTCTGGGCGAATCGCTGCTGCTAAATGGCTTGGGCTTAGCGCTCGGCCTGTTGTTGATGACGCTGATTCAGCCAGTGCTGAATGGGTTCGTGAAAAAAGACCTGTCGCTGGGTGCGCTGCTGGCAGGGCCGTCGGGGCAGGCTGGTTTTTGGGTGTGGGGGGTGCTGGCCCTGTTTACCGGGGCACTACTGTCGGGAGGCTACGTGGCCTTTGCCATGACCCGTACCCGCGCTGCCGAGGTGGTGCGGGCGGGCGTTGCCAAAACGGGGCGGGCGGCGTGGCTGCGGCAGGGGTTGGTGGTGGTGCAGTTTGGCATTGCCGTGGCGCTGGTGGTGGTCACGATGGTCATGTATCGGCAGCTTCATTTTCTGCAAAATCGGCCCCTGGGCATCAAAACCGGGCAATTATTGACCATGCAGGGACCCGAAGTAGGCAAAGACCAGCCCGACTTCAAAAGCCGCCGCGCCGCGTTTAAACAGCAGGTGGCGGCACTTTCCTACGTCCAGACCTGGTGCGATACGGGCGAAGTACCCGGGCGGTGGTACAACTTCAGCGCAGGTGGCATAACCCGGCAGGTGCCCCGTCCCGGCGACGATAAAAAGAGCTACAACGTGCTGTTTGTTGACGACCGCTACGTACCCACGTTTGGTATTCAGATGGCGGCGGGGCAGAATTTCACCAGCGCCATGACCGAACTGCCCTATGACCAGGGCGGGTCTGTGATTCTCAACGAAAAAGCAGCCCTCGAACTTGGCTTCAGTTCTGCCAAAGAGGCCATTGGGCAGGTGGTGAAGTGGGGAAAAAACTATGAAGTGGTCGGTGTGGTGAGCAACTACCGGCATCAGTCGCCGAAGCAGGCTGTAGAGCCAATTTTGTTTATTCCCCGCGCCAACAACGGTATTTTGACGCTGCGCCTTACCCTAGGCAATATGCCCCAAAAACTAGTCGAACTAGAGCGGCTATACAAAGCCAGCTATCCCGGCAACCCCTTCGATTATTTCTTCGTCGACGAAAAATACAACGAGCAATACCGCACCGAACAGCAGTACGGACAGCTTTTTGGCGTGGCTGCCGGGCTGGCCATTTTCATTGCCTGCTTGGGCTTGTTTGGCCTGGCTACGTTTATGGCCCAGCAGCGCACCAAAGAGATTGGGGTTCGTAAAGTGCTGGGTGCCAGCGTACTAAGCATCACCATGTTGCTGAGCAAAGACTTCCTGAAACTGGTGCTGGTGGCGTTCGTGCTGGCCGCTCCCCTGGCTTGGTGGGCCATGAACCGCTGGCTTCAGAACTTCGCCGACAAAACCCCACTCAACTGGTGGCTGTTTGCCGGGGCCGGGCTGCTGGCTAGTGTTATTGCCCTGCTCACCGTCTCATTCCAAAGCATCCGCGCCGCCCTCGCCGACCCCATCAAGAGCCTGCGCTCTGAGTAGGAAAGATGAAAACTGAAATATGAAAGATGAAATGGCTTCGCTTACCTTAGTCTCTTGACTATGTGAAGCCATTTCATCTTTCATCTTTCATCTTTTCTCAACATGCCTAAAAACGTACTTGGCGGCGACCTCAGTTGCTGCTGTAACCAGCCCATGACGGGCTTTTATCGCGATGGATTCTGCCGCACCGATGAGCAGGATCAGGGTCGGCACGTGGTCTGCGCCATCATGACCGAGCCGTTTCTCGCCTTCACCCGCTCACGGGGCAATGATCTCTCTACCCCCCGGCCCGACTACCAGTTTCCGGGACTGAAACCCGGCGACCGCTGGTGCCTGTGCGCCCTGCGCTGGCAGGAAGCCCACGACGCGGGCGTGGCCCCACCGGTGCTGCTGGCCTGCACCCACGAACGGGCATTGCACTACGTTGACCTGGACGACCTGCGTAGGCTGGCTTTTGAGGAGTAGCAACGGTTAGCCGGTTTGTGGGGTCTTCCTATGCACGGATACATTATCTTTACTTACCGTCGTAACTGAAAACTTATCAATGCCTGCTTTATCTGCCACCGCCGCACCACCGTCGCTCTCTGTGTCTGCAGCCGATGTTTCTACCGACTTACTCCGTGCCATTGTTGAACACACGGCTTCGGCCAATTCGCTGTGGCAACCCGTATTTGATGAGCAGGGTGAACTTGTTGATTTCAGGTATGTGTTTATCAATCCCGCCGCTGCCAATTACCTCAACCGGGCTAACGAAAACCTGGCGGGTGAACTAGTGAGCAGCGTCGTCAGCCAGTTTAAAGAATCGGGGCAGTTTGCCATTTTCGCCAACGTCTACACCAGCAGCAACCCCTTCCGGCAGGAGATGCTCCACCCGGTATTGCACCGTTGGCTCGACATTTTGGCCTCGCGGGTGGGCAATCACCTGCTCATGTCGTTTTATGATGTTCACGACATACACGTCGCCGCTGAACGGACGTTGGCCCAAACGGAACTCCTGCAAAATGTAGTCAACCACGCCCCGTCGGGGATGATGTTGCTCGAAGCTATTCGGGATGAAGCCAATCAGATTGTTGACTTCAAGTATTTGATTACCAATGAATTGAATGCAAAATTAACTGGTTATACCGTCGAGCAGATGACCGGTCAGACCATTTCATCACTTTTTCCGGGTTATCAGACATCGCTCGAATTGTTTGCTTCGCTGGTACACGTAACCAACACGGGTGAGCCGTTTCAGGACACAATTTTCTACGACCAATATGGCATCAACGGTACGTTTGAAGGGTATTATCTGAAGCAAGGCGATGGGGTGCTGTTTACGTTCATGAACGTAACGCGGTTGGCCGAGCAGCAAAAACAACTCGAAACCACGAACCGCGAACTGGCCCGCAGCAACGAGAGCCTGCAACAGTTTGCCTACGTGGCCAGCCATGATTTGCAGGAGCCGCTCCGTAAGGTGCAATCATTCGGGAAAATGCTGGCCGATCAGTTCAACGATCAACTTGGCCCCACCGGCACCGACCTGGTAAACCGGATGCAATCGTCGGCCCAACGTATGTCGGCGCTGATTCATGATTTGCTGAACTATGCCCGTCTTTCTACTGAAAAAGAACCTCTGCGGCTCGTAAAGCTGGACTTGATCATGCAGGACGCCCTGGCCGATCTGGACCTGCGCATTCAGGAAACGCGGCCTACCATGCAAATAGACCCGCTGCCCGTTGTGGTAGGGTCGGCGGTGCAGTTGCGGCAGGTGTTTCAGAATCTGCTCAGCAATGCGCTTAAATTTCAGGCGGTCGGCAACAGCCCTATGGTGGCCGTGCGTTGCCAGCCCGCCAACCCCGCCAACCTTCCCGCCGATTTGCCCGCTGATAAAGCCTACTGGCAAATCGACGTGCAGGATAACGGCATTGGGTTCAGTCAGCAGTATGCCGACCGTATTTTTGAGGTGTTTCAGCGGCTGCATGGCAAAAACAAATACACGGGCACGGGCGTAGGACTGGCCATTTGTCGGCGCGTGGCCGAAACACACGGCGGCGGCATATCGGTGATGAGTGAACCGGGTAAAGGCGCTACGTTCTCGGTGTTTTTGCCGAAGTAGGCTGTGTTTAGCGGCGTGTTGCCGGTCGGCGTTCCGCTCCGCCAAACATATTCCGTCCATATCCGAACGTAATCTGTCCGAAATTGGACAACTTTATTTAAATAACTAGCTGATAGTCAGTAATTTGTACTATTGGCCGTTAATTTGTTCGGGTTTGTATATTCCCTGATAAACCCGGCGTCGGCCATGCTTCGCAACTACTTTCTTGTCTCATTCCGCACCCTTTGGCGCAACCGTATCCAGAGTTTCATCAACGTAGTTGGGCTGGCCCTGGGTATGGCCTGTGCCCTGCTGATGGGCATCAACATGGCCGATGAACTGAGTTTCGATCAGTTTCATGCCAAAGGGCCGCAACTCTACAAAGCGTATAACCGCAACGCCTTCGAGGGGACCGTTCACTGCTGGCCCACTACCCCCAGCCCGCTGGCTCCGGCCCTGAAAGCCGAATTTCCGGAGATTATTGAGTCAACGCGGGTGCTTTGGGCGCAGCCGCATTTAGCCAACTTCGGCACCACCAAAATCAACCTGCAAGGCAGCTACGTAGATCCCGGTTTTCTGACCATGTTCAGTTTTCCGCTGGTGCAGGGCAACGCCAAAACAGCCCTCAACAGCCCCAATTCGGTAGTATTGACCCAAACCGCCGCCGCTAATCTGTTCGGCACCGCCGACCCCATCGGCAAGGTGATTCGGCTAAATAACAAAGACAGTTTCGTGGTATCGGGCGTGTTGAAAGACCTGCCCAAAAACACGGAATTTACCTTCCAGATGCTGCTGCCGTGGACGTACCTGACCAAAACCGGCGACGCCGCCGCGTATTGGGGCAACAACTACGTGCGCACGTTTGTGGAACTGACCCCCACGGCCACGCTGGCGGCGGTGAATGCCAAAGTGAGCGACATCACCAAACGCAACTCGAAGGGCACCGAAGACAACGAAATTTTTCTGTATCCATCGGCGCGGTGGCACCTGCATGGCCGGTTCGAGAACGGCGCAGAAAGTGGCGGCGCTATGGTCTACGTGCGGATGGCGGGCTACATCGCGGGGTTTATTTTGCTGCTGGCCTGTATCAACTTTATGAACCTCAGCACCGCCCGGAGCGAAAAACGGGGCCGCGAAGTAGGCATCCGCAAGGTGGTTGGCGCGGGCCGGTGGTCGTTGATTGGGCAGTTTCTGGGCGAATCCATGCTGCTGACGGTGGTCTCGTTTCTGCTGGCGCTGTTGCTCACCCAACTAGCCCTGCCCGCCATGAATACCCTCATCGAAAAGCAACTGTATGTGCCTTATGCCAACCTCGGTTTCTGGCTGGCCTGTATGGCGCTAATCCTGATAACGGGCTTGTTGGCAGGCAGTTATCCGGCGTTTTTCCTGTCGGCTATGCAACCGTTGCGGGTGCTGAAAGGGCGGCTGGTGGTGGTGCGGGGCAAACTGGCGCCCCGGCAGGTGCTGGTAGTCTTTCAGTTTCTGATTACCGTGGCCCTGATCATCGGCACGCTGGTGGTGAAACGGCAGATGGCCCACACCCAGCAGCGCGACATGGGCTACGACCGCAACCAGTTGGTATTCAGTAGATTCACGGGTGATATCGAAAAAAATTATAACGTAATCCGGGGTGAACTGCTGGGGCAGGGCGTGGCCACGGCGGTGTGTAAAACCAACAATCCAATCACCGAATCGTATAGCAACACTTGGGGGCTGGACTGGAAAGGCAAACAGCCGGGCAGCAAAATCACCTTCGATCAACTAACCTGCGCGGGTGATTTCGTGAAAACAATGGGCGTCAAACTCATTGCCGGGCGCGACCTTGACCAGATCAATTACCCCGCCGATACCATTTCCTGCCTCATAAACGCCACTGCCGCCAGGGTTATCGGTTTTGAAGACCCGGTGGGGCAGATCATTAAAAATGAGGGGAAAGATTTCCGTATCGTCGGTGTCTTTGCTGACTTTGTCTGGGGATCGCCGTTCGACAAAGTCCCGCCTATGTTCATCAAAGGCAGTAACTGGATGGGGACCATCAACTACCGGCTCAACCCGGCTATGTCCACCGAAGTAGCCCTGAAAAAAGCGGCGGCGATTTTTGGGCAGTATAACCCGGCGTTCCCGTTCGACGTCAGCTTTGTAGACCAGGAATACAAGCACAAATTCGACCAGATTCGCCCCATTGGCACCCTTGCCGATGTCTTCGCGGGGCTGGCCGTGGTTATTGCCTGTCTGGGCCTTTTTGGCCTGGCTACCTACATGGCCGAACAGCGAATCAAAGAAATAGGTGTACGTAAAACACTGGGAGCCAGTGTGTTTAGTGTCGTAGGCTTGCTGAGCAAAGACTTCCTGAAACTGGTAGTCGTGGCCATTCTGATGGCGGTACCGCTGGCCTGGTGGGGTATGAATCAGTGGCTGAGCAGCTACGAGTACCGTGCTCCGCTTGAGTGGTGGATTTTTGCCGGGGCGGGTGTACTATCCATTATAATTTCCTTACTGACAGTAAGTTACCAAAGCTTCCGCGCCGCCATGATCAACCCGGTCGAGGCATTGAAAGGGGAATGAAGCTAAGAGTTATGCGCTCTGCTATTTCAGCCCCCGCACAAAGCGGCGCATGGTTTCGCGGTAGATCTGTTCCGAAGCTTCCAGCGGCTGTTGATGGCGCAGCAGAGCGCTCAGCGTGATGAGGCCGTGAGACGTGGCCCACCACTCGAAATACAACCGGCGGATGCTCTCGGCTGATTTGGGGATGAAGGTGAATATGATGCGGCAGAGGATCTCGTTTACTAACTTAATCTCTCCCGATTCTTCGATGGGTGCCAGGCAGTTTGCGCCGTTCAGGTTGTACATCACCTGATACATTTCGGGCTGTTGCACGGCAAACTGCCACTGAATCAGCGAGATTTCGTAGAGCAATTTTTCGGGATCGCGGTACAGTTTTACCAGCCGTTCATACTCATGGCGCAGAAAACGAAATCCGTCATTGCGGATTTCGTCGAGCAAGACGTCTTTGCTATCGAAGTAGTCATACACCACGGGGGCGCTGTAATCAATAGCATCGGCAATCTTGCGGATCGATACCGCCTGCCAACCTTCGCGGCGGGCAATGTCTTTGGCAGTCTGGAGAATCCCCGCTCGCGTTTGTTCGCGGGTGCGCTGCTTACGCTCGACTACTTCCATGATTTACTTAGGTCAAACTTTAGTTAACGGCGTTAATATGGCTGAAAGTTAATAGGTTATATTTTATTTTAAGTACCATATTTCGCATTTTCATAAAAAATTTATATCCGTTCGTAATTGAACACTATATAAAAGAATTAGCCTGTAGACTAGTGTTAATGAGCGGGTTACCCTTCTTTCTGAACCAAAATCCAGATACCTTCATCGCCCACTTTATAGTCGTCACCTTCCACGGTACCATAGCAGGCAACGGCTTGCAGACCAGCTATCGTCATCATTGTCAGCAGTTCAGCTATGGTATAGATATAATAATGGGCTGTTCGGTGGGCCGTTTCAACCGTTTTACCGCTGTGGCGGTAGTAGGTCAATCGTTGTTCTACCATCGAATGCATGGGGTCGTATTGGTGCTCGGCCAGTACGCGCAGGGTATCGCCCACGGGTAGCCAGGCAAACTCCTGAAAATCGGGCAGAAAGCTCTCGGCCACCATGTTCGAATGCACCAGCCACCGCCCGTCCGGTTCGAGGTAATCGGCCACCCGTTGCAGGAACGCCTGCATCTGCGGGCGCGGGAAAAAGCAGAAGCTGTTGCCCAAACAATAAGCCGCCCGGAAGCTGCCCGGCTCGCCTAACGTGGTCGGGTCAATTTCCATAAAATCAGCTTCCAGAGCCATCAGGGGCACTTTTTTGCGCTTGGCCTCTTTCTGCAACTCGGCGATTGACTCGGTCGAAATATCCACGCCGATCACGTCGGCACCCATCCGGGCCAGCGGCAGCGCATGGCGACCATACCCGCAAAACACGTCCAGCACACGGTCGCCGGGGCCAAATTCCAGTGTTTCCACCAGTAATTCCAGCTCATGTTGCGTCTGCTCTGCCGACTGTGCCGCCCGCCACGCTTCCTGCGGCAACCCATGAAAAAAGTCTGAATACCAAGGCATATAGGGGTGCGTTTGACGAATTAGTGATGAGTGATAAATGATGAGTGATGAATTTGCTTACGCCAGTGTAAATGCTCCGGCGTAAGCAAATTCATCACTCATCATTTATCACTCATCACTAATTCAACCCTGCCAACGCCGCCTTAATTTTCTCAAAATCAGGGATGTTGCCCGCGTTTTCAAGTACTTCGGCATATTGGATGGTATCGTTTTGGTCGATCACAAATGCGGCCCGCTTGCTCACGCCTTTCATGTTCATGACAAAGTTTTCGTAGAGCGCACCGTAGGCGGTTGACACGTCTTTGTTGAAATCAGACAACAGCGCGAAGGGCAGGTTTTGCTCTTCTTTAAATTTGGCCAGCGTAAATGGCGAATCGACCGAAATGGCCACTACATCAGCGTTGAGGTCAGTGTAGGTGTGCATGTTGTCGCGCATTTCGCAGAGTTCGGCGGTGCATACGCTGGTAAATGCCATTGGGAAAAACAGCACGACCACATTTTTCTGGGCGTAATCGCTGAGTGAAACGGGTTTGTTTTCCGACGAAAACAGGGTGAATGCAGGGGCTTTTTGTCCGATTGCCAGGGCCATATACTTCAATTGTTAGGTGTTGTTGGGCGTAATGGCTGCAAAGGTAGCCGCGCAACAGTAAGTTTGTCACTGATATAAATCACTGACTGTTATGCAAACGTACTGGGGTATCGATCTGGGCGGTACCAAAATTGAAGGCGTGATCTTATCGGTCCCCTCTCCCGATGCCGTGATCCTCCGGCAACGTATTGACACTGAAGCACATCTGGGCTACGAACATATTGTCAATCGCATTGCCCTGCTGGTCGACCAACTCAAAGCCGAAACCGGCTACCTGCCCGACAAGATCGGTTTTGCCACGCCCGGCACCCTCGATCCCCGTTCGCAGACGATGAAAAACTGCAACACGACCTGCCTCAACGGCCAGCCTCTGAAGCAGGCCCTGATCAAGAAGCTGGGGGTGGACGTAGAGCTAGCCAACGACGCCAACTGCTTTGCCCTGGCTGAAGCCACGCTGGGCGCGGTACCCGCCGTGGCTCCCAATTTTCAGACCATGTTTGGCGTCATCATGGGCACCGGCGTGGGCGGCGGCGTGGTCTTTCGCGGGGCCGACGGCAAAGCGTTTGTGGTGAATGGCAAGCAGGGCATCGGCGGCGAGTGGGGGCATAACATCCTGGAAGAGAACGGCTACGACTGTTACTGTGGCAAAAAAGGCTGCAACGAGCAGGTCATTTCTGGCCCTGCCCTGCAACGCTTTTACTTGGAGCAAAGCGGCCAGAAACGCACCCTAAAAGAGATTGTGGAACGCCACCGTGCGGGCATCGACCCCATTGCCACGCTCACCATGGATCGGTTGCTAATGTACTTTGGGCGGGCTATTTCGGTCATCACCAACATCCTCGACCCCGACGTAATCGTCCTCGGCGGCGGCGTGGGCAACATCGACGAGTTATATACTGACGGCGTGGAGCAACTCAAAAATTACATCTTCAACGACCGCATTGTAGAAACGCCCATCATCCGCCCCAAACTCGGCGACAGCGCGGGGGTTTTCGGGGCCGCGATGTTGTAGAAAGGGACTGGGTCGTCTAGACATTGGACATTGAACCCCCTGAAAATACTTTGAGGTGACGCTTAAACCGGCCGGTTGCGTCACCTCAAAGTGATGGGCGGGGCGGTCCGCCGTCGCGGTCTCTGCCCATGCGTTACGAGCGATGTTAGTTCGGATTCATGAAATCGTTGATGACCGGCTGTGCTATGAGAAAGTACGGGAACTCCGGTGGGCCGAAGGGGTAAAATGCCCGCATTGCAGGCCACCCTCTTACCGTTGTCATGGGCATCATAACAGCACAGAACACAGGTTACGGTATCAGTGTAAAGCCTGTGAACGGGTAGTACAACGACTTGACGGAAACTATTTTTGAAGGCCATCACCAGCCCCTAAAAGTCTGGATATTATCGGTGTCAAAACCGGCCAATTCCGTCAAGTTTAACGCATCCGTCAATTTGTCAACCTACTCAATCGACTCAGCAACACCATCTTTCACTGACTGCACCCTGAGTTTTTCGATGTCCTTCTCAAACTGACTAAAGAACGTCGTTTTCATTTACGCCCCACCGCCTTAACGATAGATTCCCGGCTTACAGGCTGGCTTCGGTCGGCTTCCTGGATCAGAAGGCCCATACCGATAGCCTCTTTGTCATCGTCGGCAATAACCGTAGCGGCAATGTGCATCCGCTTTAATAAAGCCGATAGCAGCCCAAATTCGGCTTCGTCTTTTGGGGTAATCAATAGTAACTGCATAACTGACGTTGGCTGGTAAAAATGAAGTTACACGATGGCGCTAAGCCATCCGGGCCGGGCTTCCGCATGCCTAGCCTACGGACATGATCCTTGCGGGGGTATCCTTTTGTTGATGCAGAGCTGCGCCAATGAAACGGCGCATGGAGGCGCGGTGCTTTAACGTCATGCTTTAGCTTGGCAGGGCGAGACACAGACGAACCCCATATGCTTTCCGTAACTTGCCACTATGTCTCGAAAACCTGTTTTTGGCCCGTTGGTGGGCCTGCGCGTGCTGGATCTGACGCGCCTGTTGCCCGGTCCGCTGGGGACCATGATGATGGCCGATATGGGGGCCGAAGTAATCAAGATCGAGAACCTCAACAGCCCCGATTATGTCCGAATGTTTCCGCCCTACCAACATGGCGAGTCGCTGAATTACATCGCCTACAATCGGTCAAAAAAGAGTGTACTGTTGGATTACACCACGCCGGAAGGACGCGAGACGCTGCTAAAGCTGGCCGAAACCGCCGACGTGCTGGTGGAGCAATTTAGGCCCGGCCACATGGACCGGCTGGGTCTGGGCTACGCGGTGGTGCATGAACGTAACCCACGACTGGTGTACGTGTCGGTGACGGGCTACGGACAAACGGGGCCATACGCGCACCTCGCGGGGCACGACCTGAATTACCTCGGCCTGTCGGGTGTGCTGGGGCTGACGGGCGAACCCGACCAGGCCCCCACAGTACCCGGTGTGCAACTCGCCGACATTGCGGGCGGGTCATACGGTTGCGTGATGGCAACGCTGGCGGCTATTTATGCCCGAGAGCAAACCGGTGAGGGTCAGCATGTTGACGTGTCTATGACCGACTGCGTGATGCCGCTGCTGTCGGTGGCCTACGCGCTGCATGGGGGCGGGCAGGAGACCGGGCGGGGCGAGATGCCGCTGTCGGGTGGGCAACCCAATTATGGGGTGTACCGCTGCGCCGACGAGGCCGATGGGAAGCCCCGCTACGTGGCTCTGGGTACGCTGGAACCCAAATTCTGGCAGAAATTCTGTACGGTGGTCGGCAAGCCCGACTGGCTCCAGTTCATGCTGCCCCAATCGGCAGAGCAACGGACTGATTATAAGGTAACTATCCAAGAATTAATACAGGAACGCACCTTAACGGACTGGGTGACACTGGGCACCGATAATGACCTGCTTATTACGCCCGTAAACACGCTGGACGACCTCGCTACCGATTCGCACCTGTTGGCCAGACAGATGATTTCTACTCAGGAACATCCCATAGCAGGACCGGTAACATCGGTGGGGATACCGCTGAAATTCTCGGCCACGCCTGCTCAACCGGCCTGGCCTGCGCCCCAACTGGGCGAAGACACGGAGGCCATATTGAACGAAACTGACTGAGCCGACCAGCAACATAATACCTGTCTACCGGGTGGCAGTTGCTCAATTGGCGCGTCAAAAACAGGTAACCAACTCACTTGACACAGTTACCAGCCGTTGCCCGGCAGGCACTTATCTGGCATGGTTTATGAGGATTGACGCGAGTTGCCAAAACTAGCCTTTGGGTGCGTGGCTTGTTGCGTAGAAACACCCACAGGATCAGTTTAAACTATGATTAATAGCGGGCTACGTATACAGGATAAGGTTGGCATGAATTTAGTCAAGGTAGGGTATAAGGAAATCCAACTGCATGAAACGCTTGATAAAATGGTCTACTCGTTGGCTTATCGGTTTAGTTATCGGAATGGCGTTCCTGGCAACGCCCGGTGCGCTGGCTATGATTCCGTCGAAGCCGCTGTCGGCCACCTGTTTACCACCTGATCCACCACGTATCACTGGCGACCGTACGTCCCTGTGCCGGGGTCAGCAAACCGACCTAGCCGCGTCGGGGTGTGCCGGTACGGTGATCTGGAGTACGGGCGAACGGGGAGTCAGCATTCGCGTTTCCCCCCACCAAACCACCCGTTACACCGCCGTTTGTCGCCTGCCCGAAGGCTGCGTAAGTTGCTTTGCCGAGGCCTTCACCGTAACCGTGGGTACGCCCGATGCACCGACACTGCACACGGACACGCCCGTGGTCTGCGCGGGCGATGCCCTCACCATTACGGCCAGCCACTGCGCCGGCACACTTACCTGGACCGACGCCACCCTGACCGGCAGAACCATTACCGTCCATCCCACCCAAACCACTACCTACCAGGCTACTTGCCAGCAGGGTACCTGCGTTGGGCCACCCTCGGCGCTCCTTACGGTGACGGTGGCTCCACCCACCACGCCCTATTTGCGGGCGGCCAACGGGCAGTCGGTGGTGTGCGCGGGGCAACCCATCACGGTCGAGGCGGAGGCCTGCGCGGGTCAGATTCACTGGTCGGATGGGGGCGTGGGCCTGCGCCGGACGCTGGTGGCCAGCCAGACGCTGCGGCTGCGGGCTGTTTGCCAGACGGGTAGCTGCCAGAGCGATAGTTCGGCGGTGCTGACCATACCCGTGCAGCGTGCACAGCCCACCGTGCTGGCGCAAACCACGGTTCAAAACGGATGCCCATTCCAAACCGCCGATCTGACGCGGACCATCGGTGGGGTGTTTGACAAATCATTGACCTACGAATTCCGCGCGTCGGCTGACCTGAATGCACCCCAGCTTAACTCGCCGGGAGCCGTACTGGCGGGCGTCTATTACATCAGTAGCAAGCCCGATAATGGTTGTTCCAGCGTTCCGGTGGCTGTTTCGGCCTTCATTTCCGCCTGCATCAACGCCATTGCCCCCTGCCTCAGCAATCCCCCCACCGCCGTCCTCCGGCTCGATACCCTCGACGCCCAACGGGGCCTGGTGTGCCTGCAAGCCCGGCTGCGCGGGTTCGATTCGTTTCCGCTAAACTGGACCTGTACCGGATCGGGCCTGATGACCGACGGGCAGAGCCTGCGACCCCGCTACGTGGCTTCAGAAGCGGACCGCAAAGCCGGGCCGGTCACGTTCATTTTGACCACGCCCGACCCCGACGGAGCCGGTCCCTGCACGGGCGCGTTGGCCCGGCTGACCGTAGACCTGACCACGCCGCGCTCGCAAACCGTGGTATTGCCCAAAGGTGATACGCTCCACGTGATCAACCAGCCCGAAGGCAGCACGGTGTTTATTCCCGAAGGTTTTTCGCCGAATGACGACGGCATCAATGACCGGTTTGCGATCCGGGATGTGCCCACCGGCTTAACCGTGCAACTGGACGTGTTTAACCGCTGGGGCCACCGGGTTTATGCGAGTGCAGACTACAAAAACGACTGGGACGGAACGGCTAATCAGGGCATTCGAGCCAATAATAAAGAGGCTGGTTTGCCGGACGGTACGTATTTTTATGTGGTAAAAATCAGTGATGGGCGCGAATTTATCCGGTTTATGACCATTGCCCGCTAGTTAACTCTTGATAAACTACGGACTAAACGAACGTAGTACTGCGTTACTTGACAGTTGAGTTTCTGAAGACACCAATTATACGTTGATTATGAGATGGCTTTTACGTTCATGCATCTGGATGCTGCTCTTTTTGGGGAGCTATTCAGCAATGGCTGGCCCGCAACAGCGACCTGACTCGCTGCTGCTTAAAGCCGACCGTATGCTCAGTTATCGGGCCTACGGTCGTGCCATTGATTTGTACCATCAGGCATTGACTGGCAAAACCCTCACGCCTGGTCAGCGGGCTTCGGCGCAGGCCAGTCTGGCGCAGGCATACCGGTCGGTGGGCGATAATGTGAAGGCAGAAGCGGCTTTTCGGGAATGGGTAGCCCTGGCACCGTCGGCTAATGAGTCGGCCAATACGGTGCTGGCCTATGCGCAGACGCTGGCCGGCAACGGCAAATTTGCCGAAGCCGACGTACAGTTCAACCGCTATCAGGCGCTGAAAGAACAACAACGTAGCCGCCTGCCCGCCAGCATCCCCACTGCCGCCGACGGACGACCCGCCACTACCCGGCGCGAGGCGGTACGCTACCAGATCGACGACCTGAGCCTAAACACCGCCAACGAGGAATTTAGCCCTATGTTTTACCAAAACGGACTGGTCTACGTGTCGGGCAGCAAAGGTGGGTCAGCCATAGAGACGTCGGGCAGTGGTGGCGGAGCCGGGTATCTCGACCTGATTTACGTTCAGGACCGCAGCCGGCTCACCAGCAAAAAACGCTACGATGCCGACGGTGAACCCATGCGCGATAAAGCCGCCGCCGTGGGTTCTGGTGCGCCGAACCGTGCGCCCGACAAACTGGGTAAAGATTTTTACACCCAGCCTACCGCCAATGACAACAAAACCGCCGTTGGCTTCGACGCGGGCATTCGGGTAGCCGAGGGCCTGGGCTACGACAGTAAACAGGGCGCTGACCCGTCGAAACGTTTTTCGCAGTCGCTCAATACCCGCTACCACGAAGGCCCCGCCACGTTCTCGTCTGACGGTACGCAGATCATTTTCACGCGGAACAATTACAACAACGGCAAGGCCAAAACCAGCGCCGAAAACGTCAACAAGCTCAAGTTGTATACCGCCCGGCAGGTAGATGGGGCCTGGGTCGACGTGGTGGAACTGCCGTTCAACAGTGACGAATATTCGGTGGGGCACCCCGCGCTGGGGCGTGGTCCCGATGGCACGCCCGACCAACTGCTTTTCTTTGCATCAGACATGCCCGGTGGCTTTGGCGGTACCGATTTGTACGTAACCCGCTGGTTGAATGGCCGTTGGAGCGAACCGCAAAACCTGGGACCAACCCTCAATACCAAGGGTAACGAACTATTCCCCTTTGCCGACGAAAAAGGAAATCTCTACTACTCCACCGATGGGCGAAAGGGTGTTGGCGGGCTTGACGTGTTCTACGCCGCCATGGCGGGCACCACCGTACGGGCAGTGGAAACCATCGACGCCCCCATCAATTCGGCAGGCGACGATTTTGGGTTGATCACCGACGGCACCCGCCATGCTGGGTTTTTGAGCAGCAACCGCAACGGCTCCGATGATATTTTCCGGTTCACCCGCGAAAGCTCCCTCTACGGTTGCCGCGACCTGACCCTGCGCGTGATTGACCGTGAGGCCGATTTGCCGCTCGACAGCGTAACGGTACTGGCCAAAAGCCGCCGTCCCGGCCAAACCGATCAGGTGCTTAAGGCTGATGCTAACGGTATCGTTCGCTTTTGCCTCGACGGGGACAGCGATTACCTCTTCACCGCTAAACGAGACGGTTACATCAACAGTACCATTGGTTTTTCGACCAAAGCCATGACCGACGACCAGCCGTCGCAACTGGAGATGACCATCCTGAAACCTACGTTCATTATCGACACGGTCTATACCGAAACGAAGACGCTGAAACCGCTTGACCCTAAAAAACCCCTCACCCGCTCTCGTTTGCGGGGCGCGGTGCTCGGTGAGGGCGATAGTTCGCCTATTGAAGGGGTGACGGTGCGGCTGAAAAACGAATGCAACGGAGAAATGCTGACCACCCTGACCGGCGCCGACGGTGGGTACGAATTTGACCTCGTTGAGGGGTGCGACTACACGCTGATTGCCTCTAAGGCCAGCTATGGCACCAACACCAGCCGGGTGCGCAAGCTGGCTAAAAAGTCGAAGCCCAAACTGGTGGCTGCCGTGGTGAAACTGCTCCGCGTGGGCGAAGTGATTCCCATGGACAATATCTATTACGACCTCGGCAACGCCAATATCCGCACCGATGCCGCCCGCGAAATCGACCGGCTGGTATCGACTATGCAGAAATACCCCTCGCTGGTGATCGAGATTCGGTCGCATACCGACAGCCGGGGCGAGGCCGCCCGCAACAAAGAGTTATCGACCCGTCGCGCCCGTGCCGTGGCCGATTACCTGGCCTCGAAAGGGGTGCGCCGGAACCGTATTCTGGCCACCGGCTATGGCGAATCGTTGCCTGTGAACAACTGCACCGATGGCGTTATATGCACCGAATCTGAACACCAGCGCAATCGCCGCACTGAGTTTAAGATATTGGCAATCAGATAGTTGAGAATTAACGATTAAGAATTAAGAATCAATTTGCGTCGGGAAAATGTTCGCGTAAGCCGATTCTTAATTCTTAATTTTGACTTCTTAATTGCCAATCATGATCTCCTTCCCGTCCTGTAAAATCAATATTGGCCTGCAACTGACTGAACGTCGCCCCGACGGGTTTCATAATTTGCTATCGGCTTTTTACCCCGTTGGCTGGACCGACGTACTGGAAATTATTCCAGCGGTTTCGGACGAAAATAAATCGGAACAACTAATTGATAGTGAACAGGTTACGTTTACTACTAGCGGCCTGCCCATTCCTGGTGATTCCGACCCAGGTGTGGGACCACCGGCGCGTAACCTGTGCGTGCGGGCCTACCTCCGCCTGAGAGCCGATTTCGACCTGCCACCCGTGCAGATGCATCTGCACAAGATTGTACCCATTGGCGCGGGACTTGGTGGCGGCTCGGCTGATGCGGCGGCAACGATCAACCTGCTCAATGAGCAATTCAACCTTGGCTTAACCGTGGCACAACGCGAAGCTTATGCCCGCGAACTGGGTAGCGACTGTGCCTTTTTTGTCCAGAGCAAGCCACAATACTGCCTCGAAAAAGGTGACGTTTTTGAGCCAATAGACCTCGATTTGAGTGGCTTTCACATCCTGCTGGTCTACCCGAATCTGGCCATTTCCACCGCCGAGGCCTACGCCGGGGTAACGCCCTGCCAACCTGCCATACCTCTGCGCGCGCTGCTTGAGCAACCCATTGAGCAATGGCGGGGCACGGTTCACAACGATTTTGAGGATAGCCTTTTTCCGAAGTATCCCATTCTGGCCGAAATAAAAGCCCAACTATACGACGCTGGGGCCATCTACGCCAGCCTCAGCGGCAGTGGCTCTACGCTTTACGGCATTTTTAACGCCCCCCCGAATTTGCCACCCCCCTTTTCGCGTTACACAGTCTGGGAAAGTAAATTTTAAACAGGTTTACAGTTTTCAGTTTAGCGTTTTCAGTTGGCTGGCGCGAGAGT
>JBBRMP010000035.1:0-34252 GCA_038230755.1 Cytophagales bacterium | reverse complement strand
TGGAGTAATGGACAAACTGAAGGTCAGGTAAACCGACTGAAAACGATAAAGCGAGCGATGTATGGTAAAGCCAATTTCGAGTTGTTACGACTGCGGGTGTTAGCTCGAAATTGGACGGCTCCCCCAAATTGACGCTGAACCTGGACGTCATGATCGACTTTCACTACAGCGATACCTGGGCTGATCCCGGTCAACAGAAAAAACCAGCCGCCTAGGAAGGGCACGACTTTCCGCAGTTGCTAACGGATGTGTATACCTACACGTTCGACGTGATGACCGCGCTGAAAAGTGGCGGTATAACGCCGAAATGGGTGCAGGTTGGCAATGAAACCGCCAGTGGCCTGATTTATCCCGAAGGCAGCACCAAGAACTGGTCGGGGTTGGCCCAGCTAATCAATAGAGGCTACGACGCCATTAAAGCCGTCAGCCCAAACACCGCCGTTATTCTGCACGTCGATCAGGGAAATAACAACGCCAGGTTCCGGGCCTGGTTCGACAGTGCGCAGGTGCACAAGGCGCAGTATGACGTGATTGGGTTATCGTATTACCCCTACTGGCTCACCGGTAACCCCGACCACACGTTGTCTATCAACGACTTAAGCCGTACTATGAATGACATAGCTGCTCGCTACGGTAAACCCGTGATGGTGGTGGAAGTGGGCGGCGAGGACAACAAAGCTCAAAACACCTACGATATGCTCGTGGCCGTGCAACAGGGCGTGAAGGCTGTACCCGACAACAAAGGTCTGGGCGTTTTCTATTGGGAACCTGAAGGTGCCCGTAGCTGGAGCAAGTACAACCTCAGCGCCTGGGGCAGTGATGGCCGCCCAACCAAGGCCCTCGCCGCTTTTTTGCAGCCGTAGAACACAACGTAAACGCCTACTTTTGCCCCAAAATCAATCAGACCCAACCCTATGTTCGTTCATCACGTACTGTTTTACCTGAATAACCCCGGCAGCGAAGCCGATAAGGCCAAATTGCTGGAAGGCCTGACGATGCTGGCGGGTGTACCGTCGATCAAACTGGCCCACATTGGAACGCCCGCCGCCACCAACCGCGCCGTTATCGACCGTGACTACACCTATTCGTGGCTCTGCTTTTTCGATAACCCCGCCGACGAGGATGTGTACCAAAAACACCCCCTCCACGACGATTTTCGGGATAACTACGCCTTCCTTTGGGAGAAAGTAGTGATCTACGATGCCGTTGGGCCACAGCGATAAATGCCAATAATGAAACGTTTTTGACGGACGAAGTGGATGAACACGGATTTTTTACGTTGCATCTTTACGTGAATTTTTACCACCTATCGTCTATTTATGAAATCACTGCGCTACCTAATCCTGTTGCTTTTCATCGCTTCTGTAGCACAGGCACAAACCGTAACCATTACGGGCCGGGCAACCGACCAGAAAACAAACGAACCACTCGCGGGCGTAACCATCTTACTACGGGGTACCAATACCGGAGCAAACACGGGAGCGGATGGCACCTTTTCGTTGAAAACAGACCGCCAACCGCCGTTGATTGTCGTGGCCTCATTTGTGGGGTTTGCCCGGCAGGAAATTACCATAACCGACCCCAGTCAGCCGCTGACCATTGCGCTTGTGGAAGATGCCGTAACCCTGACCGAAGACGTGGTCGTGTCGGCGAGTCGGGTGCCGGAAGACATCCGGAAGGCCGCCGTGACGGTGGAAAAACTGGGTGCACGGCAGTTTGCCAACTCGCCCGCCGCCACGCCGTTCGATGCGCTTCAAAATCTGAAGGGCGTCGATTTGCTCACGCAGAGTTTGACCTTCAAATCGGTGAACGTGCGCGGGTTTGGGGCCAACAACAACAACCGCCTCGTGCAACTCACCGACGGCATGGACAACCGGTCGCCGGGGTTAGGCTTTGGTTTTGGCAGCGTGGCGGGCGTGTCTGACCTCGACATTGAGAGCATCGAACTTATCCCCGGTGCGGCCTCGGCTCTGTACGGACCCGACGCCTTGCAGGGGCTGATGCTCACCACGAGCAAAAATCCGTTTGTCTATCAGGGACTTAGTGCCCAGGTGAAGGTGGGCATGAACAACGTGGGCAAGACCAATTTCGGTCCGAAAGGCTACAGCGATCTGGCGATTCGGTACGCCAAAGCGTTCGGGCGGTTTGCGTTTAAAGTCAACTTCCAGCGGCTGAGCGGCACCGATTTCATTGCTGATAATTACGACGACCGCTCGCACCGGGACCGCGCCGCGTTTTTGATCGACCAACCCAACCGTAGCGTTGGCCTGGGTTACGTCCCGAACAATAATAGGGCCACCAACCTGCAATATGATGGCGTGAACATTTATGGCGACGATTTCAACAATGCGGGTGCGTTCGACTATACAGCCGCCAACACCACCAACGCTGCCCTTGTGGGTAAGCGCGTGACCCGCACCGGCTACACCGAACTCGATTTGCTGGCTAACCAAGGCAGCATCTTCAGCAACCGCGCCAACGTGTCGTTATATTATAAACTGACTGACAAAATCGAAGCGTCGGTGGGGTGGTATTACGGCGGGGGCAATTTCATCCGCACGGCGGGTTTTCGCGAGTATTTCCCTGACTATCAACGCAATCAGTTCCGGGCAGAGGTCAAAGGCGAGGACTTTTTCGTGCGCGCCTATTCCACCAGCCAAACCGCCGAAGGCTATAACCTGGGCAATCTAGCCCGCCGCCTGTTGCAGATTGGTAAACCCACGGCTGCCTGGGCCGGTGATTTCGCCAAAGCCTATACCGGCGATATTCTGGCCACCAAACAAACCGCCGACGCGGGCATTTTCCTGCCCGGCTCTGCCGATTATACTCGTTACCGCGATGAGTTGATTAACACGCCCAACAACGTAGCTATTCCCAGCGCTGCCATCGTGCCCAACGCCAAGGGTCTGAACGGCGTTCGGCTCCTCGACAACTCGTCGATGTACCACGCCGAGGGGATGTACAATTTCCGGAAATTGCTGCCAAAATCAGTCGATGTGATCACGGGGGCCAGTTTTCGGCATTATAGTATGCTGACGCAGGGCACTATTTTTCCGACCAAGAAAGACGGTAGCGAGTTTGCGTTTAATGAATATGGCTGGTATTTGCAGGGGTCGGTCACGATTCCGCTGGGCCTCAATGCCTCGCTGAAACCCACGGCTGCCGTGCGGTACGACAAAAACGAGTTCTTCAAAGGCGGCTTCACGCCCCGTGTGTCGGGCGTGCTGAGTGTAGGGCCGCACAACTTCCGGGGGTCGTGGCAGTCGGCGTTTCGGAATCCCTCGCCCAACCAGTTTTTGTCGGACGGCAAGACCGGCGAAGTGGGCGGATCGCAGGCGGCTTTGGAAGCAGCTAACCTGATTGCTAACCCCGCCTACACGCCCGCGTCGGTGGCGGCGTACCAAAAATCGAGTAACGCAACCGACCTCGTGAAATACACCCCAGACCCGGCGGCGTTCACAACCGAGAAAATAAAGACGTGGGAGATAGGCTATAAAACGCTGATTAAGAACCGATTGTACGTCGACGCATTTTTATACCGCAGCATCTACACCGATTTCATTGCCGCCCAAAACTACCTGCAACCCAACACGGGCAACGTAGCCGACCTGAAAAACGCCAGCACCACCACGAGCTATCAGGTCAATTTCAACAACACCAACGAGATCTTCGTGAACGGCTGGGGATTGGGGCTTGAATATGGCCTGGGCCGGGGCTTTTCCGTCAGCGGCAACTACGCCCGGCAGGTGGGCCTGATTACCCGCCGCGACAATTTCGGCGTGATCCAGAGCGATGCTTTCGGCAACCCCATCGTTGAGCGCCGAATGAGCGACCTCGACGTGGCTTTCCGGGGACGTAACTTCTTTATTTCGCCCGAAAACCGATACAACATCAGCCTCGGCAACCCCCGCCTCACCAACCGCCTCGGTGCCAACATCACCTACCGCTGGACCGACCAGATGTGGGTAGAGCAGGGCACCACGGCGGGCGATATTTTGCTACCAAGCTGGAACACCGTCGACGCGCAGATCAGCTACCGGTTGCCCGCCATTAAAACGCAGGCTAAACTCGGTGCCACCAATTTGCTGAACCAGTACTATGCCCAGGGCTACGGCCTTGCCCGTATCGGTGGCCTGTATTACCTGAGCCTGACGTTCGATGAACTGTTCCGGTAGAGAAACGCACCGGTCCTATTTCGTTATCTTTGAGTACAACCGAATAACCAACTTTATGCTTACGACCATCGAGGGCACCTACGAAAACGGGCAAATAATTCTGACAGAGCAGGCGCCCGTTCAGGCCAAGACAAAAGTGCTTGTTACGTTTATTAACACAACTATGCAAACAGCATCGTCGGATAATATAGTACGATTTGGCACGCTCAAAGGCAAAATAAGCATCCCTGATGACTTCAATGAGCCTTTAGATGACTTGAAAGACTATATGTACTGATGACTAACCTACTCATTGATACACAGGTTTTAATCTGGATCCAAATCGATGCTGATCGTATTTCGCCAGTAGCCCGGCTGCTACTTACTGACCCAACTATTGTGAAGTGGGTCAGTGAGGTTAGTCTATTCGGAATTGCGATAAAGAAAAAAATTGGAAAGCTCGATGAGTTCATGCTGCCACTAGCTGAGTACGTCGAACAGATTGAAAATGCCAACATAAAACTATTACCAATTACCAATCGGCACATCATAGCCTACGACCGAATTCCACTCATCAATGATCACCGCGACCCTTTCGACCGCCTTATTCTGGCTACGGCGCTTCATGAAGGTTGGCCAATACTGTCGTCAGATCATACGTTTTCCTGGTATCCTGATTTGGTCGAAGTGATCTGGTAAGCTAATGCAATCCTACAAAGAATCAGTCATTTACCAGATATACCCGCGCTCCTTTGCCGACTCGAATGGTGATGGCGTGGGCGATTTGCGGGGCATCATCGGCAAGCTCGATTACCTCGCCGATTTGGGTATTGATATCCTCTGGCTTAGCCCCATTTTTCAATCGCCGAACGCCGACAACGGGTACGATATCTCTGATTATGAAGCTATTATGCCCGAATTCGGCACGATGGCTGACTTTGACGAGCTACTGGCCGGTGCGCATCAACGCGGCCTAAAACTGATTCTGGACCTGGTGGTCAACCACAGTTCCGACGAACACCGCTGGTTTCAGGAAAGCCGCAAAAGCCGCGACAATCCGTACCGGAATTATTATATCTGGCGGGGCGGCCCCCCGCGTCCGGGTGGGGTAGAACCGCCCAACAACTGGCAATCGTTCTTCTCTGGTCCGGCGTGGAAACTGGACGAACAAACGGGCGAGTATTACCTGCATTTATTTGCCGAAAAACAGCCTGATCTGAACTGGGAAAACCCACGGCTACGGCAGGAAATTTACCAGATGATGCGTTTCTGGCTCGATAAGGGCGTTGATGGATTTCGGATGGACGTAATTCCATTTTTGTCGAAAGACCCTGCCTTTCCCGACTACCCCGAAGGCCGATTTGGTGATCTGACCATCCATGCCAACGGGCCACGCATCCACGAATTCCTGCGCGAAATGCACACCGAAGTATTGGCTTGCTATACTACCCACGACGAGAAGGCCCTGATTACCATCGGTGAAGGCTTCGGGGTGTCGGCCCCGCAGGCAAATTTGTATGTGGGCGACAATCGACACGAACTAGGCATGATCTACCACTTCGATCATGCCCTGCCGCGCGAAGAACACCGCTTCATCGACCCCGCGCCGGAGTTTACGCTGCCGCAGTTGAAAGCTATTTTCAGCAAGTGGAACGAAGCATTGGAAACATCTCTGGACGAAGGAGATGGCTGCACGGGAACGGGTTGGCAAAACGTCTATTTTGGCAACCACGACAATCCCCGTTCGCTGAGCCGCTTTGGCGATCCGGTGCGGTTTCATTACGAATCGGCTACGTTGCTGGCTACGGTGCTGCTCACGCAACGGGGTACGCCGGGCATTTATCAGGGTGACGAGATTGGCATGACCAATTGCCTGTTCACGAGCATCGACGAGTATGACGATATTCAGGTGCGCAATGCCTGGAAAACCCTCGTGGAACCCAACCCTGATTTGGCCGACACGTTCCTGCAAACAGCCAACCACATTGCCCGCGATCATGCCCGTACGCCTATGCAATGGACCGCCGACTCGTCGGACCGACCGGGCGCGGGCTTCACCACGAGTACGCCCTGGCTAAAGATCAATCCCAACGTGGCGCAGGTCAACGTGACTTCGCAACAAGCTGATAGTCAATCTGTTTTGGCTTATTACAAGCGACTGCTTCGCTTTCGGAAACAAACGCCCGCCCTTCACCACGGCACCTACCGCGATCTGCTGCCCGACCACCCCAAGGTCTGGGCTTTTTCGCGGAAACTAGCTGATAGTGAGTATGTTACCGTTGCCAATTTCTCTGCCGAAACCGTGCCGATGCCGGAGGGGTTGGCTGGTGAAGTAGTGCTGGGGAATTATGAGGACAGGGGTGGATTTTTGAGGCCGTGGGAAGCTGTTATAATGCACAATGGAAGCAATGCCTCACTCCACCGTGGTGATTGATTTCCAGAGCGTTTTGGCGGCAGACTGGAGAAAACTGGGGCTATCGGATTTTGCCTTGCCTTCGGTGAGTTCGATCTGATAGCCGTCGGGGTCGCTAACCAGAAGGATGGGCTTTCCCGACGGGCCATTTTGCCGGGAGACGGCTAAATTACGCTGCCGGAGTTGCTGTTCAGCCGTTCGTAATGAACTCACAACCAGGGCGATAGACACGTTTTCTGATTTTGTGCTCATGCCGTCGGGACGACCACTGACTAACCGAATTTGCTGCCCGCCACCCACATCGAACCACGCCTGACTGCTGGCTAATGCCGACGGAACGGCTAATATGGGCAACCCTAACACGTTGTTGTAGAAGGGTATGCTAATGGCAAGGTCTTTTACCGACAGCGCCACATGATTGCACCGCACCACACCCAACCACGATTGCGCTCGTGTTCCCTCGACCGAAACCAGTAGTATTGTAAAAATCAGCAGACCAGTGAATAGTTGTTTCATTCGTTAACCTTGTTGTTCACGAATTACGAGTTGCTTTGTCAATCCACCAAGCCACTCGTAATTCACACACCGCATAAACCGTACTTCGTACCGCTCGTAACTTCGCTTTACATGCTCGATACCATCACCCCTGTTCGCATCCGTACCGAAGACCGCGTGGCTGAAATCGCCTGGTTCTGTGACCTTTGTGGCGGCGACACCGAATTCCTTGGCCAGCTTGACCCCGCCCGGCGTAGCAACTTTCAGCATTGCCGAAATATTTTGCTAAACGCTGAACGTCAGGGATTTAAAAACATATTATTGCCTGCATCATTCATCGTTGGGCAAGACCCAATTGCCTTTGCCGCCGCCGTAGCCAGCCTCACGTCCGACATTAGTTTGCTGGTGGCCATCCGCACCGGCGAGGTACACCCACCTATGCTGGCCCGCGCCCTTAGTACGCTCGACCACCTGCTGAAAGGTCGCCTCACGATCAATATTATTAATTCTGATTTGCCCGGCTACTGGGAAGATGCGGGATTACGGTATCAACGTTGCACCGAAACGATCCAGATTTTGAAACAAAGTTGGGCCGGGGGCGACCGCGTCATGCACGACGGCCCCATCTACGGCAAGTTCGACCTGCCTGCCGCGCCGGTGGCCCCTTACCAGCAAAACGGCGGTCCACTCCTCTACTTCGGGGGTATTGCCGACGGAGCCAAAGAGGTCTGCGCCCAACACTGCGACGTGTTTTTGATGTGGCCCGAACCCGAAGAAAGCCTCATGGCCACCATGCAGGACGTGTCGGCCCGCGCCGAACGCCACGGCCGCACCCTCGACTTTGGCCTGCGTGTGCACGTGGTGGTGCGCGAAACCGAGGCGCAGGCCCGCTCCTGGACGAAGCGTATGATGTCGAGATTTGACCAGCAACAGGCTGAAGCGCTCAAACACCGGGCGCAGGATAGCAAATCATTGGGCGTAGTGCGGCAGGACGAGTTGCGCCAAACGGCTGACGATGAGGGGTTTGTGGAGCCTATTCTCTGGACGGGCATTGGCCGGGCACGGTCGGGTTGCGGGGCGGCGCTGGTGGGCACCCCCGCTCAACTATTGGCGCAACTGAATCGTTACATGGACATGGGCATCCGGTCATTTGTGTTATCGGGGTATCCGCTCATCGAAGAGTCCGATTATTTTGGGCGGTTGGTGCTGCCCCATTTGCCTAATGTTCGCCTTGCTGATTTGCAAAACCGCCGACCTAAACAGACACCAGAAACACCGTTGACATTTGGTAAATTAACCTATTAAATTCCCGAAATTTTTTATGAAGAATTATTTTCTGTTTATCCTTTTTATGCTCCTGTTGTCAAGCTGCGATCCGAAGCCAAAAACGGAAGCAGTAACCGTGGTCGATACGACCTCTAATCTTGACAGTGCGCGGACAATTGTTATAACTAAAAAATCAAAATTAGCTGGTTATCAAGGTACTTATAAAGGAACCTTGCCCTGCGCTGATTGTTTGGGTATCCGAATGGAGATTGACCTGAGAAAAGATTCGACGTATCAATTAAAAACAACCTATTTGGGTAAAGGAGATGAGAAACCGTTACTAAAAGAAGGTACGTATTCGTGGAATAAATCAGATTCGTTAATCACACTGATCGGTGTTACCGATCAACCAAATAAATACCAGGTTGGCAGTAATAGTATTTCTCAATTAGATATGGACGGCACCAAAGTACTTGGCCTATCGGCAAAACGGTATATTTTACGAAAATAACAGTCACTTAGTGTAAAATCATGCCTGCCAATCGCTTCCTCGTTTACCTGCTTCTGGTCGGCATGCTGTCGGCCACGTCGTGTTCGTCGCCGTCGAAAACAGCCCAGTCCACCCCGCCCGATCCCGCCGCCGACAGCGTTGCCAACGGGCTACTTATGACGTCTGACACGGCCGTTATGGACGACGACACGCTGGAAACGGGGAAGAAATAGGTTTGAACAGCAGCTTACACGTTAAACCTTCTACCCTATCACATGCCCCACAAACTGGGCCGTGTTATCCAGCACCACGCCACCCCGGCGGAAGCCAAGGGCACAGGCTTCGCCCGCAAAAAACACACCCGCTTGGTAGCGATTCCCCGCCGAATCCTGCGGGAAATCGACGTACTGCTGGTAGATTTTGGGGTAATTGCCGTAGTCACCGTCCACGGTTTTTGTGGCTTGCCCGGCCGCATCGAGCAGGCGAATATTGGCTCCCTCACGTCCAAAGGAGACTTTTTCAACGGATTGCTCTCCTGCCAGCGGCTTTGTTTCGGTACGCAACAACAGCGGGTGATGAGGGTATAATTCCCACAAGATTTGCAGGATCGCTTTTGACTGAAACAGCAACGCGTAGGCGGGATTGAGTAATACGGCCTTGCGCTGTTTCACGATGCTGGTCAGGATTGTGGCTAGTTCGGGTTCGTCATGAGCGATGTATTCCCAGGGAATGAGCTTAAACCAGAAATCGTAGCGGGTAAATTGAGGCGAGCCTTCCGGGCTGTTGGCAAAGCGGTAGATGCCTTCTTCTGCCGAAAACTCCACTTCATCCACATACGCAAACGCCACCTCGAACCCAGCTTCGCGGGCCGCTTCGCCCAGCAGGGCCACGTTAGCATCGTCTTCGGGTGTGTCACGAATAGCGGAAAAAAGCATTGTCGGTGCGAGGTCGTCGTTCTGGCGTTTGATTTCCCCAAACTGGCTCACCAGCGTTTCAAACAAGGCGTTGAATTGCTGGCTGTCATTCAGCCCATTCGCTTTCAGATGCGCGTACTGCACTACCGCTGTTTCGGGCAAACAGGTCGCAGTATCAGCGTTGAACTCAATTAACTTAATATCATGACTATCAATCCCTCCGGCCAAATCGAAGCGTCCGTAGAGTAGAATATTCCGGTCGTCGTCCCACGAATGGCGGACTAGCTCGATCAGGTTTTCGGGAATGCCCAGTTCGGCAAAGCGGTTGTGGTCAATGACGTGCTGCCCGGCTTCCACCAGCATCTCGAAGAGGGTATTAGCCGCTTCGGTGTAAGCATCCGCTTCAGCAGACGTGACTACCACGACCTCGCTGGTCAGGTAGGGCAGCGTATCGGTGCCGAGCATCCAGTCCCAGCCAAGGTGGCGGAGTTGCGTATCTGGCGACTGGGGGAGAGAACGGAGAGTAAGCATGAGCATTTATGGACTTAACGGAAGTGAACGACCTTTTTTCTAAACTAACATGACCATCTCGAATCGCCGCCAGTTTCTGGGAACGGCCACGGCCCTCGTCGGCGGTGCGGTGCTGACCGCCAACAAGCTATTTGGCGCACCGGCCATCATCAGAAACCTCGACAAGCCCAACTCGCGCATCAACGGTGTGCAAATTGGCACCATCACCTACTCGTTCCGCGACATGCCCGACCAAAGCGCCGAGGCTACGCTCCAGTATGTGCTCGACAGCGGCATCAGCGCCATTGAACTTATGGGTGGTCCGGCGGAAAGCTTCGCAGGTGCGCCCAAAAACTCCGTCGACATGCGGACCATATTTCCGTTGATGCGCAAACGCCGCGAAAACCAGACCCTCACCGACGACGAGCAAAAGCAACTCGCCGACGCCGACGCTCAGATGAAAGCCTACCGGAGCGACCTGGTCAAGTGGCGAATGTCGGCCCCGATGGGCAAATTTGAGCAGCTACGCAAAATGTACAACAACGCCGGTGTGACGATCTACGGTTTCAAGCCTGACGCCTTCGGCCCGCAAAATAGCGATGCCGAAATCGAGTATGGCCTGATGGCAGCCAAGACGCTGGGTGCCAATCAGGTAACGGTCGAACACCCCGGTAACGATGCCCAGACGCTCAAACTAGGACAAATGGCCCAGAAACACGGCCTGCGCGTGGGCTATCACGGCCACGAACAACAAACGCCCACTTTCTGGGATACGGCCCTGGCGCAGTCGCCGGGTAATGCCATGAACCTCGACCTGGGTCATTACATCGCCGCCGGACAACCCGACCCGCTGGGGCTGATTCGGCAAAAGCACGACCGCATTTCGAGTATGCACATCAAAGACCGGCAGAATCCCGCCCACGGCAAGGGCAACCTGGCCTGGGGGCAGGGCGATACCCCGCTGACCGACGTGCTGAAGCTCATGCGTGACCAGAAATATACCTTCCCCGCCACCGTTGAGCTGGAATACAAGGTGCCGGAAGGATCTACGTCCGTGGCCGAGGTAAAAAAGTGCGTAGACTACTGCCGGAAAGTGCTGGGGTAAAAGAGTTTTCAGTTTAGAGTTTATAGTTGCTTCGCGGTCGGGGTATGCCAAAATGCGAAGCAACTATAAACTCTAAACTGAAAACTCTTTTAACCCGAAAAGCCCCGTCCGCCAGAGCCACGACTGAAAAAGCCGCTCCGGCCACCGCTGGGGCGGCTCGTTACCACCCGCGACGAGCGAACCGATTCGCCCACACCCTGCGCACGGTTATACAACCCCGTGTTGGCGTAAGCGCCTGAGCTATAGCGCTGTTCGTTGTTGCTGGGTGCCCGGTTTCGGCCAATCATATAGCCCAAACCGCCCCACAGCAACACGTTGGCGAGGCCGTTTGAGTGGTGTTGTCCGTACTGATTCCGGTTGTTAAAATACTCGCGGGTCGAGGGATCGTTTTGCACCAGTTTGCGGGCCGCGTCCACACCGAGAGTATCGGTATGGCCGTCTTTGTAGTGGATAATGGCTCCGGCCTGATTGGGGTCAGCTTCCACTTCGTCGGTGATTTTGAACTGACCCGGTGCCGTTTCGGTAATGACTGACCGGACGCCTTTTTTGTAGGTCACTACCTCTTCAGCGGCTCCGTCCTCGTAGTCGCTCTCGTTGCGGCTACCGCAGCTTTGCAGCGTAGCCGCACCCAGCAACGCCAATGTAAGGGTAGTGCCGAGGGTTATATCCTGTACCCGCCGAATGAGCGAGTGTTTACGAATCGATGTCATGGTGTCAGTAGAACAGGTTTAACAAACTAAACGTCAAGGGCTAATGAGAGGTTGCAGGAATGGGATGGACGGCTCCCGATGAGGATGCCTGGATGAAGAAAAAGGCTGGATGGCAGGCCCGTAAGGCGCGCCACTTTTTCTTTGTATAGTACAATTTGGAGGTTACAAAGCGTGGTCAAGCAAGTCAAAAATACGGGGCTTGGGAATGTTTTTTTGACACTTCAAGGTTAAACAGTCCACTTACTTGACTTTACAACTCTTAGAAAGATACAACTTTGTCATATAAATCAGGTGGGGCGGTAAACGGGTGTTTTCTGAACAGCTAATTTCATGAAAACGGTAGCCCTTCTCTGATTCTCCTTTTACACGTATGTGGATCGTTAGGCTTGCGCTCGAAAAGAAATACACCATCGCGGTGATGTCGCTGCTGATTTTGCTATTGGGAGTTGTAGCCAGTTTACAGATGCCCACCGACATCTTTCCGCGTATCAACATTCCCGTCGTGACGGTGCTGTGGGGTTACACCGGCCTGTCGACCAATGAAATGGAGAAGATGATTACCAACTTCTCGGAAACGTCGCTCATCAACAACGTTAGCGATATTCAACGCGTTGAATCTCAGACTTATAACGGCACGGCGGTAATCAAACTTTATTTCCAGCCCACGGTCAAAATTGAGGAAGCACTGTCGCAGGTGTCGGCTATCTCGCAGACAATTTTGGTCAGGATGCCGCCCGGAACCCAGCCGCCGCTGATTGTGCGCTATAACGCCACCGACGTACCTGTGCTGCAATTAGGTCTCTCGTCAGATAGCCTCACCGAACCTCAGATTACCGACTACGCGGCCACCCGCATCCGGCCCCAAATTGCTACCGTGCCTGGTGCGCGTATGTCGCAGCCGTTCGGGGGCAGGACCCGCCAAATCATGGTCGACCTGGAGCCGGATCAGTTGATTGCCCACGGCCTCACCCCCGAAGACGTGACCAACGCCGTTTCGGCCCAGAATCTGACCCTGCCCAGCGGTATGTTGCGCCTGGAAGAGCGTGAATACCCCGTTCGTCTCAACAGCAAACCCGACGTGATCAACACCCTCAACGACCTGCCCGTGAAGGTGGTGGGCGGTTCGGTGGTACACATGCGCGACGTGGCCAACATCCACGACGGGTCGGCGGTGCAGGCCAACGTGGTGAAACAGGACGGCAGCCGGGGGGTGTTGTTGAGCATTGTGAAAACAGGTAACGCCTCGACAACCAAAGTGGTCGACGACATCAAAAACCGTGTCTTGCCCACCATCCGGGCCTCGGCCCCGGCGGGGTTGCGCATCGTTGACCTCTTCGACCAGTCGGTGTTTGTGCGGGCGTCGATCAAGGGCGTAGTGCTGGAAGGTATTATTGCGGCACTGCTCACGGCGGCCATGATTTTGCTGTTTTTGGGAAGCTGGCGCAGTACACTCATCGTGGCCACGTCCATTCCGCTATCCATACTGGCCTCCCTCACCATGCTTTACCTGCTGGGTGAAACCCTCAACATCATGACCCTGGGCGGGTTGGCGCTGGCGATTGGTATTCTGGTGGATGATGCCACGGTGACGATTGAAAACATCCACCGGAATGAAGAACTGGGCCTTCCTCTGCGCGAGGCTATTCTGGAAGGTGCCGCCCAAATTGCCACGCCCACGCTGGTGGCCACCCTCACGATCTGCATTGTGTTTGTGTCGGTTCTCTTTCTGGAAGGCCCGGCGCGGTTCCTGTTTGGTCCGCTGGCGATGGCCGTGGTATTCGCCATGATCGCCTCGTATATTCTGTCAAGGACGCTGGTGCCGATGATGGCCGACCTGATGTTGCGGCACAGCCCCCCAACCCGGACGCGGGACCGCCCCAAAGGGGGAGCCTCCGCCTCCCATTTGGCTGACGCAAGCGCAACTCCCCCTTCGGGGCGGTCCGACGGGTCGGCGGGGGGGGCTGTTTGGTTCAACCGGGGGTTCGACCGGTTTCAGGCGGGATATATGGGTACGTTGGCGTGGGTGCTGGTGCATCGAAAAACGGTACTGGCCCTGTTTGCAATCGTAGTCGGTTTTACCTTGGCCCTGATTCCCTACGTGGGGCGCGACTTTTTTCCGCACGTCGATGCGGGGCAGATCAAGCTGCACATGCGCGGCCCGGCGGGAACACGGCTGGAAGAAACCGAACGACTGGCGGCTGAAACAGAGGCGATTATCCGCGAAACGATTCCTGGAAAAGACATTCAATCGGTCATCTCGAATGTGGGTCTGACGGCAGAACGGTACAACTTCATCTTCACCGACAATGCCGCCGCTGGTTCGGGCGATGCCGAACTGTTGATTTCACTCAGCGAAGACAAAGGACAGCCCACCGAGGCCTACGTGCGGGAGTTGCGCAGCCGCCTCCGCGAAGAAATGCCGGAGGAAACGTACTTTTTCCTCGCCGCCGACATTGTGAGTCAGATTCTGAATTTTGGCCTTACCTCGCCTATCGACGTACAAATCAGCGGGTTCGACCGGGCGAATAACCTCAAAATTGCCCGTGAAATGCAGCAGCGCGTGGCCCAGATCCCCGGCACCGTCGACGTGCATTTGCATCAGGTACTCGATGCCCCCGAAATTTTCCTGGACGTTGACCGCGAACGGGCCGGGCAATTTGGCCTTACCGAACAACGCGTGGCGACTAACCTCAACATTTCGCTGAGTGGCACGGCCCAGGTTCGGCCCAACTTCTGGCCCGATCCGGTGACGGGTTTCCCTTACCTTATTGCCGTGCAAACGCCGCCCTACAAACTGGACACGTATGATAAACTGCTGCGCACGCCGCTGATTGCCAGCCAACAAGCCATGCCCCAGCTACTAAGCAACGTGGCCACGGTGAAGCGCACGACCACGCCGCAGATCATCAACCGGGTGAACACCCAACCCACCTACGATGTGTACGCCGCCGTGGAACATACCGATCTGGGGTCGGTGGCGACGGAGTTAAACAAACTGGCCAAAGAATATGAGCCGCAACTGAAGCCGGGCAACAAGATTTCGGTACGCGGGCAGGTGGAAAGCATGGAAAGCGCCTTCACGCGGCTGAGCATCGGCATCGTTTTCGCGGCCATATTGGTTTACCTGCTGATGGTGGTCAATTTCCAGTCGTTCCGCTATCCGTTTATCATCATTACGGCCCTGCCCGGTGCGCTTTGTGGTATGGTCTGGATGCTGTTTCTGACCCATACCACGTTTAGTATCCCCTCGCTGATGGGGGCCATCATGAGCGTGGGGGTAGCTACGGCCAACAGTATTTTGCTGGTCAGTTTCGCCAAAGATCACCTGCCCGACGTTCACGGAAATGCCCACGAAGCCGCACTGGAGGCCGGCCGGACGCGGTTACGGCCCATTCTGATGACCGCTATCGCCATGATTATTGGTATGCTGCCCATGTCGCTGGGCCTCGGCGAAGGCGGGGAGCAAAACGCCCCGCTCGGTCGCGCGGTGATCGGCGGCTTGATCTTGGCCACCTTCACCACGCTGCTGTTTGTGCCAACCGTGTTTAGTTATCTGGTAAAAAATAGGGAACAAAAGACCGCATGATCTTCCACATCACCACCCGCGCCGACTGGCAAAAACAGGCCGATGAAGCAGAATACGAAGCTGACAGCCTGGCCACTGAAGGCTTCATCCATTTGTCTACCGAAACGCAAGTGGCCGGGGTGCTGGAGCGGTATTATCAGAACGTACCCGATCTGCTGCTGCTCCACATCGACCCCAACAAATTGACCCACGACCTGCGCTATGAACTGGCAACCAACAACGAACACTTCCCCCACCTCTACGGCAGGCTGAACAAGGATGCCGTGGTGAAGGTGGAGGAATTATGACCATGAAACGACTACTCCTCTTTTTGATTCCCCTTGGCCTGGTAGCCCTGTTTGTGTTTGTGGGCGTGTTGCCGCGCATTCGCAATCAGCAGGAACTTCGCGCCGAAGCGGATGCCGAGCGCACCCGCGAATTGATTGTCAACGCCGTACCGCTTCGGCAAGGTATCGACTCGACGGGCTTGACGTTGCCGGGTCAGATCCGGCCTTTTATGGAAACGCCCATCCGCGCCCGGTCGCAGGGATTTGTCAGGAAACGCTACGGAGATATTGGTCAGACGGTGCAGAAAGGACAGCTTCTGGTGGCCCTCGACGTACCCGAAATTGAGCAGGACATTGCCCGCGCCCGCGCCGATTTGCAATTAGCCAAAACCAACCTCAGCCGCGTTACCAGCGTGACCTTGCCCGGAGCCGTGGCCCGGCAGGACATCGACAACCGGCAGGCGGCGGTTACGGTGGCCGAAACCAACCTGCGCCGGGTACAATCAGTGCAGGGTTTGCAGGAAATTCGGGCACCGTTCAGCGGCATCATTACCAGCCGGGGCGTGGAAGTTGGTGACCTGATTTCGCCCACGAGCACCCAGCCTATGTACACGCTCGCGCAGCTTGACCGCCTCCGGGTGCTGGTCGACGTGCCGCAGACGTACTATCAGCAAATCAAGATCGGTATGCCCGCCGTGGTGCGGATTACGGAACTGAAAAACCGGATGCTCACCGGCACGGTCATCCGCACGGCGGGGGCGCTTAACAGCGATTCGCGGACGTTGCTCACCGAAGTGGTGATTCCTAATCCGGGGCGGGCCATCCCACCTGGCTTGTTTGCGCAAGTGTCTTTTTCGCCACGAGGGAAGAGTGGCGGAGCGGTATTGTTGCCCGCTAATGCCTTGAAAGTAACCGCTAAAGGTGCTCTGACAGTGGTCCTTTCGTCTGATATGAAAGTGCATTTTCAACCCATCACCCTGGGCCGCGACTATGGCAACGTCATTGAAGTAACTACCGGTCTCAACGGCGACGAACGCGTGATTACCAACCCCAATGACCGGCTGAAAGAAGGCATGAAAGTGCGCCTCCGCAGCAACAAACCGGGGCAACCAGCGCAGGTGTAAACAATGAAACAATTCTTCTTATTCCTGCTCCTTTCTTCTACCGCCCTTGCGCAGGTGTCGCCACCGGGTGGGGCGGTGACCTTGCAACCGGGTGCGGGAACCGTGCAGCCATCGAGTACCGGGCAGGTTCAGACCGGAACTACGCTCATGCCATCGGGAGCAACGGGCCAGCTTATCAATAATACCGATCTTATTATCAGCGGGTTAGCCCGTTTTTCAGACCCTCAACTCGACGATCTGATTCAGACCGGACTGGCTAACAGCCCAAATTTAAAAGCGGCCGTTAGCCGGATTCAGGAAGCGCGGGGCCGGGTCAGGATTGCGCAGTCGTTTTTGCAGCCCTCCATCCGAAGCAGTGCGCTGCTGAATACGCAGAGCTTATCGGAACACCGGCCCGTGGCCATACCCATTGCGACGGATAAACTGCCTCGTTTTCAACTCAATACGTTCCAGTTTTTGCCCGTTGACGCCAGTTGGGAGCTTGATTTGTTCAAGCGTATTAGGGGCGGCATTGCCCTGGCTCAGGTGCAGGTGCAGGCCTCCGAAGCTGATCTTCAGGCGTTTCGCCTCGCCCTGGCATCTGACATTGCCCGGACGTATTACCTCATCCGGGGCAATGAATCGGAACAAACTGTTTTCGGGCGAAACCTGTTGGCGCGGGATTCCACGCTGAGCATTGTCCGCGAACGGTTCCGGGTGGGGCTGGTCAGCCAGATCGATGTGCTCCGGGCTGAAACGGATTTGGCGCAACTGCGCGTACAACTCGTTGGTTTGCAGCGTGTCCGGACCGAACTGGTGAACGCTTTAGCGCAGTTGGTAGCGCAGAACCCCGTTACCTTCACGCTCAACGTCACGGCGTTGCCTGCCACGTTACCCGCCGTGCCCTACGCCCAAATCCCACTCGAACTGGTACGCCGCCGCCCTGATCTGGTTCAGGCCGAACGAGCTGTGCAAATTGCTGATGCTCAGATTCTTGTGCAACAGGCCAGCATCCAGCCGCGCGTCACTGTGGTGGGTTCAGGCGGTTTATTATCGGGGCAGATTGGGCCGTGGTTCACGCCGACCAGCGCCACGTATTTATTGGGTGTAAACGCGTCGGTGCCGCTCTACGAAGGTCGCCGGAACCGCGAAACAGTATTGCTGTCGCGGCAGCAGACCGTTACTACGCAGCAAACGTACCAGCAAGTGGTACGGGTAGCGCAGCGCGAAGCCGAAACCGCCCTTGATAACCTCACTTATTTGCGCCTCCAACTCGACGCGCAAAATCAGGCACTGGCACTTGCTCGTCGCACCGAGCTGTACAACAGAGAGCTGTACATCAAAGGATTAGCTACCTATCTGGAAGTGCTCGATGCCCAACGAACGGTGCTGGCATCGGAGCAGCAGGTGGTGCAAATCCGCAGTCAGGAAGTGCAGTTTCTGGTGGCCCTGATTCGGGCACTGGGGGGCGATTTTTGATGGTTAGACAGCGTGTGATAGGCCCTTATTTTACCAATTATGTGGCAACTATGGATTGACACCGGAGGCACCTTCACCGATGGCCTCGCCCGCGACCCCGCCGGGCATCTTCACCGTACCAAAGTACTCAGTAGTGCCCGGTTGCGCGGCCAACTCACCGACGGCCGGCTGACGGCGGCGTGGCTCACGGCTCCCATTTTTGATGGCTACACGATGCGGATTGTCGAAACCGGCGAAACGTTTGTCATTCAATCGTTGGCAATAGATGGTCTTTTGGTTCTCGATAAGCTCATTGCCAACGGTTCTGGTATCCAAACGGTCGAGGTGTTTACGGGCGAAGAAGCCCCGGTGCTGGCGGCGCGGCTGTTGACGCAAACGCCCCTGGGTCAACCATTTCCAGCGCTGGCCATGCGGCTGGGTACTACCAAAGGCACCAACGCGCTGCTTGAACGGCGGGGCGGGCGGGTGGCACTGCTCGTGACCGAGGGCTTCCGCGATTTGCTGCTGATTGGTACGCAGCAACGGCCCAACCTCTTCCAACTGGCCATTCCCCCCGCCGAAATCCTGTATGATGCCGTGCTGGAAGTGCCCGAACGGATCACCGCCGACGGCGCAGTGCTGATTCCGCTTTCCTACGAAGCAATTGATCGGCTTGTTGCTCAACTCCTTGACAGTAAGCCGGATGCGGTGGCCATTTCGCTGCTAAACGCTTGCCAAAATCCTGTTCACGAACGGCAGCTAGCCGATGCGTTGGCCAGGGCTGGTTTTCCGCTGGTGAGCCAGTCCACGGCCATCTCCACAACGCCGGGCTATGTATCGCGGACGCAGACTACGGTGGTCGACGCGTATCTGACGCCCGTTTTGCGAGGCTATCTGACCAATATTCAGGCGCAATTGGGCGGGGCGGTGGTGCGGCTGATGACCAGCGCGGGTGGCCTGGTGCGTGCCGATCTCTTCCAGCCCAAAGACAGCCTGCTCAGTGGCCCGGCGGGGGGCGTAATAGGTGCGGCAGCCGTCGCTGCGGCAGCGATGGCTCCACGTGAAGCGCTCCTGACCCTCGATATGGGTGGCACGAGTACCGACGTGGCCCGAATCGACAACGGTCAGCCCGATTACCGGTTTTCTACGCCCATCGGCCCGTTTGAGTTGCAGTTGCCCTCATTGGCCATCGAGACCGTGGCGGCGGGGGGTGGGTCGGTGTGCTGGTTCGATGGGGTGGCCGGGCAGTTGCGCGTGGGGCCGCACAGCGCGGGGGCAACCCCCGGCCCAGCCTGTTACGGTGCGAACGCCGACGAATCCACGCCGGGCACATTGCCGTTGCTGACCATTACCGACGTGAACCTGCTATTGGGCAAGCTGCACGCGAAGCAGTTTGGCATTCCTATTTTCCCCGAAAAAGCCGTGGCTGCGCTGGACGCCGTGGCCGCACAGGTGGCCCGGGCTACGGGACAGAATATGGCCCCAGACGAGCTATTGCGCGGTTTCGAGCGTATTGCTGATGAAACAATGGCCGGGGCGATCCGCAAAATTTCGGTGGCGCGGGGTTTCGATCCGGCGCAGTATAGTTTGCTGGTGTTTGGCGGTGCGGGGGGCCTGCACGGTTGCGCTGTGGCCCGCCTGCTGGGCATGACCCGCCTGATGCTGCCCTTCGACGGGGGCCTGCTGAGTGCCTATGGCATGGGACAGGCGCAGATCGAGCGGCTGGCCAGTCGGTCCGTGTTGCAGCCGCTGGACGTGTGCCGGGACACGTTGGCAGAAGCGGTCGACCAACTCACCAGACAGGCTACCGCCGATCTGTTTCAGGACGTTGGCGAAGGCGCTTCGATAGAAAAATCGACTACCGTTTTTCTGCGTTTAACCGGTCAGGAGGCTACCATCGCCGTGCCCTACGGGGTTAATCCGGAAACCGTTTTCCGTGAAAAGTACGCGCAACTATACGGCTATCTACCCGCCGACTCAGCCGCAAAACCCTTGTCAATCGAAGTGGAAAGTGTGCGGGTAAAGGTCGCTACAATGTCCGTTTCTGAGGTCGAAAACGAGCCGTTAGCCCCGCCGCATCCCGCTAAACTATCCTTCCAGACAAACCGTTACCCCGTCTACGACTGGACCGAACTTGAACCCGGCGCTACCTTTTCGGGTCCGGCTTTGCTGCTGAATACCACTTCATCGGTCTTTGTCGAAGCGGGGTGGGATGTGGTGATTCAGTCCAATAAAACAGCCCTTATCGAGTGGACCAATGCTGATAATAAACAAACGCAACAGGCTACTAATGAGGTTGTTCAGCTCGAATTATTCACCCAACGATTCCGGACCATTGCCGAAGAGATGGGCGCACAGTTGCAGCGGACAGCGTTTTCGGTGAACGTAAAAGAACGCCTCGACTTCTCCTGCGCTCTGCTTGATGCTGATGCCCGACTGGTGGCCAATGCGCCCCACATACCCGTGCATTTGGGTAGCCTGGGGATGTGTGCGCGGCTGGTTTTAGCCAAAATAGCTCAGAACGGAACCCCTCTCGGCCCCGGCGACGTGGCTATCACAAATCACCCCGCCTACGGTGGCTCGCACCTGCCCGATGTGACGTTGTTGCAGGGCGTTTTTTCGGGCGACGCCTGGAGCGGCGAACCGGTCCTGATTGGTTACGTCATAAACCGGGCGCACCACGCCGAAATTGGGGGCAAAACGCCCGGCTCCATGCCGCCCGACGCCACGTCGCTGGTAGAAGAAGGCGTGGTACTGGAACCGCAGTTTATTGTCCGGCAAGGAGTATTTTTGTGGGAATCAGGCCTGGCTTATCGGTTCACCAACGCGCCTTATCCAACCCGTGCGCTGGCCGAAAATCGGGCCGATCTGGAGGCGGCGCTGGCCTCGTTGCGGGCGGGCGACATGGCGTTGCAACAGCTCGTTCGGACGCATGGTATCGAGACCGTTCATCACTACATGACCCGGCTGCAACAGGCTGCCACCGAGGCGATCCAGACCGTTTTGGCCCAACACGAGGGGCAGGAATTTTCGGCCACGGAATCGCTGGATGATGGCCACCAGATTTGTGCCAAGCTGATAATCAGGGATAAACGGTTGGTGATCGACTTCCGGGGAACGTCGGGTGTGCATCCCAACAACCTGAATGCCAACGTCTCGATTTTGCATTCGGCAGTGCTATACGTGCTGCGGCTTTGGGTGAAGTCGAGCGCGACCCCGGAGGCCATTCCGCTGAACGAAGGGCTAATGGCCCCGGTCGAGCTGGTGTTGCCCGAATCATCGTTTCTGAATCCTGTCTTTTCGGAGAACCCCGCCGAATGTCCGGCGGTAGTTGGGGGTAACACCGAAGTCAGTCAGCGGCTGGTCGATACGTTGTTGAAAGCGTTGGGGCTGGCCGCCTGTAGTCAGGGTACGATGAACAATTTTTTGTTTGGCAACGACACGCTGGGCTATTACGAAACTATTAGCGGTGGGGCGGGGGCGGTACGTGGTATGGCGGGTCGGTCGGGGGTGCATCAGCACATGACCAACACCAAACTCACCGACCCCGAAACCCTGGAACGGCGCTATCCCGTGCGGTTGTGGCGGTTTTGCCTCCGGGCTAACTCAGGCGGGGCGGGGCAATGGCGCGGCGGTGACGGACTCATCCGTGAAATCGAGTTTTTGGCTCCCATGCAGGCTACGTTGCTCAGTCAGCACCGGGTGCAGGCACCCTACGGCCTCGCTGGTGGCAAACCCGGCGCGGTAGGCCAGCAAACGCTGATTTCCCCCGATGGCGAGGAAGCGGAATTACCCGGAATTTTCACCCAGCTCATGCGCCCCGGTGAACGCATCAGGCTGCAAACCCCCGGCGGTGGGGGAGTGGGGAACGGGTAGCGACTGCTTGTTTGACGTATGGGTTTAGTAACACAAAACTACTGGCAACTATAGGTATAGTTGGTTGTGGTCATTCGTGTCTGCGGGTTGGTGCCCGTGGTGACAACCATGCTTTTCGCCACGGCCATGCTAATGTTGCCATCGCCGTCGTAGGTGTACGTGTAATCGGTTGCGCCTTCGCCGTTGACGCCGCTGACAATCTGCTTCAGCGCGTTTTTGCTCGTTTTGCCCAATAAACCTGCCGTATAAAATGCGGCTAACAGATTGGTATTGGCATCGATACCGGGCAGAATGGGGGCCAATGGCAACTTGTCTTCGTAGTAAGTCAGCGTAGTCGTATAGTCTACATTCCCGCCTTGCACATAGCCCTTAACCGTTGATAAATTGCCGTTTTTGTAGTCATATAGCCTATATGACCCGTTGCTGTTGTCGGTGGTTTTGCTGAGATAACCATCCGCGTTGTATTCGTAGGAGGTAGTGGTAATCGACGGGGTTGTTGAGCCATTGATCAATTGCTGGGTCGTGATTTTCGAGATGTAGACCGCCCCGTTTAATCCATATGTTTCCGACACCACACCATAGGTAATGGACAGCGCGGTTGGTTTTGCTTCAATCCGGTCGGCAAAATAGGTTAAGTTCTGTGAGGCAACCTGGGTGCCCAAACCGGGCGTGATTCTGGTCTCGGTAATGGTGGTTAGCTGGCGGCTGGCATTGTACGTAAAAGCGCTGTTGACCGTAAACGAACCAAACGTGCCTACCTCAACGGCATAGTTAGTACTGTTGATCAGGCACTTACGTACGGAGACAGGATCAGTGCCAGCGGTTTTACAGGCACCGGCAACGAGTAAAATGGAGAGGCCAAAGGCCAGGAGGCGCAGTACTGCTTTCATCATGTTGAGTATAAATAGGGTAGGGGCAAACGCATCGTTAGCTCGTACCTACGGTGATCACCTGATTCTAGTTTTGTCAGCCATGCGTAATAACCAGCCTATCATTTGTTTATAGAGTATACGTCTCCTAATCTGAACCTGCTATGCTATTATTTCGGGGCCTCCTCCTGCTACTACTTACCCTTCCCGCATTTGCCCAAAAACGCCTTGCCGATAAGCCCGAATGGCTGTTGCTGTTCAATGGCAAAGACCTCAGCGGCTGGGATATCAAGATTACGGGCTACCCGCTGGGCGAGAATTTTGGCAATACCTACCGCGTGGAAAACGGCATGATCCGCATTGCCTATGACCAGTACGAACGCTTCGACGGGCGGTTTGGGCACATGTACTACAAACAGCCCTTTTCGCACTATAAACTCCGGTTCGAGTACCGGTTTACGGGCAACCAAACCCCCGGCGGTGCCGTCTGGAACGTGCGCAACAGCGGCGTTATGTTTCACTCGCAGTCGGCGGCCAGTGTAGAATTGAAGCAGGATTTTCCGGTGTCGCTGGAAGTGCAAACGTTAGGCGGGCTGAGCAACGGAAAACCCCGATCAACGGCCAATCTGTGTTCGCCGGGCACGCTGGTGCGGCAGAAAGGCCAGGTAAACCCGCTCCACTGCATCGAATCGACATCCAAAACCTACGACGGCGACCAGTGGGTGGCCGTGGAGGTACTCGTGCTTGGCGACTCGCTCATTGAACACCACATCGACGGGCGCACGGTGTTGGCCTATGATCACCCAACCACCGACAGTGTGTTTATTGGTAAAAACAATGACTATGAAAAGGCTGGTATCGCTAACGCGGCCTATTGGCGCAACAGGGCAGGCCAGCCGCTCAAAGAAGGTTACATTGCCCTGCAAGCCGAAAGCCACCCCATCGACTTTCGCAACATTGAACTCCTGAACCTGAAAGGCTGCATGAACCGCAAGGCGAAGAATTTTAAGTCGTATTATGTGGTGCCGGATGAATCGGCGTGCAAATTTTGAATCCGCCTTCCCCCTATGCCCAAATCGTTATCCTTTCGTGCCGGTCTTGGCAGCATCTTATTTTGGTCGGTTATTTCGGCGGCGTTTATTGGGCCGGGGTCGGTAACAGCCTGTGCCATTGCGGGTTCCAAATACGGGCTTGATCTGCTTTGGGTGCTCACGTTTGCTACGCTCGGCACGGTCTGGTTGCAGGAGGCGGCCTCGCGCATTACGATCACGACCGGCCGTGATCTGGGGCAGGTAATCCGGCAGAGTTATTCGGGGAAAACCGGCCTCTGGGTAGCGTGGGCATTGTTTCTAGCCATTTTTCTGGGTTGCGCAGCCTATCAGGCGGGTAATATCCTGGGGGCCGTGGCGGGGCTTTCGCTCATGACCGGGTTGCCCGCGCCTACGCTCACGGTGGGGGTGGGGCTGGCCTGCGTCGCGCTGCTGTGGGTGGGGTCAACGCAGAACCTGGCCAACTTGCTGGGCATCATCGTTTTCGCCATGGGCGGGGCGTTTGTCTACGTTGCCTTTGGCGCACCCGTTACCCCCGGTGCGCTGGCAACCGCGCTGGTGGTGCCCAACCTGCCGAGTGGGTCGCTACTGCTGGTGAACGGCCTTATTGGCACCACCATTGTGCCGTACAATCTCTTTTTCGGGTCCAGTATTTCGCCCAACCAATCCCTGGCCGACATGCGGCTGGGCATCTGGGTGGCAGTGGTGCTGGGCGGCATCATCTCGGTGGTGTTGCTGCTGGCGGGGATGCTCATTCCCAACGATTTTTCATATGCCCACATGGCCACCGTCCTGGCCGAACGGCTGGGGCCGTGGGCGGGTAATCTGTTTGCCTTCGGCCTGTTTGCGGCGGGGTTTGCCTCGTCGCTCACGGCCCCGCTGGCGGCGGCCATTACGGCGCAAAGCCTGCTGGGCGTACCAAAAAACAGCCCCGTTTTCCGGGGAATCTGGCTGGCGGTGCTGGCAACGGGCGTGGGTTTTGGCCTGGCCAACGTCACACCGATTCCCGTAATTGTGGCCGTACAGGCTATAAACGGTATTTTGCTGCCCTTCGTCACGGTCTTTCTCTGGCGGGCCGTGAACAACAGGGCGCTATTGGGTGAACACCGCAATTCGTTGAGCCAGAACGTGGCAATGGGATTTGTCGTCCTCGTTACGGCCGTCCTCGGCGGCTGGAACGTCTGGCTGGCAATTTTTAAAGCGTAGGCACGAGCGGGATACAGTAAATTTGGGTAAATCAGAAAAGGACAATGGCGTATTCAGACTTTACACTGCTGGAATTGAAAGAGCAGTTTGGCCTAACCGATACCGTCGGCACACTCTTTGCCGAACTCCCTCCGCTTGAGCCTGGGCCAATGCTGACGACGCAGATTCAGCGGGCGTTGAAATTGCCCCTGCGCAATGAGAAAGCCAAATCAGAGTTGATTGTCAGCCCGGTTTTGCTTGAACTGATTGACCAGAATAGCGATTTTTTCACCTTCTATTCGGGCGAAAACCTACCCGCCGACCGGGCGCACGGATTAGTCGGCGAATGCGATTTCATCATCAGCCGTAATACGGGCAGCTTCGCCCTGAACATGCCCATTTTGACCGTGGTTGAGGCAAAACGGGATAACCTGGAGTCGGGAGTCGATCAGTGTGCGGCGCAATTATACGGAGCTTCACTAATTAATCAGGGGTTGGGTTCGCCAGTGCCAATCTATTATGGTTGCGTGACTAACGCTCGCGAATGGCTCTTTCTGCGGTTTCAAAATCACCACTACACCATCGACTCCCGCCGCTATCAGCTAGACCGCCTACCTGAATTGCTTGGTGTGTTTAAACACATTCTTGACGGCTATCGTACGTTGCTGGCTGAATTGCCGGCTTAATGCAACGGCCTGCCACCCTCAATTTCCCTCAGTCCTACACCGACTGGCTAATTTGCATTTGTGGCTGCACGTCGGTGAAGTTTGGAATGTCGCCGATGAGTTCGGGGCCGTGGGCGTCCATCGCCTGTTGGAGGGACTCCATCGAATCAAAATTGAGTTGCGTAATCATGGTATAGGCCTGGGTAGTTCCGGGTGTACCGCCCGCAATGCCTTCTTTCAAATCAACGCCGGTGAGTCCTATTGGTGTGAGGCGTTCGCGCACCAGCGGCGTGTGGTGGTTGAGGTAATAGTCCATATCGAACCGGCTGGTGTCGGTTTTGGGGTAGAGAACGGTGACGCTAAACATGAGTTTGTTGGTTTGTCTGGTTTGCTCGTGAAAAGGTATGCCACGAAAAGAGAAAATCCGCGTAAATCTGGTTAAAGCCGCCCATCGGCGTGCGCTTTGTTACACGCCAATAAAATAGGCTTGCAATCGTTTAGTATAAGACCCCGCCGAAACGTTATTATCTTGGGCGGGTTAATCTAGTTTGCCCTGTTCGACTTATGAGATTCTATACGCAGGTTTCGCTGCTGATATTGACCGTTGCCGTTGGCTTGGGAGGCTGCAACTCGGCCATGCAGGCCTACAAAAAAGGTGTTCGCCACTTCGATGCCGGCGAATATAATCTGGCGCTGGGGCAGTTCGACAAGGCCAGCAAAGGGCAGGTAGACGCCGCCCGAATCAACTATTTCACCGCTGAATCGTACCGGCTGTCGAACCGCTTTGCCGAGGCGGCTCCGTTTTACCAGAAAGCCCTCGACGCGGGTGCGGGTACGCCCATTGCCGGTACCACCCCCGATGCGCCTACTAAACCGGCTTTCAGCGACCCCAATCTGGCCGATGTCCGGCTCAACTACGCTTTCGCGCTGAAAACTACCGGTGACTATGCGGGTGCCCAAAAACAGCTTCAGCAGTATCTCGACGGCAAGCCCACCAACAAAGTGAGTCTGGCAAGAGCGCAACGCGAGATCGAGACGTTACGGGCTATTAGTGCCATTACGGCCAAACAGACAGACTTTCGGTTGAAAAACCTCGGCGGTGTCAACTCGGCAGGTACCGAATATGCGCCCGTGCTGCGTGGCGATGAGCTGGTGTTCACGGCCTCGCGGAAAGACGTGATCTACAAGAACAATGGCATTCCGATGACGGGTTTGTATAAGGCTAAACTGGGTCAAAACCCCGACGAAACCGGCGCAGGCCGTGGCGACGGAGCGGGTCCACAATTGTTCAGCGGTAATGTCTTTCAGGGCGACGTGAGCGAGGGTACGCCCGCCTTCACCAAAGACGGCAAAGGCATGGTGTTCGCCCGGGGTAATAACGGCAAACGCAAAGGCGGCGATGACGTTGACCTCTACCTCAGTCGGCAGGATCAGGGCGGAAACTGGGGAACGCCCATCCGCCTGCCCATCTCCGATTCGCTGGCCTGGGATGGCTCCCCTGCTTTTTCGGCAGATGGTAAAACGCTGTACTTCGCCTCGAACCGCACGGGCACCGTGGGGGGAATCGACCTCTATCGGGCCAATATGGATGCATCGGGCCGGTTTAGCCGCCCCGTCAACATGGGCCGCGACATCAACACCCCCGGCAACGAGATGTTCCCCTTCGTGGCCGCTGATGGTAAACTGTACTTCTCGTCTGACGGGCACCCCGGCCTTGGTAAGCTCGACGTATTCGTGGCGACGCGTTCGGGTGGGGTCATCCGAATCGAGAACATGGGGCAGCCCATCAACTCGCCCGCCGACGATTTTGGCCTGACCTTCCCCGAAGCCAACAAAGGCTACATGGCCAGCAACCGCGCGGGTGGCAAAGGCGACGACGACATTTACCTCGTTGAATCGGGCCAACCCGACACCACGACCATTGCCAAAAATATACCGCCCAAACCCGGTACGCCGGGTGCGCCCAAAGTGGTGCGCTATTTCCTGGCCGGTTCGGTAGCCACCAACACCTCGCCAAATGCTCCACTCGATTCGGCGCGGGTACGGATTGTGGATGATGCCAACGACGCCAACGTGGCCGAAGTAACCACAGGTCAGCCGGGCACGTTTGGTAAGTTTCTGGTGCAGGAGGGTAAAACGTACAGTATCCTGGCCGAACGGCGGGGCTACCTCACCCGCCGCGAACCCTTCACGATGCAGGGCCGCAGTATCCCCGATGTCTTCCTGACCAAGCCCGAAACCGACACCACCTTCAACGTGGCGTTGCTGCTGGATAAGGTGGAAGTGAACACGAAATTCGTGCTGGAGAACATCTATTACGACCTCGACAAGTACAATATCCGCTCCGACGCTGCCCCCGAACTGGACAAGCTCGTGACAATTTTGAAAGACAACCCGACGCTGAAAATAGAGTTGAGTTCACACACTGACTCACGCTCACCAGATGCGTACAACCTGCGTCTGTCGCAAAATCGTGCCAAAGCTGCCGTGGACTATATTGTATCGAAAGATATTGACGCTGAGCGCCTTACGGCAAAAGGGTACGGCGAAACACAGCTTGTGGTGAAAAACGCCCGCACCGAAGATGAGCACCAACGCAACCGCCGCACTGAGTTTAAAGTACTGGCGTTGTGATGGCTTGCTCTGTTTGCTGTTTACTGTCTCCTGTTTTGCTGATGCGAAGCTATTCTCGCATTAGTAAAACAGGAGACAGTAAACAGCAAACAGATCAAGCCACAAAAAACCCCGCCCCAACCGGCGGGGTTTTTTGTGGCTTGATCAGCCGTAATTTTGCCGAATCATGCGCCGAGTTCTCTCCATTCTCCTTCTTTTTGCCTCCCTCACCGCTCACGCCCAACTGACGCTAAAAGGCAGGGTAGTGAACGACGCCGATAACCAGCCCGTGCCGTTTTGCAGCGTGTTTCTGGCCAACACAACCAAAGGCACCACCGCCGATGAAAACGGCAACTTCACCCTCATCAACTTGCCCGATGGCCACTACGACCTAGTGGTATCGAGTGTGGGTTTCGAGACGGTGGCCGCCACGATTCAGACGAAACAGACCGCATCACTGTTGATCAAGATGAAGCCCAATGCCACACAACTGGCTGAAGTTCAGGTAAAAGCAAATCGTGATCCCGAATGGCTGGCCAACCTGGATCAGTTTACGAAGCTGTTCATCGGCACGTCGAAGAATGCGCAGGACTGTAAAATCCTGAACCCCACCGCCCTTTGGTTCGACGATGACCGGGGTACGCTACAGCTTACGGGTGGGGCGCGGGAGCCGTTAAAGATTGAAAATACTGCGTTGGGCTACCGGATTCAGTATGTGCTGGCGCAGTTCCAGTACGACTACGGTAAGCAGTACGTCAGCTACCTGGGCTACCCCGTTTTCGAGACCATGAAACCCCGCAGTAACGCGCAGGAAAAACGCTGGCTCAAAGCCCGCGAAGAAGCCTTTCGTGGGTCGAGCATGCACTTTATGCGGTCGCTTCACGCGGGCAAAACTGAGCCGCAAGGATTTGTTATTCAGCGTATTATCGAGCGTCAGGACTCGTCGAAAAAAGGTCTGGCCAGCCAGGTAAAAACGGAGCGGTATCTGATAAAAGACCCGCTGCCCGGCTCCTTTCTGGTCGACAGTGATTCGTCATCAGCCGAGTTAACGAGGGTGCAGTTCGACAATCTGGTGCAGGTGACCTATACGCTGGAAAAAGAGTCTGTCGAGTACCGACGCGAGCATTCGTTTATGAATTCAGCTACGTTTGCCAGTTCGCCCCAGACGTCTATTGTCCGGCTGGTTCAACCCTGCATTTTGGTCGAACCCAACGGCAATTATTACAACCCGCTGGGCATCGTGTTCGAGGGGTATTGGGGGTGGGAAAAAATGGCCGACATGCTCCCGTTTACCTACGAACCCTAACAGATTGGTCAGTTTGGTAGTTAAATTCACTGCCCAATAAAACAGCCAAGCCCTTATGTTGAATGATCGTCTACGCCAATTTCTTGTTGTTTTCGTCACGGTATCGCTCATCGTGATGAACGCCCTGTCGAACGTCCGTGTGTTTGGCCCCACTACCAACGCCGATATTTCTGCCAAATACACCACGCTGGTAACCCCGGCGGGTTATGCTTTCTCCATTTGGGGACTCATTTTTCTGGGCCTCCTCGGCTTTGCCATTTATCAGGCGCTGCCCTCACAGCGGCACAATCCGCGCTTCCGCACGGCGGGCCCGTGGTATATTATCAATGCCATTGGCAATGCCTTCTGGAGTCTGATTTTCAATCAGGAATGGATTGCCACGGCCCTCGTCGTGATCCTGATTATGTTTGCCAGCCTGTTTATGGTCATGGAAAGTCTGCGCATCAACCCCCGCACCGAGGCAGCTATGATGCGCCCCGTGAAAGTCCCCGAAACGTGGCTGGCCCGTGTGCCGTTTTCTATCTACTTTGGCTGGCTTACGGTAGCCACAATTATCAACATAACTGTCTGGTTAAAAGCCACTTCCTTCGACCTGTCGGGCCTTCCTGAGCCAGTTTGGGCATCGGGCGTACTGGTGCTTGGGCTGGTGGTTGGGGCGGTTTTGTACAATCGTTACCGCAGCGCGGCCTACATGCTGGTCTTTACCTGGGCCTATGCCGCTATTGCGGTGAAGCAAGCGGCCTACCCAACCCTACAGATTGTGGCCTGGGCAGGAGCCGCCGTGGCCCTGCTGCTCACAATCTGGGGGTTAGTAGCGCCAAGGCAACAACGGGCAATGGTGTAAGAAGGAATGTACATTGTTCATTGTACATTCCTTCTTACCCGTTCACCAACTTCATGCCCACCTCCGGGTAACGATCACCAGCCACTGATCCTTTGGGCGAAATAGCGTCGATCCTGGCGAGGTCGTCGGGGGTGAGGGTTAAGTCAAGGGCACCGAGGTTTTCTTGCAGATAAGCCCGGCGTTTGGTGCCCACGAGGGGAATTAATTCGGACCCCTGCGCCATGATCCAAGCCAGCGCCAACTGCGCCGCCGTGGCTCCCTTCTCCTCGGCTAACTGCTGAATCTGTTTCACCACGTCGAGGTTTTTTTGAAAATTATCTCCCTGAAAACGAGGCGACTGGCGGCGGTAATCGTCGGCTTTCAGATCGTTGAATTTGGTGATCTGCCCCGTCAAAAAACCACGTCCCAGCGGGCTGTAGGCCACTAATGAAATGCCTAGTTCGCGCACCGTGGGGATGATTTCGTCGTCAATGTCGCGGCTCCAGAGCGAATATTCCGACTGCACCGCCGCAATGGGATGAACTGCGTTGGCTCGTCGAATAGTGTCGGCACCCGCTTCGGAAAGACCCAAAAACCGCACTTTCCCTTCTTCCACTAGTCGGCTCATAGCCCCGATGGTGTCTTCGATAGGCGTATTTTTGTCTACCCGGTGCTGATAATAGAGGTCGATATGGTCCAGACCCAGGCGTTTCAGGCTGCCCTCGCACGACTGCCGAACGTAGTCTGGATGACCGTTGATGCCCCGTTTGGTGGGGTCGTTGGGGTCGCGCACGATACCAAATTTAGTAGCCAGAAACACCTCGTCGCGGCGATCCCGAATGGCCTGGCCTACCAGCTCTTCGTTGGTATAGGGGCCGTACATATCGGCAGTATCGAGGAAGTTCAAACCCGCGTCAAGGGCAGCGTGAATGGTGGCAACTGACTCATTATCATCGCGTTGTCCATAAAAGTCGGACATGCCCATGCAGCCTAGTCCAATGGCTGAAATGGTCTGGCCCGAACGGCCCAATTTGTTCGTTTTCATCGTAATCGGTCTGTTGAAATGGGTTGTTTTTCTTGATTAATGCCAACAGGAAGCGGTGTGTTTGGCTGCCCGTTTGCCTGTGCAAAATGCCCGGGGCATACCAGTCTAAACCACATATTGAGGCAACGGGCTACCAATTCGGGCAATTTATAAACAGATACCTTCGTCTTTATTAACGGGCGCTTGCCCACCTATCATCCAACTATGCATCGTTACTTACGGGCGTCTATTTGTGGCGTTTTTCTGACCCTGCCTCTTCTGGTTGGGGCACAGACGCCGCGCCACGTGCAAACGCATATCGAAGCCGGTGCGCTCCTTTCTACTGGCCAAACCCCGTTTTGGCTTCGGGCCAATCAATATGGCATTGTTCCGTTAAAAGGCCCCGTACTGCGTCTACAGGCTGGTATCCGGTCCGATTATCGCCTTGCCGACAGCTCAGAACACCGCCCGAAGGTAGACTGGGGCTATGCTTTCGACGGGGTCATCAACGCGGGCGTCACCAACCAACTGATCCTGCCCGAAGCCCATGTGAAAGGCCGGCTGGGGGCGTTTGAGCTGTACGTCGGGCGGCGGCGTGAGATCATCGGGCTGGTCGATACGCTGTTGACAAGCGGTGCTTATGCCTGGTCGGGCAATGCGCTGCCGATACCCAAAATCCAGCTTGCCATTCCGGTATTCACGGCGGTGCCGTTTACCAAAGGCGTACTCTCGGTAATGGGGGCCTATGCCCACGGCTGGTTCGAGAATAATGGCCGCATCGTGACCGGGTCCTACCTGCACCAGAAATACGTTTATGCCCGCTTAGGCAAGCCCACCTGGCGGTTCCGGCTCTACGGTGGGTTCAACCATCAGGTGGTCTGGTCGGGGCAGGCACCGCCGGGGGTGCTAAGCCCTAACCTGTCGAACAACGGCGTGCTGCCCTCCGGCCTCCGGTATTACCGGGCAGTCGTGTTGGGATCGCGTGGGCAGTGGGACCGTACCGACCCCAACGTAACGTCGTTTGAAGACAACCGCATTGGCAATCACCTCGGCTCACTCGATCTGGCCGCCGACGTAGATCTGAATCAGTGGAATCTGTTGGCGTACCGGCAATTTGTTTACGACGATGGCTCGTTATTTTATGGTACTAACCTGGCCGATGGGCTAAACGGTCTTCGCCTCAAAAACCATCGTCAGCCCGCCGGAGAGGCATTTTTCCTGCGTCAGATTACGGCAGAGTTTCTGTATACCGAAAGTCAGGGAGGAAGTAATTTCGACGTGATTGACCCCCAACAGCGGGGACGTGACAATTACTTCAACCACGGGCAGTTTCTCGACGGCTGGCAGTACTACAAACGCACCATTGGCACCCCATTTCTGACCCCACAGGGCGAAGCCCGACCGGCGTTGCCCAACCCAATCGGGATCACAAACAACCGGGTAAGTGTGGTTCATGTTGGCGTAGTTGGCCTGATAAAAAGCCGCATCGAGATGACATCCCGGCTGTCATTTAGCCGAAATCTGGGCACCTACGGCGAACCGTTTCCAACCCAGCCGGGCCAGTTTTCGGGGTTGTTAACCGCCGCTGTGCCCACTACGCTCTTTGGTGGGGCATTGCTCAGCGGGTCGCTGGGCGTTGACTTGGGCGAGTTGCTACCAACGAGTGTGGGTGTATATGTGGGCTTGCGAAAAACAGGCTTATTGGGCAAAAATGCCGTTTCCGGCAGCAGTCCGCGATAGTTAAAGCGGTGATATCAACGGATGACGAATACCCTTTACCTCCTTCTTGGCGCGAACCTTGGCGACCGGACCCATACGTTGGCGCAGGCCCGCGAACAGCTTGTGCAGCGCGTGGGAGCGGCTTTGCGGGCATCACCCATCTACGAAACCGCCGCCTGGGGCCTCACCGACCAACCCGCCTACCTTAATCAGGTGCTGTTGCTGGAAACGCCCCTTTTGCCCGAAGTTGTGCTGGTCGAAACACAGGCTATTGAGCAGATACTGGGCCGTGTCCGGGCCGAACGCTGGGGTGCCCGCGTGATTGATATCGACCTCCTTTTTTATAACGACCTGATCCTGAACACGCCTGAGTTGACGTTACCCCACCCGTATCTGCACCTCCGCCGCTTCACGCTCCAACCTCTAGCCGACATTGCCCCTTATCTGATGCATCCGGTGTTAAAACAGACCATTCGGCAACTGTTGTATGCTTGCCCCGATGAAAGCGAAGTAATTAAGTAATCGAACAATTTTATTTATATATTTACGTTATGAGACCAAACCGTTATGTTACTTTAGATCAGGATGAGGTAACCACATTACAAGAAGGCTGGAAAAATGCACAGCATACCCAATTCCAAGAACGTTGTCAT
>JBBRMP010000034.1:0-34455 GCA_038230755.1 Cytophagales bacterium | reverse complement strand
GTAACACGGCAACCAGTAAAGTATACTTCAGACAACTTGGTTAGTGTACCATTGAGCCTGTCTATAGCTACACTGCAACGATTTGTGGCAACCATCAGCCTAAAGTTAGCCCCACGAGTTTTTATGAGAAAGCCCTGATTACTCAATACAGTTGATCGCTGACGTGGTCTCTAAGAAATTCATACATAGCCACCTGAGCCCGAATGGCTGGTTTATTTTGGCTCGAAACGGGCTGATTTTGACCATGCTCATCGATCCGGCGTGCCTTGGTGGTATCGTGCAGTTGGAGGTCGATGAGCCTGAGCAGTTCCTGCTGCAACCGGGGATCATAGATTGGGAAGCCCACCTCTACCCGGTGATACAGATTTCGGTTCATCCAGTCGGCAGAGGCCAGATAGATAGCTGGTTGGCCGCCGTTGTGGAAAATCGCCACGCGGCTGTGCTCCAAATACTGGTCTATAAGTCGGATCACCACCATGCCCTCACTCAGGCCCGGTACGTCGGGCACCAGGCAGCAGATACCCCGAATCAGTAACGTTACCTGCACCCCCGCCTGATTGGCCTCGTACAGTTTGTCGATCATCGTTTGCTCTTCGAGGGCATTGAGCTTGATGGTCAGGCGGGCCTCCTGCCCCTGTTTCGCGGCCTGAATCTCCCGGTCAATAAGGGCTAAATAACGCTCCTGAAGGTTAAACGGAGCCACCAGCAGGTGGTTCAGGTGCTTGACGGGCTTCTGCTTTTTGAGAAAGCGAAACACGTCGGCCAGCTCACTCACCAGACCCGGATGGGCCGTAAACAGCCCCTGATCGGTATAAATAGTGGCGGTCACTTCGTTGAAATTACCCGTACTGAAATAGGCGAAGGCCTGTGGTTTGTCCTTCTTTTTCAGGCCGGGATGTCGCCGCTTGACCAGCGCCACTTTGGCGTGGACTTTCACGCCGGGCATACTGTAGATGATGGTTACGCCCGCCCGTGCCATCTCTTCGGCCCAACGCAGGTTATTGGCCTCGTCGAAACGGGCTTTCACTTCCACAAACACCGTCACACGTTTACCGTTGCGGGCGGCACTAATCAGCGCGTTGGCAATGAGCGAGTCGGCGGCGATCCGGTAGAGCGTTACCTGAATAGAATAAACCAGCGGGTCGATGGCCGCTTCGTTGAAAAACCGGAGCACGTACGAATAGGCCTGGTAGGGGAAGTGAAGCAGCCGGTCGCGTTCACTAATCGCCTCGAACAGTGATTCGTACGGCTCCAGGTCGGCCACGAACAGGGTGGGTAGTTTGGGCACGGCTAAACCGGGCAGGTTGGTAAGCGGCAGCTTCATCAGGTCGCTCATACTGTGGTAGCGGCCACCGGCCACGAGGTCGCCGGGTTGAAGGCGAAACAGATGGGTTAACCGCGTGAGTAGGTCGGGTGGCATAGCCTGATCGTAGAGAAAACGAATGGGCGGGGCCGTTTTTCGCTTGTCGAGCTGGGTCTTAATTTTCTTGACCAGATTGCCCCGGTATTCATCGGCGATATCGGTACCCTCGGCGCGGTTCATCTTAAAACTGTGACACTCGACTACGGTATAACCGGGAAAGGCCACCCCCACATTCGCCCGAATGACGTCGTCGAGGAACGCGAAGTAACTAACGCCCTCGATAGACGAAAGGGCCACAAATCGGGGTAGTTTATTCCGGGGAATATTGAGGTAGGCCATCACAGCCGTAGCCTCGTCGGGGTTTTCGGGCGTGGTGTTCCCGGCAGCCGACGCTATTTTGGGTTGTAGCGTGAGGGCAAAATACAGGGCCTGACTGTCGAGCAGGGGCAGGGTATCGCGCCGTTTCATCCGTTGGGCCGTACCCATAAACACGGGTTGCAGGTAAGACAGCACCGTGCTGCGGAAGAACTGCGCCATTTCGGTCCGGTGCGTATCGGCCACGGGTTCCTGCCGGTAGAGCACCACCTGCTGCTGCCGAAGTTCGGGGCAGAGTACTTCGTCGAATAAGGCGCCGAACCGCCGCTGCTGACGCGCCACCATACGGGCAATGTCGTCCAGTACTGTCTGCGGGTCGGTGGGCAGGTGTTTGAGGTGTTTCTTTTTCCGGATGGCGGCCAGACTACGCAGGGCCACCACCCGCACCCGGTAAAACTCGTCGAGGTTAGCCGAAAAGATAGCCAGAAATTTTACCCGTTCGGCCAGCGGCACGGTGGGGTCGGCGGCCTCTTCCAGCACGCGCTCGTTGAATGAAAGCCAGCTTACATCACGGTCATTATACACTGCCTCAGTCATTGCCCAAACGTGTTGGGGCGGGTATGGTACACGTCGCCCCGATGCCGAAATATAGCCGTTCCGGGCCGAGGTGGTTTGCCGAATAACTCAGTTTTAGTATTAACAAATAAATACGCGGTGGTAGATTGGCCTGCGAGTGACTTTTGCCGTTGAATCTTGAATCAACCACAACCTGCTCACAGCCTGGCCTGCTGTTGAGCTGGTTCGATTTTCAGCGTATGAACAGCTTGTTTATTGGGGCCTGCCTGGGTACAGTGGCCATCTCTACCGTGTATATAGGGGGTGTTTCGCTTGCCGTTACCCACTCCACCACCCTCGATTCGCTGGGGGCCTGTCAGGGCGTTAGCTATCAGGATGGCAAAGCCTATCTCTACGGCGACCGTGAGGTGGGCGTGCTTCGGGCCTACGCCGTCGTTGGCGATTCGCTCGCGTTTGTGGGGCCGGAAATCAGGCTGACCGAAGGCGGCAACGACGTTGTTAACCACCCGACTGGCCTTGCCCGGCACGGGTCGCTACCCACATTTATCGGCAACAGCATCCGCGTCGGCGACCCCACAAAGCCCTCTACCCCAGCCGACTGGCGGGCGGTCATCTACGCCATCGACTGGAATGGCCTGCTCCGTACGCATACGCTGGACGGCCATCGCCTCCGCACCATCACCGACGATGCCGCCATCCAGGGTACCCGCCCCGAATATGTGCAGTACCGAAGCAAGTGGTATGTGGCCACCGCCGACTATGGCGACCACGCCAATGAGGTCCGGCTGTATGATCCGGCGCGGTTGGCTATGGCTAAAAAAACCAGCGAACCGGGCGTTTTGGTCAAAAAATTCACCTGCTCGCCCTGGGTGCAAAACCTGCACTGGATTCCGGAACGGGACATTCTGGTCCTGATTCAAAATCAGATAGAGGGTCGGCGTTGGCGGTTTACGTTTCTGGATTTAGCCAAATCCATTGCCGCCGGTAAGGAGTACGTCATCAAAACCATCGACATCGATAAGACCGATGAACTGGAAGGGTTCGCCCTCCTGAACGGCACGAAGGGTCTGGCTGTGACCTCTTCCCGAACCAATAACGTACACCATGTCGAGCTTCGCTGGTAGTGTTCTTACCGCCATGACAAGCAGTTTGTCAACGGGCAAAAGCCGCCTGAATCTGTGCCAACGACACGCCAAGGGACTTTTTAGCTACGGCGTCGAGTTGGGTTTTGTCGCCCGTGAGGTGCACTACGGCGTGGCGGTGGTCGAGGCTGGCACCGGGTTGCAAAAACGCGGCGGGCGATACGCTTTCCAGTTCATAAAACGGCCCCATCTGGGTGCCATCGGCCAGCGGACCGTCGTTATAGGCGTTCACGGCGTCGCCCTGAAAGGGATTGGCGACCAGTTTCCAGGCCTGATTGAGGTAGGTGCCGGTTTTGTCAACGTCGAATAGGACCAGCGTCAGGATCTGCCGGTCGGGGTCGTAGCTGCCCGCGATGGGTTTAGCACGTTGGGGACCGAGGCCCAGTTTACCCCGGCTTTTGCCGTCGGCCCGGAAAAACAACGCCCCATTTTTGTCGGCGATGCGGTCGGGCGGGATGGCTCCGAAATAATCGGTGGTGGCGACGGGGCCGGTGGTGGCGGTTTCATACGGGAGCACGATAGTGACGTGGGGCGCGGGCGTGAGCATATCCAATAGCCACATGCAGGGCGCACCAGTCTGCCGGGTCCAGGCCGTCTTGCCGGTGTTGGTCAGGCGGTTCGTGGTCTGATAACCGACCACATGCAGCCCGTCGTCGATGGAAATGCCCAGCCGTTTTCCGATGGTCTCGCGGTTGAGCAGGGCCACCGTCCGGTCGATGCGCAGGGGCAGCACCGTGCCCGCGTAGTTGGTCAGCGTGGTTGTTTTTTCCAGCGAAATGGACTGCGTGTTCTGGTCTGTCACGCGCCAGGGTTCGGTATCGAAGGCGGGCGGGGTTTGCCAGTTGGTGAAGTCCATGGTGGCTCCCGGCTTGAAAAAAAGCGAAAATTGCGCCCCTTCCGGTCCCAGCCACAGCCGATTTTCGCCCCCATAAGCGTTCATGTGCGGGGCTGGTTTCGGGCCAAACGCCTGCTCGTTGATCCACCCGAAACCAGCCCCGCCTGGCCCTTCTGCCGTTGAAGTAAACACCTTACCCTGATATTTCGCCGATACAATCACCTGCGCCGAACTACCAGCCGAGCGGAGTACGGTGAGGCTGTCGTCGTATTGCCGCAAAAAAGCCAGATCATACCCAAACGTTCCCTTTTTGAGTGTTTCGGGCGTATTCAGTTTGTTGCCCGATGAGCAGGCTGCGACGAAGAGCAGGAGGGTAGCGAGGGTTGGTTTCATCGTGTTTTGGATGTGTTTAGCGGAGTGGCCTAGTCCAACGGAGCAATTTGCTCCGTTAGGCCGAGTAAGAAACGGAGCAAATCGCTCCGTTGGACTGGACGCCAGCCGGTCCGCCGGTGCGGCCAGCCAAATCCGCAATCCAACACATACCTTACTCCTTCAACACCTTCTGCACCTGCACACCCCCATCCGTCTGCACTTTAATCAAATACAAACCCGTTGGCAGCGTGCGCAAACTGACGGCATGGTGCAGCGTCTGCGCCGTTTTCTCCACCACTTGTGTCTGCAACGCCCGGCCCGTTGTGCCACTGACCGACACCGTTACGGGACCACGGTAGGTACTCTCCCAATTGATGGTGGCCAGATCGGCGGTGGGGTTGGGCGAAATAGTCAGGGCCGGAACGGGTTCGGTGGCCAGGATCGGTTCGGCGGGGGGCGTAATGAACCACGGCACAATGCCTGTTTCGGGCGTGGGTAGTTTGATGGCGGTCAGGATATGCCATTGGCCTGGTTTCAGGTTCAGTGCCGCGCCCGATTCGATGGGTTGGCCCGAAAAATAGTCGTACCACATACCCGCTTTGGGCAGGCTCAGGGCCACCACGTTGGCCTGCGCGTCGAAATTGCCGAGTATCACCACGGGGTTGGTTGCGTCATTCAGGGTCAGGCTTTTCACCGGCGTGGCCCCCTGATAGACAAAATCGGTGGACTGGAAGGCGGGCTGCGTGAGCTTCAGTTTAATCAATTCCTGATACACCCGCAGCAGTTTGGCCCGGTTGGCATCGCGGGCGTATTCCCATTTGATCGGCTTGGCTCCCGTGCGGCCATTAAAATCAATGTTGACGTCGTAGCCCAGTTCGCCAAACTGCCAGATGAGCTTGGGGCCGGGCACGGGCAAAAACAGGGCCGCCGCCAGTTTGGCCCGTTCCAGTGCCGTGGCGGGGTCTTTGGTGTTATAGGTGCCCGACGCGTTGCCGTTTTGCAGCACGTCATACACCAGCCGCTCTTCGTCGTGGCTCTCCATGTAGCCCAGCACGTTGGGGTTGTTCCAGCCGCGCTCTTTATACGACAGCCAGTTAGTGCTGATGTCGCTCGTTTTGGTGGCCCCCCGCGCCGAGTAGCGGAAATTGTAGTTGATGTTGCCCCAGAACAGCATCCCGTAGTTGGCCAGTTCTTTCTCTTCGCTGTTATCGGCGAAGTGTTCCAGAATCATGTAGGCCGACTTGTCGTAGCTCCTGATTTCGTCGTAAATACGCTTCCAGATGGCCACGCGGCTGGCGTCGTAGGCTCCCCAGGCGTTCACGTTGTTGGGATTGGGCGTTTGCGTGAAGCCCTTCGAGAGGTCGAACCGGTAGCCGTCGAATTTGTATTCCTGCAACCAGTACTGATTCACTCGCTGCACGTAGTTCTGGGTGGCTTTGCTTTCGTGGTTGAAGTCGAAAAAGACGCTGAACGGGTGGGTGGCCTGCGGGTTGAAAAACGGGCTGTTAGCACTGGGTTTGCTGCCATCCCAATACATTTTCACGTACGGAAATTCGTAGTCGGCCTGGTTCAGCACCATGTCCAGGATCACCGCAATGCCGTTTTCGTGGCATTTGTCGATGAAAGCTTTCAGGTCATTTTTGGTGCCGTAGGCTTTGTCGGGCGCGAAGTAAAACGTGGGATTATACCCCCACGAATCGTTGCCCGAAAACTCCATGATCGGCATGAGTTCGATGGCGTTGATGCCCAGTTTTTTCAGGTACGGCAGCGAATCGGCCACGGCGGCGTACTGCCGTGAGGCGATGAAATCGCGTACCAGCAGTTCATACACCACCATGTTTTTGGCGTTGGGCCGCGTAAAGCTGGCCACCTTCCAGGGGTAGGCCGTTTGTCCCGTCTGCAACACCGACACCGTCTGCCCCTGTGCTTTGGTCGGAAACGGTTTCAGGTTGGGGTAAGCCGTCAGGAACGAGTCATTGTTGCGGTCCAGAATCTTGTCGCCGTAGGGGTCACCGGTGGCAATTTGTCCGTCGATGAGGTACTGAAACGCCAGTTCCTGACCAGCGGTTAATCCCTTGATCACCAGCCAGTACCGGACGCTGTCGGCGGTGCGGTTCATGAGCGAGGTGGGCGTGGGCGTCCAGTTGTTTTGCTCACTAATCACGTTGACGAACGTCTTCAGCGGGGCATAGAGTACCAGCGTCGCGCTGGTGGGGTCGGTGGTGCTGTAGTTGATGCCGTCGCGCAGGCCGGCAGGCACGGCGGCAATGGTAGGCGTGGGTTTCACGTAGAGCAAAAACGAGTCTGACGCCGTCTCCGTGGCCGTTTTGGCTGTAATCACCACCTTCCGCAACGTGTTGATGGTCGCCCCCGATTTCACCGTCGTGACCACCGAATCGGCGGTGACGGCGGTGGCGGCAACCGCACCATCCACGGTCAGTGTCAGCGCGGCTTTGTCCGATGCATTGGCCCGCACCAACACGTCGGTGTTGGTTTCCACAAACAGCAGTTTTACGGTGGGCCGGGCAAAGCTCACGGTCAGCTTGGCGTCGAAGATTTTGACGAAGAAGTCTTCGGTCTGGGCCTTGCCGTCGCCGCTTTTGATCACCATCCCCAGCCGCTTGACGGGTGTGCTTGCCGGCACGCCATAGTAGACGCGGGGCACCAGTTTGATCTGCCAGCGGTCGTTGCCCAGGGCCGTCATGGCACCCGGAGGAAAGGGCGCGTTGAAATCTTTTTGCCCGGTGGGGGTAAACTCGAACGCTTGCCCGGTCTCGGTCGAACCCGCCCCCGACCAGAGGAATACGTCGTCCTTTTTGCCCAGCAATCCCTTCGCCCGTCCGTCGGTGGCTTTAGTCAGGTCCACAATGATCGTCACCGCCGTATCGGCGGTGGGAAAGGCGGGCGTGGTCGTTACGAGTTGGGCAAACGTCGGGGTTAACGTGCTGAAAATTAGCAACCAGAAAAGCGGGCCGACGCGTTGGTAAAGTCGTTTGTTCATGAGTTAGTAATTAATCGGATAACCAAAGATACGCAACACCGCCGCGTGGGGCCAATTGGCCCTTGTCGTTATGTCCAGCCTGCTATACCTGCTCAGACTGGTAAATAAATTACCCTGCGGAATAAAGTTGTGCGACGTTCTTTTAAGTAGTTTATCTGCTATGTTTGTTACTTTCTGTCTAACCAAACTCATTGTATGGCTAAAAATCTACGCTACTTACTTGCGGGTATGTTACTTATGGCTTGCGGCTTGGTCAATCCGCTTTTGGCTCAACTAGTAACGACCAACCCAACTCTACCGACTGACAATCAGGAAACAACATTCATTGTTGACTTGACGAAAGCCACCGACGGACGGGCGAAGGTTCTGTTGGGTAAAAAGGATGATATTTATCTCTGGTCGGGGGCGGGATCGACTGAGACGGGTGACGCGTTTCAGTTTACCCCAGCGGGCCAGGCAGACTTTAGTGCTCCATATGCTCCTGGCACTATGACATCGCTGGGTAACGACCGCTGGCAAATCAAACTTGTACCCCGCACCTATTACCGTGTACCAGTTGGTACGCCTATTCGTAAGCTGGGATTGGTAATCAAAAGCGGTGACGGTAAGGCGCAAACCGAAGACTTCTACGTCAAAATTTATGATGGCCCCGCTATTACTACTCAGGCTTTAGCTATTGCAACAATCTGCCCCGGATCAACCTTCGACGTGCCATTCACCATTTCGGGATCGTATGCAAGTGGTAACGTTTTCACGGTGCAACTTTCTAACGGTGGCGATTACACCGACATCGCTACCAGCGGACCCAGCTACAGCAACACGACCGGGCGTTATACGGTAACAGCGACAATACCGGCCACAACTCCAGCGGGCACGACCTACAAAGTTCGTGTGAACGCCAGCAACCCTGCCGTAATTGGTACGCCTAGTACCACGCAGTTTGCCGTGAAGATTAAGCCGGGTGTTCCAGCAGTGGCGAATCAGTCTATTTGCCAAGTGTTTTGTTTAACGCCGGGTACGTGTGAATATGTTCTGAGTGGAACGGCAACCCAAGGGGCAAGCATTCTGTGGTACAGCCCGACCGGTGGTTTATATACCTCTTCCAGTAGAGCAGGAAGTAACGCCATTATATTGTACTATAGTGGTACGGGATGGAGTTTAGGGAGTAATACATTGTACGCCAGTCAAGCATTAGATGGGTGTGAAAGTGACCGAATATCGTTCAAGGTAGAATTCAATCCTAACCAATATTTTGGCCCTTCAAATGATGTCGAATCGAAGGCGGTTTGTCTAAATAGTGGCGCAGTAACTTTAGACAAATTTCTGTCTGGTCCAACACCCACTGGGTTTAATATACTGTATTATGATCCTGCGAAAGGTAGAAGTTCTGGTTCGACCATCCCACCAGTAATTAAAACGGATGTAGCAACCACATACATCTATTCTACAGCATATGTGTCTGACAAGGGATGTAGCAATACCCCTTTAAGAGATGGAACTATCTATGCTAAGGTTAAGCCCTTGCCAGCAAAACCAACTCCAGTATTAAATTCTCTGACATACTGTCAGAATCAGACGGCTAGCTCATTGGTTGCCACAACGACAGATGCTAGTGCATCGCTTGTTTGGTATGGCACAGAAGCTATTAGTGGTACTGGTTCGGCCACCGCTTCTAAGCCTGCTACAGATAAACCAGGTACGTTTAAATACTATGTTGCTCAACGACTTAGCAATTGTGAGAGTGACCGCGCAGAGATCATAGTTGTTGTAAAAGATCCACCTGCTTCACCTACAGTGGCTCCACTCGAAGTATTGTGCGGGTACGCTGGCGCAGTGCAGTTGACATTTACAAAAGATGTGAATGTCAAAACGGTATCAGGAGCTACAGCTAAATTGTATGATGCTAGCGGCAATCAAGCAGCATACCAATTTAGTAAAGTGAATGGTTCAACCACTTCGTTTTCCTTCTCAGCACGACAATTCGCCACTTCTGACACGTATAAATATCCAGTGAATGAAATCACTTTTTATGCGACTCAAGTAATAGATGGCTGTGAGAGTAATAAAGTAGCCACGTTACAAAGAGTGCTCTTTACTCAGGTAATTAGTCCCTCTTTAAAAAGCAGTAGTTCGGCATATGGTCAAGGATACTTGGCGTATTGTCAGGGAGAAACCGCACAACCACTAAATGTGAATGGCCATGATGCCGCTCCGCCTTACCTCCGGGTTATTTACAAAGGACCGGAGCAAGGGGCAGTGTTTAGCTCGGTAGCTCCGACTCCATCTACAACTACATCTGGGAAGACCTCCTATACGCTAAGATATCAAGCGGTAGACAGTACTAAAGCGTGTGTGTATACATGCTGTTTGTATGATCCCAATCTGTATCTGACCGTCGAAGTCAAACCTCGTCCGAGTAAGCCTACTATCCCAACTAATACATTAACTCTCTGTCAAAACCAGCTCGCTAATCCTCTAAGCGCTACAACAACTGATACCAGTTCATCACTGGTTTGGTATGGCACAGATGCTACCAGTGGAACAGGCGTTGCGAATGCGACAAAACCCAATACAGACAAAGCGGGCACATTCAAATATTATGTTGCCCAGCGGCAGAATGATTGCGAAGGAGATCGGGCTGAAATCATAGTTGAAGTCAAAGCGGCCTCACCCACGCCAATGGTAACGTCCGTGAGCTACTGTGTGGGTGCGCAGGCTGGCCAACTGTCGGCAGTAGCGGCCAGCGGTGGGGCGCTAAATTGGTACTCAGCAGCAACAGGAGGTACCGGTTCGGGTGCTGGGCCAACACCACCAACCGCTAATGCGGGTGGCCAGACATACTATGTGTCTCAAACTGTGGGCACTAATTGTGAGAGCCAACGGGTAGCTCTGTCAGTAACGATTACAGGGCTGCCATCTGCACCGACTATTGCGAACGCTAACCCTGCATTTTGCCAAAACGCAGCCGCAACACCATTATCGGCTTCTGGTCAGAATCTGGCATGGTACGAAGCGGCTTCAGGTGGAACAGCTAGCGGGACCGTTACTCCGAATACGTCAGTGGCTGGGACAAAGAATTTCTATGTCAGCCAGACAATTAATAATTGCGAAGGACCACGGGCGTCTTTATCGGTAACGGTGAAACCATTACCGGCTGCACCGGCAGGCACGTCACCCACGGCCTACTGTCAATTTGCTAAGGGTGAAGCTGTTGCCGCATCGGGTCAGAACTTGATTTGGTATAATGCTGATGATTCGCAGTTTGGTAATGGCAGTCAGGCACCGGTGCTGACAACCGACGTGGGCCGAACGTTTACCTATAAAGTAACCCAGACGGTGGACGGTTGCGTGAGTCCCAAGGCCACACTAAACATTGTCATCCAGACTACGCCTGTGCCCACGGTGGCTAAGTCGGTGGTGGAGCTTTGCCAGGGTAGCACAGCGCAACCACTGGAAGCGACAGGAGAGAAACTAAAATGGACAGACCCCACGGGCGCGGTGACCACCACGGCCCCCGTGCCGCCCACCCTGAATGCCACAAAAAACCCCGATGGTGATATTTTCTACGTCACCCAAACGGGTAGCACCGGCTGCGAAAGTGCCAGAGCAGCCATTAAGGTGTTTATTCAAACCGTACCGACGTTGTCATTATCAGGGGCAAACACGGTCAATCTGGGTATCGAAGCACCCATTAAACTCTCGTTTACGGGGGTAGGCCCCTACAGCTATACCCTGTCGAATGGGTTAATGGGCAACACCACTAAAGACACAACGGTGCTGGTGTTGCCTACCCGCACTACCATCTACCAGATTGCGCAGGTGAAAAACAAGTGCGGCGTGGGCTTGCCCGGCAACGGGGCCACCGTAACAATTACGGTTATGGTGCCGGGCATTCAAACGCTGGCACTAACTGCATCGACGCTGTGCGTGGGTACTCAACTAACCACCAACTTCCTGACAACTGGGTCGTTTAATACAGGCAGCGCGTTCAAACTGCAATTCGCCAAAGTAGAGGCTGACTCGGCGAAGATTGCGTATGCCGACGTACTTAACGGAAGCGTGTCGGGCGGGCAGATTACCGGTACCATCCCGACGGCAACGGCAGGTGGTCAATATTGGGTGCGGGTGATCGCCACCAACCCCAAAATACCCATCTACGGCACCATTAGCCCCACATTGCTCACCATCAGGCCCGCCGCCACGGCTGCGCTGACGGGCACCCAGAGCATCTACGAAACACAAACCGCCAGGCTCTCGATAGCCTTCACCGGCGAGGCTCCCTGGACGGTTATGTATCAAGACAGTAGTTATGCTACCGGCATCAGAGGGGCTGTGCAGACCATTCCACCAACGGCGGCGAACCCCTACGTGTTTGAGGTGAAACCAGACAAAACAACGGCCTACAAACTCACCAGCGTTAGTAATGATTGCGGCGTTGGCACACGAACCACCACTACGGCTGTTATCACCGTGTCGCAGTTATTGGCGGTTGAGGAGCCGTTTAGCGTAGACGTATTTCCCGTGCCTGCCACCGCTTCCGTAACGGTGCGCATAAATGGGTTGTCTGCGCAGAAAATGGCTTCGCTGCAACTTACCGACGTAAATGGCCGTGTGGTACAACAGCAGCAGATGGGACAGACTAAACTTCTCATGCTCCTTGATCAGTACCCTGCTGGTACCTATATTCTGCGAATCCAGGTTGGTGAACAGGCTGTTTCTAAGCGTATTATGAAGTTGTAATAGTCTTTTCATTCTATTGGTAAACAGCCCCGTCTACTTTGTGTAGGCGGGGCTGTTTGTTGATTGACAATCTGCTGAATTACCTCAGACAATGTAACCTCGCCGCGTGGGAACTACTGGCGTGAATCTTGTACTGCGGTAGGAAAGGCACCGACCTCTCCTTACTTTCGCGTGTCTGTTGGTTTGTTAGTCGCTGACTCACAGCCGTTTTCTCAACGCCATTCGTGTCCATGTTGCCCGATTCACTACCCGACGTTTCACTCGCCGCTATTCTTGATGCCCTGCCCGATGGGGTTGCCTGGATGCTACCTATTTACGGAGAACAGGACGACGTTGTCAATTTTCGGCTTGCTTACCGCAACGCCATCGCACAGAACCTGACCGGCAACACCCTTCAGATGCAAATTGGCTCCTACCTGCCTGGCAACACGCCAGACCAATTTCCCCGCGCCGATGAATCGTTTCAGGCCCTGCTGGCCGTCTACCAGTCTGGCGAACCAGCGCAACAAACGTATTACAGCGAGGACCTGACCCGCTGGATCAGCGTGAGCCGGAGCCTGCTCAATGGTGGCATACTCTCGGTCATGCGCGACGTGACACCGGGCAAAGTGGCCGAGAACGTGCTTACGTCAATCAATACGACCCAGGCACTTGCGGCTACCGAAGCGTCTGTGTTGGCCGCAACCAACCTCCAGCAGATCATCGACGTGGCCCAAACGGGGATTGCCATGCTCGAACCCATCGTTGACGAAAATGACCAGATACTGGATTTCAGGTTTGTAACCGCCAACCGGATTGTGGCCCAGATGGTAGGGCAAACAACGGATGTAATACTAAATACACCCACCTCGAACTGGTTTACCAGCTACCGCGAAACAAACGTATTTGACTTCTATAAACGGACGTATACGACCGGCGAAGCGCAGCGGTTCGACATAAATTATGACGTTGACGGCTTCGATATTTGGCTCGATGTGCAAAGTGTGAAACTAGGTAAGTTCGTGATGGTCACCTTCACCGACTACACGTTGCTAAAACAGGTACAGGAGGCACTGGAACAGCAAGCTGCTGATAATCAGCGCCAGGCCGACCTGCTCAACAGCGTCTTGGACAGTTCAGGTAGTGGTATCATGGCCTTCGAGGCTATACGTAACCCGGCGGAAGAGAACCGGATTGTCGATTTTCGGTTCATCGTAGCCAATCAGGCCTGCGTGGGTTTGGTAGGAAAGTCGATAGAGGAGATGGTTGGCAAACCCCTGTTGTCGATTTTTCCCGGCAATGTGGAATCAGGGCTGTTTGACCTGTATAAACAGACGACCGAAACCGGCAAGCCAGGCCGCACCGAGGTCTATTATAACCTCGATGGATTGAATTTCTGGTTTGATATTTCGGCCCAAAAACTCGGCGATGGCTTTGTGGTCACCTTCACCGACGTGTCGCCACTTAAACGAGCTAACAAAGCCATTGAGGCATCAGCGGCGGAACTAACCACCGTCATCGACACGGCGCAGGCGGGTATTTTCCTGTTTGAACCCGTTTTCGACGAACAAAACGAGGTGACAGATTTCCGGTTCCGGCTGGCCAACCGGCAACTGGCGGCCTATGTGGGGCAGGAACCCGCTGCCCTCATTGGCGAGTTGGGCAGCCGCTGGTTTCCGGGTTACAAGACCAACGGGCTGTTCGACACCTACCTGAAAGCCTACCAAACCGGACGAACCCAACGGTTTGATTTTCACTATGATGGCGACGGTATCGATGTGTGGCTCGACATTATGGCCACCAAAATGGGCAACGAAGTGCTGGTCACCTTTGCTGATTACACCAGCCTGAAACGCGTGCAACGGCAGCTCGAACACTCTATCGTAGACTTGAGCCGGAGCAACGAAAGTCTGCAACAATTTGCCTACGTGGCCAGCCACGATTTGCAGGAACCGCTGCGCAAGATTCAATCCTTCGGCGACGTGATGCAGGCCCGCTTTGGCCCCGAACTGGGCGACGTGGGCAGCGATATGATTGGCCGGATGCAGACCGCCGCCGGGCGGATGTCGACCCTGATTCACGACCTGCTGACGTACTCGCGGCTGTCGGCCAAGCCGGCTGAGATGAAGCCTATTGCGCTGGCAAACGTGCTGGCGCGGGTACTCGATGACCTCGACCTGCCCATCCGCGAGAGCGGTGCCACCATTAAGGTCGACAGCCTGCCCACGCTGCCGGGTGATGAATCGCAACTGCGGCAACTGTTTCAGAATTTGCTCACCAACGCCCTAAAATTCAGGCAGGCCGACACCACGCCCCTAATCACCATCAGCAGCCGCACTGTTGACGCCGCCGAACTGCCCGAACTGGTTCCCACCCGAAAAGTGCCTGTTTATCAATGCGTTACCGTAAAAGACAACGGCATTGGTTTCGACCAAAAATATGCGGACCGCATTTTTCAGGTCTTCCAGCGGCTCCACGGGCGGGCGCAATACGATGGCACGGGCATTGGTCTGGCCATTGTGCAACGGGTAATCGATAACCACGGCGGCGCCATCCGGGCCAGCAGCAAACCGGGTCACGGGGCCACGTTTGAACTGTACTTACCGGCGTAAATCCCTTATCTTTGGGTATGGATAATTTTGTGGTATCCGCCCGGAAATACCGCCCGGCCACCTTCGATACCGTTGTGGGGCAGGGCCACATCACCACCACCCTCAAGAACGCCATCAGGACCAACCAGTTGGCGTCGGCGTTTCTGTTTTGCGGGCCGCGTGGCGTGGGCAAAACCACCTGCGCCCGCATCCTGGCCAAGACCATCAACTGCCAGAACCTGAGCGCCGACGTTGAAGCCTGCGACAAATGCGAGTCGTGCGTGAGCTTCAGCCAGAACGCGTCATTTACCATTCACGAGCTTGATGCTGCCTCCAATAACTCGGTCGACGATATCCGCAACCTGATCGACCAGGTGCGCTACCCACCCCAGTCGGGCAAGTACAAGATTTATATTATCGATGAGGTGCACATGCTGTCGGCGGCGGCGTTCAACGCGTTTTTGAAAACGCTGGAAGAGCCACCCAGCTACGCCATCTTCATTCTGGCCACGACCGAGAAACACAAGATTCTGCCCACGATTTTGTCGCGCTGCCAGATCTTTGATTTCAACCGGATCAAAACCGCCGATATGGCCAGTCATCTGGCCGACATTGCCCGGAAAGAGAGCGTTACCGCCGACGCTGAATCGCTTGAACTGATTGCTCAGAAAGCCGACGGTGGCCTGCGCGATGCCCTGTCGATGTTCGACCTGAACGTCACGTTCTCTGCCGACCGGACGCTGCGCTACCGCGACGTGCTTGATAATCTGCACATTCTCGACTACGATTATTACTTCCGCCTCACCGATTTATTGTTGCAGGGTAACTTGCCGCAGAGCCTGCTGGTGCTGGACGAAATTTTGCGTAAAGGCTTTGATACCCACCAGTTTGTGGTTGGTCTGAATCGCCATTTTCGCGATGTGCTGGTGTGCAAAGACGCTGCCACGGTGCAACTATTACAGGTAACCGAGCGCGTACAGCAGCTTTACCTGACCCAGTCGGCGCAGGCACCGATGTCGTTTCTGCTGTCGGCGCTGAGCATTGGCGGGCAGTGCGACATGAATTTCAAGCAGGCCAAAGACCAGCGGCTCCACACCGAATTATCGCTGATGAAGCTGGCCAGCCTACGCGACCTGCTCAACTGGGAGGCCCTGCCCGAACCCACCGCCAACAGCCGCGTGGCTGCCCCGGCCCTGCCCGGCCCTACCAACGGCGTTGCCCTGTCCAATGGAGCCAGCAATGGCAGTGCCGAAAAAAAAAACGGCAGCCCAGCATTTGACGGCATCATAGCGGCACCTGCGTCTGTTGCCAATGCCGAACCGGATAGCGATGCAGGCTTTGAGCACGCCGCCACCCCGCCGCCACCCTTTACAAGCGAACCCGTCAGCAGTTACCAGACAACGCCGGCAGTAGCGGCCAACGGCGCAGCGCCCGCCCGGCCCGTAACCAATGGTAAACCTGCTATTCCGCCGTTGCCGCCCCGCACGTCGGCCCCGGCACCGGGTATTGTGCAACCCGTAACCAGCAAACTCCGGTCGACGGCGGGTATTGGATCACGACCGTTAGCGGCTGATATCGAGACCGTTGTGACGCATACGGAGCGGGTGAACCGCCCGTTTGCCTTCGATGACCTGCAAAAAGTGTGGCGTGAATTTGCCGTGTTGCGCCACAAACAGACTGATAATGCCAGTGAGCAAATCATCCTGAACCGTGATTTTGCCCTCGACGGTACCACCGTCAATATTCAGCTTGACAACCATATTCAGGCCGATCTTTTCACCAGCCTGTTGCCCGACATGCTGGGCTATCTGCGCCCAACGTTGAGCAACTGGCAGCTACAGATCGAGCATGAAGTGGTGATGGTGGAGACGAAAAAGATGCTCTATTCACCCCAGGACAAGTACAACCACCTCGCCGACAAGAACCCCGCCCTCCATCAACTCCGGCAGGCGCTGGGGCTTGAAGTAGATTATTAGGGGTGGTAGGTGTGTTTATTAGCTTCGCGCTCGCCGCCCTTCGACTGCGCTCAAGGCGGCGAGCGCGAAGCAAGTTTTATACGTCAACCAAATGAACTCGAACCTTCTCCTCTTCGATGGCGTCTGTAACCTCTGCAATGGCGTGGTGCAGTTTGTGATCCGGCACGACGCGGCGGGGCGGTTCCGGTTTGCGGCGCTCCAGTCCGATGCCGGTCAGGCGCTTTTGCAGCAGTTTGGCCTCTCCACCACCCAGTTCGATTCGTTCGTGTACGTCAAAGGCGGGCAGTTCTATACTGAATCGACAGCGGCGTTGCGCGTGGCACGGGATATGGGCGGGGCCATGTCGTTGCTGTGGGGGCTGATGATTGTGCCCCGGTTCATCCGCGACGCCGTGTATCGGTTCGTGGCCCGGAACCGCTACCGGGTGTTCGGTAAAAAAGACGCCTGCATGATCCCCACGCCGGAGCTAAAAAGTCGGTTTCTATAAAGAAATGACCAGGCCAGAATCGTGGTGCTTGCGCAGCATTCATTGATTACTGCTCAGGTACGTTTTGTTGCCATTTTTGTTGATGTAGAATGTTGCACCCCGCTCCCCGGTATGTACCACTTCGCCGTTGGGACCTTTCAGCGCCTTGTCGACGGGTGCTTTATAATCGGCTTCGGTCGCTTTTTCAGGGGTTGCCGTTCTGGCGTCGATGGCGACCGGATTGTTCTTTTTTTCGGCTTTGGTGGCGTGGACTTTGGCCATTCGCTCCTCAACGGACAGCTTCTCATCCGTGGTCGTCTGCTGATCGCACGAGCTTACGGCGAGCGGTAACACAAACAGCGTGTGTAGTTGTAACAGGGCCTTTTTCATCGGCTTAACCAGGTTTGTTGAGTCCGTGAATAAGCTGTTCCGGTGCCCGGTTGTTCGTAGAAATTTAGTCTCAAGAGTTTCTCTATCGAACAAATTCCACAAAATGGGGCGACTTTTCCCCGTATGAATCTGGCGCGGAGCAGGGCCTGGTGCAGCTAAAAAATAGACGGCTGGCTCTAAACGCGTTTTTTCCTTGATGGCACGGTTTTTTAGGTAAGGAGGTCGTCACATTAAAAAACAACGACAATGAAAGGCTTTTTCACAGGCATACTGACCGGTTTGGCCATCGGCTACCTTACCGCTCCCAAATCAGGCAAAGACACACGCGACCAGCTATTGGAGGCCGCCAACGACCAGACCAAAGGCCTGAAAGACCAGTGGGATAAAACCGTTTCGCAGGCAAAAGAGACGTTCGAGAACGTAAAATCACAGGTGGGCGTGGTCGCCGACAAGGCCGGTAATACCTACGACGACCTGAAAGATGATGCCGGGTCGGTGTACCAGCAACAGAAAGTAAAAAACAACTACAACAGTACCGTCAACGACGCAGCCGATGCGGCCAAGTCGGGCGTGAACAAGGCCGAAAACGCCCTGAAAATCAATTAACTACCCCTTTCAGCCAATATTATGGAACGTGAAACTGCCTACTCTACCCGTACTGCAGGCGGCATAGACTTCATGAAACGCATCTCGTGGAGTGCGGTGTTTGCCGGTGTGCTGGTGGCCATTGTCACCCAAATGCTACTGACTCTGCTGGGCCTCGGCATTGGCCTCGGCACAATCGACGCCGTAGAAGAGCGCAACCCCACCGCCGGTTTAGGCACGGGCAGCGCCATCTGGTACATTATCAGCAGCCTCATTTCGTTGGGCCTGGGCGGTTGGGTAGCTGGCCGGCTGGCGAGTGCCCCCCGCCTGTTCGACGGTATTCTGCATGGCGTGCTGACCTGGTGTCTGGTCACGCTCCTGACCATCTATTTTCTGACCACCACCATCGGCAGCCTCATTGGTGGGGCGGGCAAACTGGTCGGTGGCCTTGTGAGCACGGCTGGTTCGGCGGCGGCGGCGGCAGCACCGGGCATCGGCAAAGCGGTTGATGGTCAGCTTAAAGAAAACGGCATCGACCTGAGTAACATGGATCTGGGCGATCTGAAAAACGAAGCCAACAAAATTCTGCGTCAAACCGGCGACCCCAGTCTGAATCCCAAAACCCTGGAACGCAAAGCCAATCAGGCGGGCAATCAGGTCGAGAACGCGGCTGACCGGGCGGTTAGTGATCCACAGGCGGCAGACGACGTGGCGGGCAGTTTGTTCAGCAAGTTGTTCAAGCAGGGCGAGGCTACTGTCAACAGCGTAGACCGGGAAGACGCCGTGAACGTGGTGATGAAGCGGACGGGTAAGAGCCGCGCCGAAGCCGAACAAACGGTCGACGGTTGGATCAAAACGTATGAGCAGGCCAAAGCGAAATTCGCGGAAACCAAAAAAGAGGCGGAAGTAAAAGCCCGCGAAGCGGCTGATACGGCGGCTTCAGCCGGGTCGAAGGGAGCCATCTTTGGGTTCTTCGGTTTGTTGCTCGGTGTGGTGGCAGCGGGCTACGGTGCCAAAATGGGTACCGACTCAAAAGACGATTACAACACCCTGGATCGTCCCAGTCGTCCGGTTCGTTAATTCCTAGTTGTCAGCTAGTTAGCTAGTTTTTTTGCTCAATGGTGCCGTGGTTTTCAGGCTCCATCCATCAGAGCCGGGTTTGAAGCCCGTCTCTGATGTTTTCCCCCTCAACGTATGACATCTTTGTTGCTGGGCCATTTACGGTCTAACGGTACTGCGCCAGTCGTTCGTGTTGGCGTGGATTTGCCGGGCGGCCGTAAACTGAACATTGTCGAAAACTCGTTCAACTACGCCCTGGCCCAGTTTCTGGCTACCAAGGGTGGCAAATTGCCGAAAGTATTTACGTTCGACAACCTGACGTTCGAGTCTAATTCAGCGCAGATTACGGCGCAGGCCCGCCCCAACGTCGACGATCTGCTTCAGATCATGCAGGCCTATCCCACGCTCCAGATTCGGATCGAAGGCAACACCGACAGCACCGGCGACGATGCCATCAACGACCCGCTGTCGGGTGACCGGGCCGAGGCGGTGAAGCAGGCGTTGATCAAAGGTGGTATTGCGGAAGGCCGCGTAACCACCCGCGAGCGAGGCGATACTAAGCCGGTAGCCACCAACGAAACAGAAGCTGGTCGGCAAAAGAACCGCCGGATCGACGTGGTCGTCACGCATAACTAACTTAGCTGCTCATTTATCGCTAATCAACTCATTACAAATATGTTAACTCTTGCCGATACGACTGATTTTCTGGATCAGACAACCAAAATCCTGACTGGTGAGTCGGGTGAGCTGACCCCACAGGCGGGTGTTGCGCAACTCGACCAGTGGATCGGGCCGCTACAGGATGCTCAGAACACCCAGCCGTTAGCGGCTGGACTGAGCGAGCTGAAAACACTGCTTCAGACCACGCCGGTAGATGAAACAGCCGTGCGGTCGCAGATGGGCATACTGGCCGAACAACTCTCGCTTATGAGTGCCGATATGGGCAGTGAGGGCGAAATGCCCGCCCTGATGGAAGGCCTTGCGGCCTCTCTGCGCAAGGCAGGCGACACGTCGAAGGCTGACTGATGGGTAGGTCTGGATGCCGAAATGAGGTATTTGTGTTAAATCTATAAAATCGGTCAAACAAATAGGAAATACACCTGTTTCGTATTCCGACACCACTTGTTGACGGCACCACTGCCGCCTTTTCGCTGTCTTCTATGCCCCTGATGAACCCTTCTGAAAACGCCGATTTGCAACCTGTAGCTCACCAAATCATGCCCTCCGACACAATCCAAATTCCGGTGGTCGAAGAGCAATTGCTGGTGAGTAAGCAGGTGGTCGAGACCGGTAAAGTAATCCTGGTAAAGACCGTGCAGGAACACGACGTACCCGTCAGCTTACCCGCCAGCTACGATAATTACTTCGTGGAGCGTGTTCCTGTAGACCGCTACGTCGATGTGCCCCCCGCTCCCCGGCAGGAAGGCAACACCACTATTTACCCCGTCTTGCGGGAAGTGTCGGTGGTACAAACGCGGCTGTTACTCGTTGAAGAAATCCACGTCACGCTGCAACACACCGAGGCCACCGAATCGACCACGGTACGCCTGCGAAGCGAGACCGTTGAAGTGCAGCGAACGGCCTCCCCAATTCCCCCCGAACGTCCGGCTTGATGCTCAGGCCCTCGTTATAAATAAACCAACGTTTTTTCAACCCAACACTAGTTCCAGCTATGGCACTTACAGTAATCGGCATTTTTGATGATGCCACCGAAGCCCAACAAGCCGTTGAAGCTCTTGTCGCTGACGGTATTAGCCGCTCAAACATCGATTTGTCAGCCGGTCGCGCCACCGATGGCAACACCACAACCGGCGGGATGGTACCCGACCGGCACACCAACACGTCGGGCACCCGCACCGAAGAGCTTGTCGATGACACCAAAGACGTGGGAAGCGGCATTGGCGACTTTTTTAGCTCGCTCTTTGGCGGCGACAGCGACGATGATAACCGCAAGTATTCAACCGTGGCCAACCGGGGTTCGGTGGTGACGGTACACGCTCAAACCGACGACGAAGCCGAGCGTGCCGCCGACATCCTGGATGATAATGGCGCCGTGGACGTAAACGAGCGGGCCGCTGAATATGGCTACATGGGCACGACCAACGTAACCCCCATGATGGCTGCCGACATGAGCAGCCCGGCCATGACCGACGGTGACCAGACGGTAAAAGTGATCGAAGAAAACTTGGAAGTAGGCAAGCGGATGGTAGAAACGGGCGGTGTTCGTTTGCGGAGCCGGATCGTTGAAAAGCCGGTGGAAGAAAGCATTCGTCTTCGTGAAGAGCGTGTGACCGTGCAGCGCAACCCCGTTAGCCGTCCGGCCACGGCGTCTGATCTGGATGCGTTCAAAGAAGGACAGATTGAGCTGACTGAACACGCCGAGCGGGCTGTAGTGTCGAAAACCGCTAACGTGGCGGAAGAGATCACGGTGGGTAAAGCCGTTTCGGAGCGCGACGAAGTAATTCATGACACGGTTCGCAAAACGGAGGTAGACGTGGAGGAGCTTGGCTCAACCGATAACCTGACCGACGGGCGTACCGGGACGGATACTGACGTTACCTACTCGACAGGTAAGTAAATCACTGCGGGCTTCGGGCCGCCTGAACAAACAAAGCCAACGAGTCAGCCTATTTGGGCTGACTCGTTGGCTTTGTTTGTTCAGGCGGTGATTTTGCTGGGCTGGTTCCCGCACGAAAAATACCCGGAACCAGCCTGGGCTATCCTTGCATGACCGATGCTACGCCTTGGTTCAGCATACGGAACAGGCTGCTGGCTACCTGTTTAGAGAATCCGGGTAGGGTAGTCAGGTCGGTTTGCCAAAGCCCCGTGTTCGATAGAATACCCGTGACCAGTGTCGTTACGGACCCCGCTTTGGTGGGGTCTACGTGCAGCCATTGGGCCATGAAATACGCCGCCTTCTCGTCGCGGATGGGGTAGACGAGTGCGCCTTTTTTTAGGTCGATTTCGCCCAGGTATTCGCCTTCGTCGGTTTGGCGGTGTGCGCGCATGAAGAGGAGATAGGCGGCAAAGCAAATGGCCATCCGGTCGGGCACTGCACCAGCGGTCTGCACCGCCCTGAGCATGGTGGGCACGTTGCGCAGGGCCATTTTGGCCGTTTGTTGGAGGCTGATATTGAGCAAAAAATGCTCATTGAATGGATTTTTGAACCGGTCGATTACCTCGTGGGCAAACGAGTTTACCGCTGCCGGACCGTCGTCACCGAGGGAATCGGAGGGGACAGTGGGCACCAGATCGTCGAGCAGGAGGTGTTCGATAAATGGACCCATGTTGGGGTGGTTCATGGCCTCGGCCACGGTCACGTTGCCCAGCAAATAGCTCAGCGGCGTCATGAAGGTGTGCGTCCCGTTGAGCAGCCGGAGTTTACGTTCGCGGTAGAAACTGATGTCTTCGTCAATGATGACCTGATCGGGGCTGACCGTAGCAAACGACAGGATGGACCGCACCCGGTCGTCGCCCTCGATGGCCCAGAGGTGATACGGCTCTGTGGCGGTCAGTAGCCCATCGGTATAGCCCATTTCGGTGGCGAAGGCAGCCATTGTTTCCTGATCGGGCAGGCCTGTCACGATTCTGTCGACCAGTGAGTTACAGAATCGGACATGGAATTTAAGCCATTTGGTGAACAGCTTGCCCAACTCATTGTGTTTGGCCACGCGCTCAACGGCATCGCGGAGGCGGAGGCCATTATCGGGCAACAATTCGGTAGGAATAACCACCAGCCCCATCTTACGCGACCCACCGGCGCCTTTGAAACGTTCGTACAAAAAGGCCGTTAATTTGCCCGGAAATGAGCGCGGCGGCATCTCGAAAACGCTCTCTTCCACATAATTCAGGCCTACTTCGGTGGTGTTCGAGACGATCACCTGCAACGATGGTTTCCGGGCCAGAGCCAGCACATCGGCCCATTGGGTGGGGGCGGCCAATACCCGGCTGATGGCCGAAACGACCGTTTTCTGGTCAATTTCCTGCCCGTTTTCAATTCCCCGCGACCAGACCGTATACAGGTTATCCTGCGCCGTAAACTCGCTGACATCGTTGCCGGTCGATTTCACGACCACGATAGACCCGTTGAATACACCCTGTTCGTTGGCCCGCTGAATGAGGTAGTCGGGCAGGCCACGCAGCAGCACACCGGTACCAAATTGCAGTACCCGTTCGGGTAGGTCAGTAACAGCAGAAGACGAGGCGCGGCTTAACGGAGCAGACAATGGGTTCATGACGGACGGAAAAACGGGTATAGTCGGCAAGTTAAAACAACCCCGCGATATAGGGTATTCCGGATAATCGGATAATGGAGAGGTGCGTCTTTAGGCCGACAAAAAAGCCCCTCACTACTGCGTCAGGTGAACAGGTTGACTCAATTCGTCGAGGCTAACGGGTTCGAGGCGGGGCAGCACCAGGTGCATCAGCAGCAGGGCCAGCCCATAGGCACAGGCGGCCGTGATAAACAGGGGATAATAACCCGTCGCATTAATGATGTCGCCCGAGTAGCGGGCCAGCAAAATCCCCCCCACGGCCCCAAACATACCACCGATGCTGGTGACGGACGCCGTTACGGTTTTGGGAAACAGGTCAGAGGCGAAGGTATAGATATTGGCCGACCAGCCCTGATGCGCCGCCGTGGCGAGCGAAATGAGCGCGATAGCCACGGTGAGGCTGTTTGTTTTGGCGGCGTAGATGATGGGCACCACGCAGAGCGCACAAATGAGCATGGTGGTCTTGCGGGCGCGGTTGGCTGTCCAGCCCCGCAGCATAAGTTGGGTGGTGAGCCAGCCGAAAAAGATACTGCCTGCGTCGGAAACGACGTAAATGATCAGAAACGGGAGACCAAACGATTTTAGGTCGAGCTTTTGGTCGAGGGCTTCGTTGGAGTTGAAAAAATCGGGAAGCCAGGCCATATAAAACCACCAGATAGGGTCTGTGAGAAACTTGCCAATGGCGTAGGCCCAGGTCTGTTTATAGGACAGCAGTTTCAGCCACGATACCCGTAGGCGGGGTTCCTGAAGGCCATCACTACGGATATAGGCCAGTTCATTGGGCGATACGAGGCGGTTACGTTCGGGCTTGCTGTAGGTAAACCACCAGAAAATGAGGAGGGCAAAACCCAGTATGCCCGTGGCCAAAAAGGAGCTACGCCAGCCGAAGTGCAGGATCAGATAGGGCACTACCAGGGCCGTGAGGATGATGCCCACGTTGGTGCCCGCATTGAAAAGCCCGTTGGCGAAAGATCGTTCACGACGCGGAAACCACTCCGACACGGTTTTGATAGCCGCCGGAAAATTGGCCGCTTCGCCCAAACCCAGGGTCACACGCATCCAGGTTAGCCCTGTCAACCCCTGCACAAAGGTGGTGCCCACGGCAGCAATGCTCCAGACCAAAATGCCCAGCGAAAACCCCCGCCGGGTGCCAATACGGTCGATGAGCCAGCCCAGAAATAAAAAACCGATGGCGTAGGCGAATTTAAACGACGAATCGACTTTGCTATACGCCACCCGAAACTGGTCGACGCGTTCCTGCGTGAGCACTTCCGACACCGACAACCCCAACATTTCTTTCCGGAAAAGCTCGTCGGTCATCGTAAACGACAGCACCTGCCGGTCGATGTAGTTGATGGTGGTGGCGATAAACAGCAACGCAACGATACGCCAGCGGAAGTTACCGGGAGAACTCAAATTCATAGCCGATAAAGGCGGTTGGGTCAGCCGATTTACCCGCAAGTTGCTAAACGGGCAGTACCAGGCGGGTACTTGTTTCCTGACTTTCGCGGGCGATTCGCCGAAGCGAGCCGTGACCATTTTTGTGAAATAGGAGGGTGAACTATAGCCGGTCTGATAGACTACTTCCGATACGTTGAAGGCCCCCGTTTCGAGCAGTTCGCGGGCCTTTTCGAATCGCCCCTGATTCACGAGATGCGTGACCGACAGGCCCTGCGCTATACTGCCAACGGCAAGCTGCAGTATGGTGCCGGGAGTAAAATCAGGTTAGGACAACAGCAACGGGTACGTTTGCCCATATCCTGCCCAATAGAAGGGTACAGGCAAACGCACTCGCCTCATATAACTGGTTTCGGTTTATTACTTATACACCTTCCCGTCTTTCATCACGAACGATACTGCCTGCAACGTTTTGACGTTCTGAAGCGGATTGCCCTCGACGGCAATGATGTCGGCGAATTTGCCCGCCTCAATCGAGCCAATTTGGGTGTCCATGCCCAGTAGCTTCGCGTTGGTCAGCAGCGCCGACCGGATGGCCGCTACCGGAGGCATACCCCCTTCCACCATGAACTCAAATTCTTTGGCGTTCATGCCGTGCGGATATACGCCTGCGTCGGTGCCGAAAGCGATGTTGACGCCTGCCTTATAGGCTTTGGCAAACGTGGCCTGAATCTTAGGTCCAATGGCCAACGCCTTGGGGGTTACCAACGCCGGGTAGTAGCCAAACATCCGGGCCGAGTCCGCCGCCGACCGACCGGCAATGATGGTGGGAACGTACCAGGTGCCATATTTTTTGAACAGTTCAATCGCCTCGTCGTCCATAAGGGTGCCGTGTTCAATGGTCTGCACCCCCGCCCGGATGGCCCGTTTGATGCCCTCGGCCCCGTGGGCATGGGCGGCCACGGCAAATCCGTAGTCTTTGGCGGTCTCCACGATGGCCTTCAGTTCGTCGTCGTTAAACTGCGGACCCTGCCCGTCTTTGGCGTTGCTGAGTACCCCGCCCGTGGCCGTAATCTTGATCAGGTCAGCGCCTTCCTTATACCGCTGCCGAACCGCCTTGCGGGCTTCGTCGGGGCCGTTGATGACGCCTTCCATCGGGCCGGGATCACCCATCAGATCGCGGCGGTAGCCGTTGGTGGGGTCGGCGTGGCCGCCGGTGGTGGCGATTGATTTGCCCACGGTCATGATGCGTGGCCCGTCGGTGATACCCCGGTTGATGGCGTTGCGCAGGGCCACGTTGATGCCGCTGCCGCCCAGGTCGCGCACGGTGGTGAACCCCGCCAGCAGCGTCGTTTTGGCGTATTTGGCGGCCTGGAACGTCACATCGGGTACGTTTTGGGTGAACCGATCACCAGCCCCACCGCGCCGGGTTTCGGTCTCCATATGCACGTGCATATCGATCAGGCCGGGCAGTACGGTTTTGTTTTTCAGGTCAACCACCTTGTCCTGACCAGTGGCGGCGGTGTAGCCTTTTTGCACGGCAGTAATCTTGTTGCCCTCTACCACAATGGTCATTTGGGGTTGCAGGTCGTTGCCCGTTCCGGCAAAGAGACTGCCACAATGGATGAGGGTGCGTTGCGGCGCCGTCGCGGACGTTTGGGCCAGTATTGGCGAGGTGATGAAGCACGCGCTGAACAACAGCGGGAAGTACATTTTGCGCATAAGGAAGAGACGGGTGAGTACAAAAAAGCCGCAACCAGATCGGCTGCGGCCTGAAACTACGAAAAAGGAGAAAGCAACGGAGAAAGAACGGATTAAACCCAGTCGGTCAACAGTTTCACAATCAGCGAAAGCGTTTCCTGCATACTTGCAATGTCTCTCTGCATAGTCTCTTGTGTTCGCTGCATACTTGCTTGTGCTTGCTCCAGTTTATCGAACCGGGCATCGATTCGCTTGAACCCTTCGGTCATATCGTCCCGAACGGACCTGACATCAATGGTTAAATCAGCCAGCCCCTTCGACAGAGTTTCGATCTGCTGGTCATGCATGGTTACGCGTTGAGAAAGCTGCTCGATTTGTTCTTCCAAAAACATAAGGTAGTACGGTGTTTGGTTAGGCAGCAGCAAGATACTGAAAATGAGGCCAGATCAAACTCGTCTGAAACCTCACAACTGCGTTATCTGAATCAGTGCTTGTTTGGTCCCTACTGGCTGATTACCAGTTGGGAAAGGTGTCACATCGCGCAGAATCACCTTGTATGTTCCCCCTCCGACTGACACGCCTGTAGAGTCAGGCCTTTTGTTATTGATATCGCCAAAATCGTCCCCCAGTACTAACCTCACCCGTTTGCTGTCTACATCTTTTGACAGAACCGCGCTCACAACGGCATTACCTTCCCAAATACAGACAATATCACCGCCTTGTGGGCAACGGCTGTCTTGAATTGTATCAACCCTGACTGTTACGCCCGATGCCAACCGCCCCGATTGGTTAGTGGCCAGTTGAACCCGGTCAACGGGCAGCGTTTCATCAGATTTACAGGCGGCAAAAATGGTCAGGCCAATGAGCAGGCTAGCCGAGAAGAATGGCAATGAAGCTCGCATATGGTTGAGTTGAGTAGTATGACTAGCAAGACCCATACAGCCTCTCTATTCGTTGGAACGGATACCCTACTACTTTTTCACGATAACGCCGTCAGCCACGAACGTGAGGGCTTTTTCGGGTTCGGTGATTTTGGCAATTTCAGCCTTGCTCTTGCCCGCATCTTCGGCGTAGTGGCGCAGTTCGGCTACGGGCGTGGTGGTCTGTTGGGCAACGCCTTCCAGCACCACTTTCTTGCCCTCAATGTCTTTCGGAACAAAGAAACCGTAGTCTTTAAAGCTCACCCGCATGGTCTGGTTGTTGGCGGTGCGGACCTGCATCCAGCAGCCTTTTACTTTACAAACCGACTCTACGGTGCCTTCCACTTTGGCGGGCATCTCGGTTTTGGTGCCCATCGTGGCTACCAATTGTGATACGGGCACGGCACCCTGTTCGGTGATTTTTTTGCCGTGAAATGAATCCTGGGCCGTAGCCCCGTAGGTCAGGCCCAACAACAGGGCGGCGGTGATAATGAGCTTCATATGTCTGTGTGTTTTTTTACAAAGATAGCTACTCCAGCACCTCAATCCAGCCTTTGCATTGCCGGCCAGAGGCGGTGGTGAGGAGGTAGAAATAAACGCCGTGCGGCACTTTCCGCCCCCAGTCGTTGGCGTAGCTGTCGGCCCGGAAAATTTCGCGGCCCCAGCGGTTGTAAATTTCCAGCTTAGCGCCTTTGAGGCCAAGGTCGAACAGGTCGTTCTGGCCGTCGTTATTGGCCGTAATGGCGTTGGGCAGGCGTGACAGGTCTTCATAATCAACCGGCAACTGCTGACTGAGCGAACAGCCGCCTTTGTAGGCCGTCACCACCACCGTATACGATCCCGAATGTGCGTAGCGGTACTGGTCGGGCACGGGCGCCCGCACGGTGTCGCCGTTGCCCATCGCCCAGACGTACCTATCAGCACCAGGCGATTGGTTGGTAAACACCAGGCGCGTGGGCTGACTGCAATCGGGTGCCGATTCGGCCGTGATTTTTGGTCGAAAAGAGGCATCTGAACGCACCGTGACGCTTTTGTTGCTTGTACAGCCAGCCGCGTTGGTCATCGAAAGCTGGTAGGTAATGGCCGTGCCGCTGCTGATAACCACGATACTGCTCGACGTAGCACTGGCAATACTGACCGATGCCGGGGCCGTCCAGCTATACCGTTCACCCCCCGATGCCCTGAGCGACACTGGCTTGTCGAGGCAAAGCGTGGTGTCTTTGCTGATGCGAAAATCGGCTAACCCAACCTGTATCACCTGGTTGGTCGAGTCGATCAGCAGACAGTTCAGGGGGTTATAAGCCCGCAAAGTCACCGTGTAGCTACCCGGTTTGGTAAACGTTTGCGTGGCACTGGTGGGCGAGGTGGCAATGAGTTGCCCGTCGATGATCCATTCGTATCGCCTGCCGCCAATGCTGGTGTTTCTGAAGGTGAGGGCCAGCGGTGTGCAGCCCTTCACCACGTCTTTGCGGGAGCCCTCGTAGGTATCGAACGCTGCTTTGAGCCGGTCGGTATCGAACTTGAACGCCACGTTATTGCAGTTGCTGCTGCCGCGTGTTTTGGCCGCTGCCGTGGCCGTGGTTGGGAAATTATTTGACCGGCAACTGCACGTGGCGTGGTAAATCACCCCGTTTTTGTCGAACCGGCTCGTGCCGCCGTCAACGTGGTCGCCATCCTCAGTGATACCTGGCCGCACGTCGCCGATAAAGGTGCCGTAGAGGAGTGATTTGGCCCCCCGTTCCATCACGCCGATCCAGAAATTGCTGCCGCTGGTGGTGGGTTTGTAGGCGTCGGTGGTAACGGGCATCCCAAACGTGGAACTGTATGGATTGTAGCCCCGCTGCGAATTGATGATGCCGCCCCACCCGGCCACATAAATGTTGCCGCAGGTGTTCACCAGAAAGGCGGTCGGTGAAATATCGGGGCCTCTGATGGAACTGGCCGTGGCTAATTTCTGCGACAAACCAATGACGGTCGAGAAAATGGTCTTCGACAGGTCAGGCGAAAGGGCATGAATAAACTGGCCACTCTGCGGATTGCTGAACACGCCCACCGTGACCGGATAAAACCCCCGGGTCAGGCCCAATACGTGGGGAATACCGCCCGGCCCAATGTCGATCAAACTGGCAAGGTCAGATGCTTTGGTACCTAAATAACTGAACGCGAGTAGCTTACCTCCTCTAATTCGGGCCACAAACCCATCGTTGGCTCCCTGTAGGGTAGGTTGTAACGCACCAGTCGTGCCTAGGTTTGTGCTGAATGTGTTGCCGCAAACGTAGAGCGAACCATCGTCGGCGAGGCGCAGACTATAGGCCTCATCGACCTTATCGCCACTGATTCGGGTAGACCAGCGGAGTTGCGTCAAATCGGCCGACAACCGACACACGATACCGTCGGAATAACCCGCCAGAGCGGAGCCGTCCGTCACCGGAAAATCGGTCGATTGGGTGGTGCTGGCAATGTATACGTCGTCGTCGGCCCCCACAATGACTTCACCCCTGAACTCGTCGGCATAGTGGCGAAAGGCAGTGGTGTCTTTGTACAGATTTAACCCGTCATTGCGTGAACCGCCCAGTAAGGTGCTGCCTGTCAATGTGTTACCGGTAGTGCTTAATTTGGAAATGAACAGGTCGGCCCCGGCGTTGTAGAGGGCAATGTTGCCATAAACAGAGGCTTTCTGGCCCCGCTCCGATGTGAGTATCCGTTGAAAAGCGCCCTCGGTGGTTGGGTAATCTGCCGAAGCCGTGGTGCCCATGATAACCAGTTCGCCTTTGCCGTTGACGATAATACTGTGGGGCAATTCAACGGCACTCCCGCCAATCGTAGCCGAAAACAGGATGGCTGACCCATCGGGCGAAAATTTCATGATGCCCACGTCGGTTGTGCCTGCGTAGTTGACCTGATAAGCGCCTTTTGTAGTGGGGAAGCCAATGCCCCACACCGACCCCGCCACGTAGGTATTGCCCTGAGCATCGTAGGTGGCGGTATGCCCAAAATTATCGGCCACAGAGCCGGTGAAGCTCACAAAAACCAGTTCGGGGTCAATGGTCAGTGGCAGGGTTTTGTCGTAACCGTTGGGGAACGCAAAATGGGCCGTTTGGCCATCCAGTGCCCAGTTCGTGGCTACTTCCACCGCTGTTCCCTGCCCGTTAGCCTCCTTTCGGCTCACGTAGCTGTAGGGCACATTCTCGCGAAACTCGTTGACTGAGGTTTGAATCTGCAACCGGTTTTCAGCCAGAATCAGCTTGTCGGCACCGGCATAAGCCAATTTGATCTGGTCTGGACTGGCTCCGGGCTGCACGATGAATTCGTATTTAAGCGTCTGATAATAAGCGAATATGCGCAGGTCGATGCCGGGGTAGAGGTTATGGTAGATGACTTCCGAGTACCCCGCAACGCCCCCCGCCCAACGTGCCGGGTCATTGCCCAAAAAGTAGCTGTAGGTGGTAGCAACAGGCCGTAGCGCATCTACCTGCGGGTGTGCGTTCGCCCCCATAAAATCGACGCCCACGCCGTGCGCCCGGATGGTAGACGAAAGCGGTGTGGCACTTGGCGCGGCAGCGTGACGGCGGGCTGTTTCCTGAGCGTCGTAGAAGGCGTAGTGAAAGCCCGACGTTTTCAGGAACAGAAACCCACCGGGCAAATCGGCCCGGAACAGCACGTCGGTGGGCCATTGCCCTTTATTTTCCACGAAAACAAGACCTGGCTGACTGGCCATGCTAAGCCTTGACAATAGGATGAAGAAGAAAGAAAAGAGCAGAAAGCGCATTACAGGGCGGGTGAGGGCATTTGTAGTACAAGCTACAAAAATTGTTCCTGAACCTGCTCAGTTGTTTGCCAGAACGGTATGGAACGGAGAAACCGTTATTTCCACTGCGTCACGTCGATGACGTTGGGGCAGAAATCGTACTCATCAGGTTGGTTGGATCCAATCAGGAGCAGGCAGTCGGGGCGGGTGAGGAGTTCGGTCACGGTGTCGCGGTACCAGGTGGCGCCTTGCCGGTCGAGGTTGGCGGTGGGTTCGTCGAGGAGCACGAGGCGGGCGTCGGAGAAGAGGGCGAGGCCCAGTTTCACCCGCTGCTTCATGCCCGACGAAAAGAACCGGATTTCCTTGTTGCGGGCGTGGCTCAGGTGCATCCGTTCCATCAGCAGCGTGGCGTCGATGCCCGGCCGGAGGGGTTTGAACTGTACGTGAAAAGCCAATAACTCGCTGAGGGTCAGCTCTTCGATTAGTTCCAGGTAGGGCGCCGCCAGCACCATATGCCGATACCAGTCTTCTTCGTCCAGCGGTTTTCCATTGTCCAGCGAATACGTCAATTTCCCCGCCGAGGCCGGTTGCATACCCGCCAACACCTGCAAGAGCGTCGATTTGCCGCTGCCATTCGGTCCCACAAACGTGTAGCTGTTTCCCGCCGAAAGCACCAGATCGACCCCCCGAAATATCCATTCGCGGCGGTACTTTTTCCCGATCTGTGCGGCGGTGATGGTCATCAGACGTTACTCACTACTCCCCCCGCCGGGGCCTTTCATGATGCCGCGTTCTGAGTTGCGGATGAAGTTGAGTACCTCGTCGCGGTCGGCTGTTGAGGGCAGTTCGAGTTCGATGCGGTTTAAGGCTTCGGCATTATTGAAACCGCGCAGGAAGATATAGCGGTAAATCTCCTGAATCTCGTTGATCTGCTCGTTGGTGAACCCCCGGCGGCGCATCCCGATGGAGTTGATACCGGCGTAGGAGAGGGGTTCGCGGGCGGCTTTCGTAAACGGCGGCACGTCTTTCCGTACCAATGACCCACCCGACACCATCGCGTGCGAACCGATTTTCACGAACTGATGCACTGAGCTTGACCCGCCAATGATGGCCCACTCACCAAGGTGGACGTGGCCCCCCATCTGCACGTTGTTCACGATAATGCAGTGGTCGCCAATGCGGCAGTCGTGCGCCACGTGGGCGTAGGCCATGATAAGGCAGTTGGCCCCGATTTCGGTGCGCCAATGCTCTTCGGTACCCCGGCTGATGGTGGCATATTCGCGGATGGTGGTATTGTCGCCAATGATGGCCTGCGTCACCTCCCCGTTGAATTTGAGGTCCTGCGGCTCCCCGGCAATGACGGCGCCCGAATAGATTTTGCAGTTTCGGCCAATGCGGGCGCCGGAATTGATCACCGCGTGGGAACCAATCCAGGTGCCTTCTTTAATCTCAACGTCCTTGTGAATGATGGCAAACGGCTCGATCACCACGTTTTGGGCAATCTTCGCTTCGGGATGGACGTAGGCTAATGGTTGAATCATTTTTTCTTCACTAAACTGGCTATCATATCGGCTTCGCAAACGAGGAGGTTGTTCACGTAGCCGCGTCCCTGCATTTTCACAATACCGCGCTTCATGGGCGAGGTGAACTCACACCGGAAGATTACGGTGTCGCCGGGCAATACGTTGCGGCGGAACCGGCAGTTCTCGATACCGACCAGGAATGGCCAGTAGTTCTCGGGGTCAGGCACGGTGCTAAGTACCAGAATACCACCCGTTTGTGCCATCGCTTCCAGTTGCAGCACACCAGGCATAACCGGATTGCCGGGAAAGTGTCCCGGAAAATACGGCTCATTCATAGTCACGTTTTTGATGCCTACCACGCTGCTTTCGTCCAGCGCAATAATCTTGTCGATCATCTGGAACGGGTAGCGGTGGGGCAGCAATTGCGCAATGCGGTTAATATCCAGAATCGGCGGCTGCTTGGGGTCATATTGCGGCACCTGATTCTGCGCATTTTTCTGAATGATCCCCTTGATCTTTTTGGCAAACGCCACGTTGGCGGCGTGGCCGGGGCGGGCCGCCAGAATCTGCGCTTTGATGGGTCGGCCAATGAGCGCCAGATCGCCGATCACGTCCAGCAGTTTGTGGCGGGCCATCTCGTTGGGGTAGTGCAGTTGCAGGTTGTTGAGAATACCCGCCTGCCGGTTTACGCCCACTTTTGGTTTGTGGAGTAAGTCGGCCAGATAGTCCAGGTCACTGTCTGACACGTCGCGGTCCACGATCACGATGGCATTGCTCAGGTCGCCGCCCTTGATCAGGTTTTGCTTGTAAAGGGCTTCCAGTTCATGCAAAAACACAAACGTGCGGCAGGAGGCGATTTCTTTGGCAAACAGCGTAATGTCGTTGAGTGAGGCGTGTTGGCTGTTGATTACCTGCGAGTTATAGTCCACCATCACCGTGAGGCGATAGTCGTTGAGGGGCAGGGCGGCAATCTCGATGTCTTTTTCGGGGTTGCGGTGATGCACAAACTCGGTGATCTCGAAATACTTCCGGTCGGCGTTTTGCTCTTCAATACCGGCAAACTCCAGTGCCTCCACAAATTTGATCGACGACCCGTCCATGATGGGTGGTTCGGGGCCGTCGAGTTGAATGAGCGCATTGTCGATTTGGAGGCCCACCAGCGCCGCCAGCGTATGCTCGACGGTATGGATGCGGGCACCGTTTTGCTCCAGGGTGGTGCCGCGCGAGAGGTCAACGACAAAATCGACGTCGGCATCTACCGTGGGATGGCCGGGCAGGTCGATACGCTGAAATTTATAGCCGTGGTTGGCTGGGGCGGGCATAAACGTCATCGTTGCCGACACGCCCGTGTGCAAGCCCACGCCCGATACCGATACGGACTTCTGTATGGTTTGCTGTTTGATGTTCATCGTTGTTTGAGTCGTAAGTCATAAGTCAATGACGGTCCGCCGCTGCGGTCAATAGTCGGCGTGCGCACGAGTATGCTTGCGCAGGCCGACTG
>JBBRMP010000033.1:0-34479 GCA_038230755.1 Cytophagales bacterium | reverse complement strand
TAACACGGCAACCAGTAAAGTATACTTCAGACAACTTGGTTAGTGTACCATTGAGCCTGTCTATAGCTACACTGCAACGATTTGTGGCAACCATCAGCCTAAAGTTAGCCCCACGAGTTTTTATGAGAAAGCCCTGCCTGCTCTACAAAGTCCTCGGCGTGCTACAAGGCCAGATTACAGTGGTGGCTTATTGGTGGTTTTACTGCGTTTTTTCCAATGGAGTGGCGGCGGTACGTGATCCCTCATCCTGAGGCGGGCGGCGGTGCCACCACGAGGCCAGCATGGAGCCAGTCACGTTCATCAGCGGGCCAAAAACCGCCGGGGCCAACCCCACCGTAGCCATCTTACCCATGCCTTTGGCAATGCCCGAGGCCAGCCCGCCGTTTTGCATACCCACCTCAATGGCAATGGTGCGGCAGTCGCGCTCGCTCATGCGAAACAGCCGCCCCGACCAGTAGCCCAGAAAATAACCCGACAGATTATGCAGCAACACCAGCCCCACCAGCGCCGGGCCAATGGTGAGCAGACTATCGCGCCCCGCCGCCGTAATGATGACAATGATAAACCCGATGCCGAACATAGACACGTAGGGCATGGCCTCGTCGAGCCATTTGGCCTTGCCCGCCAGGAATTTGTTGAACAGCAGCCCCGCCCCGATGGGCAAAATCACCATCCGGGTAATGTCCCACATCATATCGAGCATGTTAATATCGACGAGGGCACCGGCGTAGAATTTCATCAGCATGGGCGTCACGAATGGGGCCAGCATGGTTGAAAAAGCCGTTATGGTGATGGAAAGGGCCAGATTTGCCTTGGCCAGGTACGAGATCACGTTGGAGGCCATGCCGTTTGGCGAGCAGCCGATGAGGATAATACCGGCGGCAATTTCGGGGGGGAAACCGCTCACGCCCGCGATGGTGAACCCGATGAGTGGCATGATGATAAAGTGACTCACCACGCCAATGATCACGCCTTTGGGCATCTTGACCACGCCCACAAAATCGTTCAGACTCATCGACGTACCCATGCCGAACATGATAAGCTGGATCAGCGGCGTAATCAACCGGCTGAATTTGAAGCCGTTAACGTCCACAAAATAGGCTGGGTAGTAGAGCGCCGTGGTGACGGCGGCAAAAATCATGATCGTGTAGGCGAACCCTTTCAGGGCTTCGTTGCCCCGGAAAGCGATGGCCAGCGCGGCGAAAAAACCAATAAAAAATGGCCCTGCCGAAGCCAGGTGGCCCGTTAGTGCCATGCCCAGCGCGGTGAGCAGGCTTATGGCGGCAATGATTCCTGCTGCTTTATACATTGTCTGAGGGTTGCCTGTGCTTAAGAGTGAAGCACCGAATATAGCTGTGCAACCCATTGGGTAAACCAGCCAACCGGAAACAACGAAATAAGCCGTTCAGCATATGGGCTAAACGGCTTATTATCAGAACTTTAGATGTGAGCGGGAAATGGGTCTCGAACCCACGGCCTGCAGCTTGGGAAGCCTTATTTACGTGCATTAGCTAATTTTCAATAGTCCGCTAAACTGCCTGAATATCAGTTACTTACCTCTCTACCGTGTTGGTTAATTTTGGTTGGTTTTCGTTAGTCTTTTATATTTGTTGTACCCAGCGTTGTACCTGAATAGCTGAGGTACAACAAGATGGCAAGGACAACCGAACACAAGGAAGGTAAAGCAACTGTAAAGATAGTCTACCGAACGGCTAAGACATTACCCGATGGGTCGCACCCGTTTTGGGTACGTATTACCAAAGACCGCAAGAGCAAATTTATTGCCACCGGCCTCAGCGTTCAACCTCACTATTGGAACGCGGAGAAGGAGACATTCCGCCGTAACATTCCTGACGCTCAGCGCAAGGTGTTAGAGGCTGAGTTAGCGAAGTGGCACAATCGTTATGCCGATGCCGCTGATACATTGGCCATTGCCGATGAGCAGCACGACGCGAGTACCATTGCCACCAAAGTAAGCACAGCCCGGATGAACGCTCGCCGCTTTCGGCTTATCGAGTACTTTGATGAATTGATAAGCCAGTTTGAGCAGACCGGCAACGTGGGCAATCAGAAGGTTTACCGGGACGTGCGTAACAAACTGCAAGGCTTCATTGGCAAACAACAGGACGTACCCTTTGAGGCTGTTACCGTCAAGTTTTGCAACGAATGGGAGCGGAGTATGAGAGTGGGGGGACTAACCGAGATAACACTGTCTGTGAAGTTTCGCACGTTTCGGGCCGTGTTGAACAAAGCGATTGCCAACGGATACGCCAAAGCAGATACGTACCCATTTTCCCGCAATACCGCTGAGACTAACAAATTCAGTATCGGCAAGTTTGACACCAAAACCAGTAAGCGGGCCATCAACAAGACCGACATAGAGAAAATTAAAACGTTTGTTCCTACACCTTACAATGGACCTTATGCCAGCTTGCGGGATACCACCGACCGTGAGCAATTAGCCAAAGACTTGTTTTTATTCTCCTACTATTGCGGTGGTATCAACTTTGTCGATATGGCCGGGCTTACGTGGAGCAACATCATTACCGATCTACACGGCCACCAGCGCCTGACTTACACCCGCCAAAAAACGGGGGGTAAGTTTTCTATCCGGCTCATGCCCGCCGCCCTGGCTATCATTGATGCTTACCGCCCGATCAATAAGCCCGCGTTACTGGCCTACGTATTCCCGATTCTAAACAACGCTCTGCATAAAACGCCCACCCAACGGCACAACCGGTGTAACAAGGTCATGGGTCAGGTTAATGCCGATCTCAAGATCATCGGGGAGACCGTAGGTATTGACACGCCGCTAACTACCTATGTTGCCCGCCACAGTTTCGCCACCTCGCTACGCATGGCGGGGCAAGATGTGGCTGTAATTAGTCAGGCAATGGGCCATACCGACGAAGCGACGACGCGTATTTACCTGCAAGAGTTAGGTACTGAGCTCATTGATTCCGCTTACGAAAGTCTATAAATAAAATGCCCGCCGAGGTCTCGAATATCATCGACGGGCTAACCCATTTTGATCAACATGGAAACCTCAGACAAGTCATATTCGGTTCAAAGTATCTTTCAAATAGAAAAAGAGCTATTGACTAAAATAGAAGATATCATCAAAATCATTGGTCTAAAAAATCCAGAAACATACCGAAGCAAACAGCAAGCGTTTGGACCACTATCCAGCTTTATGGAGCCGCTGTTAGAAGAGGGTACAAGTGTGTGGGGATTACCAATGCCAGAAAAATATTGGGAGCTACTACATGGTAACATCGTGGCTATCGCAGACAAGGCAGATGATGTTACTATTGGTAAAGTCGCCTATGAGGGCTACTACTTTTTACTAACTAATCCGGCGGGGGACCTACCTGAAAAGATTAATAAAAGCGAAATCGTTAGTGTATGCGTAATTGAAAAGCCTAATGCTGACGACCCCTTCGAGGTGGAGGAAGTGAAAGAATATTTACTCGGTAACTCCATTGACGCTTCGAAAGACAGTCTGTTCGAGTTGATCACCTTCACTGCTGCTAGGTTGTACTACGATGAAAAACATCCATATCAGGCTGCAGCAAGGGTAAAATCAGAGATTAACGAATTGATAAAAGCTGTTTATGGCAACGCTAACATTTCTCAAACCCAACTCGAACGTTGTCTACAGGCAACTGAAATTCGTTTGACCCATCGTCATCGAGTCTCACAAATTGCGGCCGTGCAAGAGGCCAGCCACCCCGACCTTGTCGAGCTAAAATCTTTCATCGAGAAGAAATTAGCCATAATTACCAGCACTATTGAAGAAACAAAGAAAGGTGCAGACCAGCAGGGTGAAGGAACTGAGATTGTTACAGGTAATGAGCCAAAAAGCGCAATCAGGCAATCCCAGTTGGCAATGTTCTATTTCTATTGCCATGAGACAAATAGTCTGCCCCCATTTCCAGCCGGTCAGATAGTGGAATCATATAAAAACGTGACCGCACCTTATGGACTTGCCTGGAAGCCTTTTCAACTTGCATACAATCGCTTCAAGAAAAGAGATGAGCGATTAGCAGATGGAAACAGACCAGCCTTCTTAGCGGCTATAGAAATGTTAAAAGATTACCCCCCCGCCTTAAAATTGGCTCAAGATGACCTAAAAACAGCCAAAACACGTAACCCCCTTACGTAACCCTTACCTCCCCCTTACCTGCTATTTACGCCTCTAACATTGTGCCAGTCAAACGTAAAGGTTAAAACTGACACATGGAAATTCCATTTAACCCATTTGAGGTAATCTTCCGGCGTTTAAGCAACATTGAAAATTTGTTGCTAGACATAAAACACAAACCGGATTCCTCCACCCCCACCACCGATACAGAGCCGTTTGGGGACTTTCTTTGGCTCTGCGCCACCTGTTCAGGAATTCCCGCCTCAACGCTGCGCATAAAGTCAGCGGCCGGTCAGATACCCGGCACTCAGAAGGTAGGCCGCCGAGTTTTATACGAAAAAGCCAGCGTGATTTCGTGGATACGGAGCAACCCCGTTACGCCCATTGATACCGCTCTGATTGAGCGCAGGGCTGAGGCTCAGGTTGATACTCAAATCAGCAAACGGGCAACCGCCAAAGTATCATGAGCCAGCCCCAACCACTACCAGCACTCCGGCAACTGGAGATGCTCGTCGACGCCGTCAAAGCTGCCAGGCACTCCAACCTACCAGCTCATGCCCGCGTAAAGTCGAAGTATAGCGACAAATCTGCCAACGGCCTGACACGCTCGATAGTAGACTGGTTCAACTACTCAGGCCACTTCGCCACCCGCCAACAGTCCACCGGCCAGTACCGCGCCGATCTACAGCGATTTGTGCCAAGCCGGCAGTTTGCTGGCATGCCCGATATCTACGCAGTGGTGGAGGGCAAGGCTATCCACGTGGAAATAAAGATGAAAGATCGCCTGTCCGACGACCAAAAGGAGGCGATAAGGAGGCTACGCGCGGCAGGGGCGGCGGTCTATGTGGCCACGGACTTTCAGGGCTTTTGGGACTGGTATCAGTTCGAGTTTTGTCGGTCGCCATTCTGACCCGCCTGCCTGATCGGCTGATCCTCTAGGCTCAACACTGAGCTGGGTACACCGCGCTACCAATACCAACAGAAAACAAAAGAGCCACGCCCGCCAGCGTAGCTCCTAACCCTTTTATCACCATGCAAGTTATAAACTATTCGACATCGTTTATCGGAAAAACAGACTGTTTTTATGTCCTCCGAAACGAGGGTTTGGCCAACCTGGCAATTCCCAAAATGTATGCCCGTTACGCCACCGTCGAGGCCTACAATAGCCGCACCGAAGTGCCGGTTTATGTCTCGGCCACCGAGGCACTGGATGATTTCGACCGCGAGGTAAAAATCTATGGCGAATCCCTGACGACGACACCCCCGGTTTACCCCCCGGATCGAGACGATAGCGACCTCGGACTAACCCCTGCCCAACATATATGGGCGGAACGAATTGCCCGCGTGAAGGGGAGCCAACGCCATGCAGCCTAGCTTATCCGTTTTCAAAAATGCGTTGGCTAACCAACCTTTCGAGGAGCAGGCCGACGTGGTGAGGCTCGTTGGTCGAATCCGGTCGGAGAAATACAAAACGCAAACCGACTATCTACGGTGGTTAAATCCGGAAGCAGCGAAGGAGTACAAAAAACTGAACTTCATCGCCGTGACGTGGTCGGGAACATTTACCCCAACGCGAAGCAAGGCTAATTTGACCGCCCACAGCGGGCTTATTTGTATCGATCTTGATAAGCTGACACCTGACCGGTTAAAGGTGCTGCATGCCAAGCTAAGGACCGACGAGTTCACCCATGTTCTTTTCGTGTCGCCATCGGGCAACGGCCTTAAGTGTGTGGTCAGGATTGATTGCCGGCAAACCGCCGACCACGAGCGTTTCTTTCATCAGCTTGCTGGCTACTACCGGGATATGTACGGCGTAACCAATACCGAACTGGATGCCAGCGGTAAAAACGTTGATCGGCTCTGTTTCCTACCCCATGATCCGGCAATCTATTACAACCCCGACTGTCTCCTGATGCCATTATTCGAGGAATACGCCCGTGAGCCAGTAACATCAACACCAGTCAATACACGGCCAAAAATTCAGGCAGTCGAATCCGACGCCCGATTACTGGATCGTTGTACCAAACTAATTGACGATGCCCCCGACGGGAGCAAGCACGTAGCACTGTGCAAGGCCGCTACATTGGCTGGGGGGTTCATTGCCGGAGGGTTGGTGAGTGAAGCCGAGGCTATCCAGGCGTTAGAGGATGCCATTCGGTCGAAGCCCAACGTGGCCAGCTTTGCCGATGCCCAACGCACGATCAAAACCCTGATCGAGTATGGCAAACATACCCCCATTTATGAAGCCCCCATTTCCCAGACCTCCACCCAGGCCCAACCAGTACCTCCCCCACTGAAGGAATTGCCCTTGAGCGAATGGCCAACGCCGACACCCCTCAAAAAAGAGTTAATGCCTGTCCTGCCAATGGAAGCCACGATGTTGCCTGCTGCTCTTAGCCCCTGGCTGGCCGACATCGCCCACCGGCTGAAGTGCCCCCTCGATTACACGGCCGCAGCCGCCGTAGTGATGTTATCGTCGATGATTGGTACCAGGCTCAGCATAAAACCAAAAAAGCTCGATGATTGGGCCATTGTTCCTAATCTATGGGGAGCCGTGATTGGCGATCCGTCAGCGTTAAAAACGCCCTCTGTGGCCGAGGTTTTCAAGCCCCTAAACCGGCTCATTACAGAATCGAGGGAGAGTCACGAGGCTGAACTACAACGCTACAATGCAGAGCAAGCTACTTATGAAGCGCAAAAGAAAGTCTATCAGGCACAGGAACAGGATCGGTTAAAAGGAAAGCCAGTAGCCAACCCCGTAGCCTATCCTGAAGCGGTACAGAAGCCCGTTGAGCGTCGGTATATGACCTCAGACGCGACCGTTGAGAAACTGGGGGAATTGCTCAACGAAAATCCAAACGGCCTGCTCCAGTTCCGCGACGAGCTGACGGGCTTACTGGCAGGCTGGGACCGGACAGGCCATGAGCAGGACCGGGCCTTTTACCTGGAAGCCTGGAACGGTAATGGTAGCTGTACTATTGACCGTATCGGCCGGGGGACCATGCACGTAAAATCCGTTTGCGTCTCCTTGTTTGGCGGCATTCAGCCGGCTAAACTCTTGGGGTACCTACACGCCGCCACCGGCTACGACAATGACGGGTTCGTGCAGCGGTTACAGGTGGCCGTTTACCCTGACCGACCACAGTGGGACTACACGGACGAAGTGCCCGACAAGGCAGGTCGAGACAAAGCCTTTTCACTGATTCGCCAACTGGCCGACATGGACTTGAGCAGCTTAGGCTTTGCTGCCGACGAGTACAATAAATTTCCTTATGTTCATTTCGATAACGAAGCGCAAGCCATATTCAGGACATGGCTAACCGAGTTGGAGCTCACCGTGTTACGAGCCGAAAGTGGGTTGTTGCTGGAACACTTCACCAAATACCGTTCGCTTATGCCTTCTCTGGCCTTGGTGTTCCATGTGGTGAACTGCATAGACGATCCAGCCATCAATCGCCAGTCAGTTTCTGCAGGGGCCGCCCAAATGGCCGTTCAATGGTGCGCGTATTTGATGAGCCACGCCCGGCGCATTTACGGTCTACTCGATACTGTCAGCTTAGCGGGAGCGGAACGTATTTTGGCTGAAATTAAACGCGGTAAACTACCCGACGGATTCAAGGTCCGTGACGTGGTGCAGCGGGGTTGGACACACTTAAAGACAACTCCTGATGTAGAAGCCGCCTTATGCGAGTTGGTGGCTACTGGTTGGCTAATCGAGGAAATTGCCGACCCAACAGGCGGGAGGCCCGAAGCTCCGCGCTACCGAACTCACCCGACACTGTCAAATCAAAATGCCTAGCTGGGTAACCTACAAAACCTACAGAAGTCCAGCGGGGGGCTTTTGTAGGTTTTGTAGGTTCGTTGCTTAGGCGTTTGGCGGGAATCAAAATATATGATCCAGCAAGGGTTAGATCTGGCCGACGTCTAGTTGATGCCTTCACCAGCGCACGAAAGCGCCACGATTCACCAGGAGCCACCCGTGACTCGGGTGGTCACTACCTTGTCCGAGTGGCAGCCTAGCAACATTCTAGGGCCTTATTCTGCCCTTGTCGAGTACCTATAACCAGACAGTCGTTGACCTAAGCGGTGGATGTATCCGCTTCGACCATGAAGACGCTATTCCGTTACTCCAATGCCCTAATTAACCTCCCCCTTCTGTTAACCTAACAAAACAACTAATCAGTTGTTAGTCAACACGTTGTCAATACCTAGATAATTTGGGCGAAACTAGCGGCTTATATGGCCTTGGATTACTACCTCCCCACCCTTTGTAGGGTATGGTATGACCTGGTACGACATAGTATATCCACCCACCCAGCATTCAGTTAATAGTCTGATAACCAGATATACAAATTGGTATATATTGGTATATATTTTTCCTGTTACCGCTGGGACTATCACCCCACCGCCTGACTAGCCACGCCCCCTTTTGACCTACCCCCGCCTCACTCCCCCCGGCCTCTTTGCCCTCACTACTTGTAGACTGTAACCGCTACTGATTGGCCATACTTTTTTACCAGCAAAGATGTGGCCCCGATTCATTCCACACCTACTATAAACAGCCGGATAGACCAGCTCGCAGAAAGGCTCATGAAGGCATTGCCCGCCCCTTTGTGGTGAGAGAGCCCGCATAATGGCCAGTTGACACCCGTTGACGACAGGCTTTACCATCTATAGGATAACAGGAACCCCTTGCGTTACCATAGTCAATATGCCTAACCCGTTGGTAGCTAATGGGTAGACTCCTTTAGGAATAAAAAACTGTCAAGAACCCCCACTTGGGACGGTTGGGAACTACCCACAATTACTTTCTATGGAATCCGTGTCCGTGTGTAACTATGGGTGTACACGTACACCTAAGAGCGTGTTTTATACTTTTAAATGCCTGATAGTCATCGACTTGTCTCAAATTATCGCTGCTCATAGTCGCTGAGAATCGTCCAGAGTAGGAAGAAGCAGAAATTTTGTTTTTGGCCTGCGCGATTCTTTAGCCGTTGAAAATCTGTCGCTTTCATTATAATCGCTGACTATCAGCAAGTTGAAATTCCCCAGCACGCTCAAAGGTTGGATACCCTGCCATCTGATAAGCTATCGCCATGGCTTAAAGGGCGTTTATCAGCTATCACATACACGCACAGAGGCTGGGACTATCGCCCACACATCTATTAATCATAGCCCTCTTTTCACCCCCGCCCCCTGTACTCCTCCCCCGGCTGGTTGAGGCTGTCCTGACCAGGATGCCAATAATTATTTCACAGCCGATTTTTCCGCAGTCAGTCGTTTACCCTTGATTGGCATACTGACTTTATGCGTGACAGAGGGGATACCTAACGCCTGACTAATGGGCCGCCCTCGATTAATGGACTACTAGCTTCTACGAAGTAAGGTCTTGACAACCTCCACCCTAGGACGTTTCCAGTCTAGCGACGAATTTCGTACGAAACGGCAAACACACTCTAGTCAGAAAAAAGCACTGAGCGCTGTTGCCGATTCTACAAAAGTCTGTAACTGTTCAGTTGTATTGATAATCAACCTCGTTTTTTGCTCAAACGAATCTGCGTCATAAGACGAAATATTGTTGTCGTATACTTCTTTGTACGTGGCAATTAGCGCACATCCCTCAAACATATACGAGCAGTTATTATCATAGGTGGCTAGAGGGTCATCGGAGATGGAAAGGCTGTATTTCACCTCTGCAATGACATTGAGCGAATTAAAAGTGAAGAGGTGTTTACGGAACCAGATCCATCTTTCAGAATCGGTTGTTTCTTCCTCATACTCTTCAAAACTAAGTCGGGTCAAATCGTCACGGGGTGGATTTTTAAGTTCTATTAGTCTCATAAGATGGTATTCTACCAGTCTCTAGCGAGAGGAATTCTGTTAATGATAAAGCTGAGATTTTTACGGAGTTCAATTCATGTTCAGTTAGATAGTATCTAGGCCAAGCTCCTGTAGAAACTGATTATGCCGGGCGGCTGCTTCAGTGGCTCGTGTTTCAATTGTTACCAACTCTCGTTGTACTGCTTTGAGGTCTATTTGTTTTTCTGTGGTCGCTGTGCTGACGTAACGCGAAATATTCAGATTGAAGCCGTGTTCCTCGATTTTGTCCATCTGCACCCGGCAGGCATACCGCTCTTCTTCCCTGCGGTGTTGGTACGTATCCACGATTTTCTGAATATCCTGCTCCCGTAACACATTCTGCCGTTTGCCCTTTTCGTAGTGTTCGCTTGCGTTGATGAACAGCACATCGTCATACTTCTTACACTTTTTCAAGACCAGAATACAGACTGGTATACCAGTCGAGAAAAACAGGTTGGCCGGTAGGCCAATGACCGTATCGATGTAGTTATCTTTCAGCAGCTTGGTACGTATGCGTTCTTCGGCTCCGCCCCGGAACAGTACACCGTGGGGAAGAATGATGGCCATTGTGCCTTCTTTGGCCAGAAAGTGAATGCCATGCAGGAGAAAGGCAAAGTCAGCCGCCGATTTTGGCGCAAGGCCATACCCTTTGTACCGGAAATCGTCTCCTAGGCTTTCGGTGGGTTCCCAACGCAGGCTGAAAGGTGGGTTCGCTACAATAGCCTCGAACTCTGTCTTTTTGGCTGGATTAACTTCATTGAGCAAGTCCCAGTCGTTGCGTAAAGTGTCGCCATGGTGAATCTCAAATTCAGAATCTTTCACCCCATGCAACAGCATGTTCATGCGGGCGAGGTTATAGGTCGTGATGTTGTTTTCCTGACCGTAAATTTTTCCAATTCCGTTCGGCCCGATGTGCCGACGTACGTTCAGTAACAGCGAACCAGAACCGCAAGTAAAATCAAGCACCTTTTCGAGTTTCTTTCGTTTGCCGGTGGCGGGTTCCTGACTGTCTAGGGTAACAATTTCGGAGAGCACCGTTGAGAGTGGTTGCGGAGTGTAGAACTCTCCGGCTTTTTTGCCCGAACCAGCCGCAAACTGCCCAATCAGATACTCGTAGGCATCGCCCAGCACGTCGGTATCGGTAGGGAAATCAGCCAGCCCTTCGGCAATTTTTTTGATAATTACACAGAGCTTTTTATTGCGCTCCGGGTACGTTCGGCCCAGCTTGTCGGAGTCCAGGTTTATCTCCGAAAACAAACCCTGAAAGGCGTTTTCAAACGATTTTTCTTCGATGTATTTAAACCCTTCCCGTAGGGTTTGTAGTAGGTCGGTGTGGTCGGTGCGGGCCAGTTCGGCAATGTGGCTCCACAGATGGTGCGGTTCAATAACGTAATGCACTTTCCGGCGCATCAATGTCTCAAACTCAGGTACGTCGGTGGGATTGGCCTCGTACCAAACCGACAGCGGGGTACTTTTATCATCTTCCGGTAAAGTCGGGTAATCATGGCCAAGCTCGCGTTGGGCAGCTACTTCGTAATTGTCTGAGAGGTAGCGCAGGAACAAGAACGACAGCATATAATCGCGAAAATCGTCGGCATTCATCGCTCCGCGTAGTTGGTCAGCTATACCCCAGAGGGTTTTGCCCAATTTATGTTGAGTGTGTTCGCTCATAGTGGATCAGTCGTTGTCGTTTCTGGGGCAAAAATTGCTGGTAAGGGGCTCACATCCAACGTTTTCAACTCGACCTGCACAACCGGTACGCCATTGATGAGCAAGATGACATCATAGCGGTGGTGGCTATTGTTTGTATTCACTCGCAACTGGTTGATGACTTCAAAGTCATTTTTACACCAGTCTTTAAGGTTTACCAAAGTGTAGTCAAGCGGGGTGCCGTCTTCGCGGGTAAATGTATTGCGTTCGCGCAGGGTTTTGGCAGCAGCAAATACATCGGCGTTGATGATCTCGTCGCGCAGGCGGCTGTATTCCGCGTCGGTCAGGTGAACGCGGTTAAGGGTTTCAAACTTCTGCCGAAAGTTACGCTCCAGCGTATCGCGGTCGCGAATGTCGGAGCGGTGGGTGTATTTAAGTTCGGTGAGCTTCTGGATAAAGCTTTGCTCCAGTCGGTTTTCGGTAGTCATTCAACGTGTCAGAGCCAAAATTTACACAAGGGTAAATATAGAAGGAATCAAATTTATCGTGGATCGACAATGGTATTTGTATTCGCACCCACCAATGTACATCATAGAGTGAGCGTTTTAAAGCCCTTCATGCCATTTCCACCCCCAACATCATTGATGCCCGTTGGAACTAACACCTTTACGCTGGACTATTCCTTTTAATGGGTTTGATCAAGAGCAAGGAGGAAATTGTTGTACCTAATGTTGTACCTAGCCACTTCTGAAAAACAGATAAGCCGTTCAGCAAATGAGCTAAACGGCTTATAGTCAACCTTTTACATACGAGCGGGAAATGGGTCTCGAACCCACGGCCTGCAGCTTGGGAAGCTGCCGCTCTACCGACTGAGCTACTCCCGCTTGAGTGAAACAAAGATACAAGCGCCCACGCCTTTGTCAAGTCCGCTTACGCGAATAAATCGGCAACGGTGAACTGGAAATCGGGCACAACCGGGGCGGCGGAGATAATGGCTGAACCTTTGTACGCCTGCGAGGCATCAGGCGAGGTGTAGACGTAGATTTTCTGGCTTTCCGGAATCACATACCAAACCAGTTGCACACCCGCGTCGAAGTAATCCTGCACTTTGTCAAGTACGTCTTGATGCGATTCGGAATCAGACAGAATCTCTATGGCGAACTGCGTTCTCTGCCGTTCACCTGTCCGGGTTGCTTCGATTTGGGCGGCAGTAAAATAAGCTAAGTCCGGGCGGCGTTTGCGGGTCTCATCAATGTACGAATCCATCTCTGGCGTTAGTTCGTCGCCTTGCACATAAGCTGCCGTTTTCGCAAACAGGCGCGTCAGAAACCTGATAATCAGATACTCAGCTTGTTTCATCTCGCTCTTTTCAATGATTCGTCCGCGAACGAATTCATAGCTTCCCTCCCGACCGTCTGTCCACTCCCACTGCTCAAATTCGTCAACTGTTTTAAACGTAGTGGGCAATGCCTCGGCTACGGGTTTTTCAACTGCTACCATGACGTTGTGCGCTTGATTTCTAACCAAATATACCGATATTAATGTCAACAGGAACCGTTTGCGGGCCGGTTACGGCGGAGTGCCGCTCCGTCCAACGGGGCAATTATTTCGTATTTTTGGGTGTTGATTTATCGTACAACGAAACCTCCTAATGATCGATTATATAGCTGGTTTGAACGACCCCCAACGCGAAGCAGTCACCCACGGCAACGGGCCGATGATGATCATTGCGGGGGCTGGGTCGGGCAAAACCCGCGTGCTTACCTACCGCGTTGCCCACCTGATTGCCCAAGGCGTTGACCCGTTTCGGATTCTGTCGCTGACGTTTACGAACAAGGCCGCCGGCGAAATGCGCAACCGGATCGAGAAGGTAATCGGTAGTGAGGCCCGCAACATCTGGATGGGTACCTTCCACTCCGTTTTTGCCAAAATCCTGCGCATCGAAGCCAAAGCCCTCGGCTACACCAGCAACTTCTCCATCTACGATACCGACGACTCGAAATCGCTGCTCCGGGCCATCCTGCGCGAGATGGACCTGGACGATAAAGTGTACCGGGCCAATGCCGTTTTCAACCGGATTTCGAGTGCCAAAAACCGCCTCGTGGGCCCCGACGAGTACCTGATGAACCCCATTCTGCGGGCCGATGATGAGTCGGCGCGGATGCCGGAGGTAGGTCGGATTTATAAAGAATACGCCCGCCGCTGCTTCCAGGCCAACGCCATGGACTTCGACGACCTGCTCTTCAACACCAACGTCCTTTTCCGCGACCACGCCGCTATTCTGCACAAATACCAGCACAAGTTTCAGCACGTACTGGTCGACGAGTTTCAGGATACCAACGTGTCGCAGTACCTCATCACACGCAAGCTGGCGGCGGTACACCAGAACATTGCCGTCGTGGGCGACGATGCCCAGAGTATCTACGCCTTCCGGGGGGCCAACATCGAAAACATCCTCAATTTCCAGAAGGATTACGGCAAAGACACGGTGAAAATCGTGAAGCTGGAGCAGAACTACCGCTCCACCAACACTATTGTGCAGGCCGCCAACTCGGTGATTGCCCGCAACCGGAATCAGTTGGAAAAGCGGGTGTTTACCGACAATGAAAACGGCCCGCTGATCGAAGTCATTAAAGCATCGTCGGACAATGAGGAGGGGCGGATGGTGGCTACGAGCATTTTCGAGGCCAAAATGCAGCAGAACCTGCGCAACAACGACTTCGCCATTTTGTACCGGACCAATGCCCAGTCGCGGGCGTTTGAAGAAGCCCTGCGCAAGCTTAGTATCAAATACCGCATCATTGGCGGCCTGTCGTTCTACACCCGCAAGGAGATCAAAGACCTGGTGGCGTACCTGCGGTTCACGGTTAACCAAAGCGACGAGGAGGCCTTCAAACGGATAATCAACCTGCCCAAACGTGGCATTGGCGACACGACTGTGGCTAAAATCACGGTCCTGGCGTCGGAAAAGAACATTCCGATCTGGGACGTGGTGAGTAACATCACGGCGCACATTGCCGGACGGGCCAGCGTGGCTATCGACCAGTTTTCGGACCTGATCAAGAGCTTCATGCTCCTTTTGGAAAAGAAAGATGCCTACGAAGTGGCCTCGCACGTGGCCAAGACGTCGGGCATTTTGAAGGAGTTGTACGAAGACAAGACCGTGGAGGGCCTGGCGCGGTACGAAAACGTGCAGGAGCTGCTCAACGCCGTCAAGGAGTTTGTGGACAACCCCGATAACGAAGACAAGAGCCTTAGTTCGTTCCTGCAAACCGTTTCGCTGCTAACCACCGCTGACGAAAAAGAAGACGATGGCGACAACGACAAGGTGACAATGATGACCATCCACGCCGCTAAAGGCTTGGAATTCAAGAATGTACACATCGTGGGTCTGGAAGAAGACCTCTTCCCCAGCCAGATGATGCTGGAAAGCCGCGCCGACCTGGAAGAAGAACGGCGGCTGTTTTACGTGGCCATAACCCGCGCCGAAAAACGCCTGACGTTCTCCTTTGCCGAAAGCCGCTACCACTACGGACGCCTGAAAATCTGCGAACCGAGCCGGTTTCTGATGGAGGTCGACCAGTCGTTTCTGACGATGAGCAAGACGGTGACGCCCCCCAAGCCGCGCTTCAAAGGCGACGACACCTACGCCTCTCGCAATAAAGACGAGATGCCCTCGGCGGGGTCGATGAACTTCGTGCGGTCGTTGGCGCAAAAAACCGCCCAGCGGCAGGTGCCCCCCGTCACGGTCACGCACACGCCCTCGGCTGATTTCGCCCCCAGCAACACGTCGGCGTTGACGGCGGGTATGAACGTAGAGCACGCCAAATTCGGCTTCGGCACCGTGAAATCCCTCGACGAAAACGGCACCGAACGCAAAGCCGTCATCCAGTTCGATGTGGTGGGCGAAAAGACGTTGCTATTGAGCTTTGCCAAGCTGCGAATTGTGTAGATAAGGTATTCTTTAGTATAATTGATTATGAGCCAGCTACAAGCACAGCCAACAGGGCTTAACGACCTACAAATGACGTTGTTACGGCTGTTCAACCGCCCCATGAGTGAGCAGGAGACCACACACCTTCGAGCTCTCCTGACAGCTTATTACACTGACCAATTGCTTAGCAGCGTTGACAACGACGTGCGCGAACGGGGCATCACCGGGGCTGATTATGAACGCCTACGGCAAGGCAATCAATGAGCCAACCACGCGTCGTTATTGATACGAACGCGTTGCTGACGACCATCAACCGAAACAATCCTGAGTTTTTTAGCTATGAAGCATTTCGGGACAACGTGTTCGATTGGGTCGTAAGCACAGAGATTCTGGCGGAATACTAGGAAATGGTGGCAAGCTTCTACAGCCCAATCACTGCCAATTTTATCCTAAACGTGTTATGCTCAGCCACCAACATCGTGTTTGCAGAGCCCTATTTCGTTTGGCCGATCACGAAAGACCCCGACGATAACAAGTTTTCAAACCTAGCCATGTCAGCAAATGCACTTTGCCTGGTGACCTATGACCAGAGCTTTGACGTATTCAAAACGCTGGATTTTCCAAGCCTGACGATTGTTTCACCGTCGAAGTTTAAGTTGCTCCTGGAAACGTACTAACATCGCTCAATATTGCCTCGGTGCCTTGCCTACTTTATCAATCACTTTGGTGGTTTTGGTGGTCTCGTTGGGCAGGTGTCGTTCCAGCGTAATGAAAAATTCCCAGCGGTTGCCGAAATCGAAAATGTAGAGCAGCCGCTGCCCTTCGTAGAGGTTCAGGCTGGCAAGGGTGGCCTCGTCGGCGGGGTCACCATCGGCCCAGCCGGGTTCGGTGCGGGGGTCGTAGTATTGCGGGCCGTTGTAGGGGTTGCGCAGGTTCAGGCAGAAAATATAGAGGTGGTCATTGTCGAAGTTGAACGCGTCCTGAATGGCTTCGTGGAAGCCCTCCAGGGTTTCTTCGGCGGGCATCGCAATGGTACGCGATACCTTGTGGTTGGGCAGTTCGACCCGGAGCCAATATGTACCCTTGGGCGGGTTGGGATTGATAGGGTATAGACTCACCAGATCGGGTTCGTCAAGCAACGTGCGGAACGGCTCGACAAAGACATTTACGGCAACGGCTTCTTCATACGTCGCATCTGCATCGGGCTCGAAAAGGCTGAACGCGTTTTGATTCCACAGATGAAACGGGCGACGTTGATGAAGCACTGTCAGGCACTCGCGGCCCCACTCAGCCAGCGTAATCTGCTCAAATTCAAAGGAATACTTGTCTCGTTTCGAGGGCGTGGGTAACTCCCGGACGTCGTACCAGCCAAACCAGTAGCCCATACGAATGTAAACGTTTGCCGAAACGAAAGCCTGAACCGTATCAGGAGCATCATCCTTCGTATATGAACGCGCAATGACCCTTACGGGCACGTCAATGGGGTTTTTGAGCAATTGCGTCACCCCTTCGCGGAACCACGCTGCCCCCTGCCCGCTGCGGTCGTCGCCGTCGAGCGTGGCCCAATCGAGGTGGCACCAGGCCGTTTCGAGCAGAAACACATAGCGCTCTTCCAGGGTCAGTTGGTGGTAGGCATCGAGCCGGGCGCGGTTGGCCTGTAGCGTGGTGGCTTTACCGAACTGTACCAGAAACAACCGGCTGCTGGTTGCCACCTGAAACAGAAAACCGAGCAGAGGGTAATCGATCTGCCGACTGCGCGGGGTCACGTAGTCGGGAGCCTTATAATTGACCCGGTCGTTCAACGCCCACAGATCAGCCGATTTCAGGTCGCCCGCCGCCGTCAGGGGCATGGCGGGCTTGCTTTCCAGGTAGCGCAAAAACGCCTCGAAGTCGTCGATGAGCAGTGATTCGGCGGGGTTGAAGGCAATAGGCATGGCACAATCGGGTTAGTAAATTTGTCTGCAAAAGTAGGGTAATCGACTTCATCCGACCCTTGCCAACCGCTGCCGACAGGTGGGCCACCTTTCTGACTACCTGGTTTTGCGCGACTAGTCCCCTCTAAAGGCTTCTATGCTGACAAAAAGCGGGATCACAAACCCCTCACCGATTGGGCACGCCAGTTGTTGCGGCTGGTTAAAGGCTGGGCGGGAGACAGACGGGTTTGTATGCAACGACCCGATACTGGATGCCCCTGACATTGTGGCTTATTTTGTTCGTCGCTGGTCGATAGAACCCCAACGGCAATGGAGCGACGCGGCCATCAGTCGGACCACGCCACAGCAATTCCAGCTATGGGAAAGTGCCTTAGCTTGGGCTGCATAAAGCCAAGCTTAGACGTTGAACTCATGCCTACTGCTTCGTCAACACCACTGTATACATTGTCTTAACGGGGTTATTGCCGGGGTCGATGGGGAGTTGTGTGGTTAAGGTGGCGGTGGTGGCCGTCAATACTTTGGTACTAACCACCGCCTGACCCGCCGTGGTTAGTACCACCTGACTGGCCGTTTCGACATAGGTGGCGGCGCTGCTAAAAAACGTGTTCACCAGTTTCTGCGAATTGGCGGCACTGGCGCAGGCCGTTACCGACGACAAATTGTTGGTGACGGCCCCGGCGGCGGTAAACGTGACCGTGACGTTGCTGAGGCAGTTGGGTTCAAGGGCATTCAACCCCGCCGCAATGTCGGTGAAACTGAGGTAAGCAGGCGATACGTTGAGGCTGGTCAGTTTCCAGGTTCCCTGCAATGACGTCAGCACGACGGGGTCGGTAGTGGTATCTTTTTTGCAGCCAAAAACGGAGGCGAAAATGGCGGCGGTGGCTACCAGAAGGGTAACGTAACGGTACGTGGCGGCAGTGGTCGTATTCATGTTGAGAACTGGTTTGGTTGAGGGATAACGGAAAAGAAGGTGGTATTTACATGATAAATGCGTCGTCCCGGCCATTTTGTGCCTGATCGTTTCGCTTAGTAATCAAACGGTATCAGGGCGGCCTCAATGGCACTTTTTTCGGTAGTCGGCGACCAGTTCAGGTTTTCCTGTTGGCAGCAACTTCAAGCCCTTTCTAATCCCTCGGTCTATTTTTTTTGTTAAGTCTACAAATCCGTGCCGATGCCTGCTGCCGTATACATGGAAAGGTCTGCATTGTGCAGGATGGAAAACAACCAATTAATACCTTGAAAACTATGCTCTCGTCAAACAAAGACCAACAGGTCGCGCCCGGCGTGTTTGTGTCGCCCGAACACCCGTCAATGTTTTTGGGTCGGCGCCTATTTCTGCGTTACGCAGGCTTCACCGTGGCGGCATCTGGCCTGCTCATGGCCTGTAGCTCAACCGAAACCGTACAGGTTACACCCACTATTGTTGATTTGGGCAGCGGCGATACCGGCATCCTGAACTATGCCTATGCGTTGGAGCAACTCGAAGCCGCCTTCTATACTATGGTGATCGCTACGCCTTACGCCAACATGTCGGCCGATGAAAAGACCATTCTGACCGAAATTCGGGATCACGAAATCATCCACCGCGAGTTTTTCAAAGCGGCCCTCGGTTCGGCGGCCATCATTGGCCTCACGCCCAACTTCACGGCTATTAATTTTAGCGACCGCGCCAGTGTACTGGGTGCCGCCAAAACGTTTGAAGACCTCGGTGTAGGTGCTTATAACGGAGCCGGTAAACTGATTAAGAGTGCTGATTACCTGACGCTTGCGGGCAAAATTGTTTCGGTAGAAGCCCGGCACGCCGCCATCATCCGTGATCTGCTGGCCCCCCGCACGGCAGCTTTCGCCGGCGACGACGTGATTGACGCTACCGGCCTCGATAAAGCCTATACGCCTACGCAGGTGTTGCCACTGGCGCAACCGTTTGTGACCAACAAAATTTCGGGTGCCAATCTGCCCCAGTAGTTCACCCTTAATCAACAAGACATTATGAATCTGTTCAATATTTTTTCAGACATAGAAAAATTAGACGGTGACGTGGCCGAGCGTGTGGAATATTACACCCGCCGCAACCTGTTCAAACTGAGCCGCAAAGCCACCGCCGCCGTGGCTACGCCCGCCATTTTGGCCGCCAGCCTCAATGACGCCTACGCCCAGGCATCAACCGTGGCCGATGTGCTAAACTTTGCCCTGACGCTGGAATACCTGGAAGACGAATTTTACCGTACCGGTCTGGCCACGTCGGGTCTGGTAGTGGCTGGTGATCAGGCCATTATTGCCCAGATCAGCAAGCACGAAGCCGCCCACGTAGCGCTGTTGAAAGGGGCGTTGGGTACGGCTGCGATTGCTAAACCCACGTTTCGCTTTGGCAACGCGTTTTCAACCTATCAGGTGTTTCTGGCTACGGCGCAGACGTTTGAAGACGTGGGTGTTCGGGCTTACAAAGGACAGGCTTCGGCCCTGCTGGGACAAGCGGTATTGACCAGGGCGCTCCAGATTCACTCGGTCGAGGCGCGTCACGCGGCCATAGTTCGGCGGCTTCGCGGACTGAAAAGCTGGATTTCTGACCCCGCCGAAATGCCCGCTGCTGCCTATGCTGGTGAAGATAACACCACGCAGGCTGGCGTAGTGCTGACGGGTTTACCCAACGTAACGGGTATCGACGCGGCCCGTTCGCGCGAGGCGTTCGACGAAATCCTGACCAAGCAGGCCGTACTGGCCATTGCGGGAGCTTACTTGTAGCAACAAATCCCCTCTTTAGCAACGAGTGAGGCGAAATCTCCTCACTGGCCAAGCAATTCGAGAACGGGGGTGCCAATTAGATCATTTTTCTTTAGCGCAGAGATGGCTCCCAAGGGCTTTTTCTGCGCTATTTTCTATTTTGCGTTTCCTGTCCATAAGTTGGGTTCAACATTTGCTAGGTGGTGGAGAGTTACTCCTACCTGCTCTCAACTAGTCACCACCGATGAACCCGCCAGGTCTTTACTCGCCGAAGCCGGTATATTTGGGTTCACAACAAAACCTACCTTTGAAAAGCCACTCACTCCTTACTGACGAATCTGTGCTGGTTGACCGGCTCATGCAGCGAAACGAGCAGGCATTCCAGTGGTTGTACGAAAACTATTCGGCAGCGCTGTATGGTGTGTTGTTGAAAGTAGTGCGCGAAGAGGAGCAGGCGCAGGATTTGTTGCAGGAGGTGTTTGTGAAGATCTGGAATAACCTGGCCAGTTATGACCGCCAAAAGGGCCGTCTGTTTACCTGGATGCTCAACATTACCCGAAATACGGCTATCGACAGTATCCGGGCGGGCAAGGCCATGAGCCGACCCAGCGCGGCGCAAACGCTGTCGAGCAGCGACGAAAGCACGTTTTTGGTAGACCGGCAGCATTCGGTGGCTCCCGAAAACCCCGACCATATTGGCCTGAAGGACGTAGTAGCCAAACTTCGCCCCGACCGCCGCGAACTGATCAATCTGGTTTATTTTGGCGGCTACACCCACGAAGAGGCCGCCGAGGCCCTCAGCCTGCCCCTTGGCACGGTGAAAACACGCATCCGGTCGGCACTACAGGAACTGAAAACGTTCTTCAACCGCTGATCATCGGCGACATTTTTCCCCACTATCGTGTCGAACGGGTAACCCGGCTCATCCATCGTTAGCGATCTGAGCGAATTGGGCTATTTTTTCAACACACTGTTAATCAACGATTTAATTTGAAGCCAGGCAGTTGAATCAGAGTTCCGAACAAAGTGGGGTATTTTTTGTAATGGATAGTGTACGCACGAAACTGCAACGAAGATCATGTTGGAACGTCTGGAAGGAATCCGCGAAAATTTATTCCGCTACCTGGAAGCTCGTATTGAGCTGTTTACCCTCGAAACCCGTGGTAAACTAGAGGAGGGTGCCATAACCGCCATTCACGGGGTCATCTTGGGGTTTCTGGCCACCATCACGACCATTTTTTTATTCAGTCTGCTGGCCGCTTACCTCAACGAAGTGACCAATAGCCGTTACCTCGGCTTTCTGATCGTGGCTGGTTTTTTTCTGTTGCTCACCCTGATCTGGGCCGTCTCGAAGCCGTCGATGATCAACATCATTCGGAAAATTGCCTACAACGCCTTAAAAGAGAGTCAGGACAAGAAAGGCGAAGAGAAATCGAATGCCGTGCAGGAACTGATGAACCAAACCACCGCCTCCATCAACGAAGAGGGGCAATATTTAAAGTAAAAAACGACACACGACTATGGAAGACCCAAAAGTACTCTTTGCCGACACCACTGCCCGCCGGGCGCAACTTATGCAGGCCACCGAACGCTTCAAAGAATCGATTCAGGACGGGGTAGATTCGCTGAAAACCGACGCCTCAGAAATTGGGAAAACAACGGCGTTGGTGGCTGGTGTTGCTTTCGGCGTATTTTTGCTGACCAGCCTGATTCTGCCCAAGTCGAAGGAGTACCGCTACGCTGAAAAATACGGTGAACGCGATGATGATGACGAGGAGGACGATGATGAGGATGATGATGACAATGTCAGCTACCGTCAGCCTCAGAGTGAGGTAAAGAAACAGGCGAAAGCTACCCAAAAGTCGGCAGCAGCCAGTGGGTTAATTGGCGGTTTGTTAACGTCGGTACTCACCAATATTGCTCGTGAGCAAGTGTCGGGACTGCTGACTCGTATTCGGAATAACAATGCAATCAACCCCACAGCCAAACCCGCTGAACCCCAGTACCACGAAAAAGCACCCGTTCAGCCTGTTGACTACGCTAACGAAGCGTAGGCAGGAGGGGCGTAAATCATTGGCCGTGTTGCTCGACCCTGATAAAGTGGGGCATTACGACTTTGTTGACACAGTCAGTCGGGCCGTTCGGTATCGGGCTGACTTTTTTTTCGTTGGTGGTAGCCTCATCACCGACTATGTGCAGCGCGAAATGATTGCTACGATCCGGCAACTGACCGACACGCCCATTATTCTTTTCCCCGGCAACGCCGCCCACATCGAACCCTCTGCCGACTCGCTGCTGCTGCTGTCGCTCATTTCGGGCCGCAACGCCGAGTTTCTGATCGGGCAGCATGTGGTGGCGGCCCCGCTGCTGAAGCGGAGTGGACTCGATATTGTGTCCACGGCCTATATGCTAGTGGATGGCGACGCGCAAACCACCGTCTCGTACATCAGCAATACCACCCCGCTACCCCACGATAAACCCGGTGTGGCGGCCTGCACGGCAATGGCGGGCGAGCTGCTGGGCCTGAAACTGACCTACCTCGATGCTGGTAGCGGTGCCCGTCGGCCTGTGCCGCCCGCGCTGATTGCCGCCGTTCGCGCCGCCGTCGACACGCCCATTGCGGTGGGGGGCGGGATCAATTCGGGCGAAAAAGCCTACGAAGCCCTCGCCGCTGGTGCCGACCTGATTGTGGTGGGCAATGGCATTGAACAAAACCCGGAACTACTGCCCGAATTGGCGGCTGCCCTGGCCGCGTTTAATTCAAAAATACCCACAGTAAACGAATCTGTATAACCAAATGAAATCGCCGTTTTTGCCCCCGTGCTGGTTGGGTACGCTGGCTGCTGTAGCCTCCTTTCTATGGCTTACCACGGCGGCTGAAGCACAAAAAGTGCCCCGTCAGACCTATCCGGGCCGTTATTACACATCCGTCGAGAAGTTGGCCGAATTTCCCGGTGGGCGCGATGCCATGCTCAAATTCATGGCTGACCACATCGAATACCCCACGTCGCTGGACCGGCTGAAGTATAAAACCGGCCCCATGAAAGTGCGTTTTATTGTGTCCCCCGACGGCAAGCTCTACGATATTACCGTCGATTCGGCACCGGTTCGCAGGATCGAAGCCCAGCGTGGTATGGATGACTACATCATCAGCATCATCCACGCCATCGAGATCATGCCCAAATGGCAACCCGCCCGCCTGAACGGCCAACCCGTAGCGCAGTTGTATACGGTGCCGATTCAGGTGGTTGAGTAGGTGACCCATGACCAAAATCTTCAAATTCGGCGGGGCCTCGGTACGTGATGCGGCGGGGGTGCGCAACCTGTATGCTATCCTGAAATCGTATGCCGGTCAGCCGTTGGGTGTGGTTATTTCGGCGATGGGCAAAACCACCAATGCGCTCGAGACCGTGGTGGAAAGCTACTGGGCCGGTCATTCCGACGAGGCGTTGGTACGCTGGTCGTTGGTGGAAGCTAATCACCTGAAAATCAGTCAGGAACTAGGTTTGTCGGCGGCAGCATTTCAGCCCATTCAGGTGCATCTGGACACTACGCGGGCTGTACTACAAACGCCCCCCGTGGGGAGTTACGATCAGGTGTACGATCAGCTTGTGTCTATGGGCGAAATCCTGTCTACGCAGTTGGTGGTGGCCTATCTGGTGCAACAAAACCTCCCCGTGCGCTGGGCCGATGCCCGCCGCCTGATCCGTACCGACAGCACCTTCCGCGAAGGACGTGTAGACTGGACCGTAACCGGGCAACAACTTCACACGGCCATGACTACCGCCATGACCAATGGCGAACCGGGCATTGTGGTGACGCAGGGATTCATTGGCAGCACCCCCACCGGCGAGACCACCACGCTGGGCCGCGAAGGCTCGGACTACACCGCCGCCATTCTGGCTTATTGCCTTGATGCCGAAAGCGTTACGATCTGGAAAGACGTGCCCGGCGTGCTCAACGCCGACCCCAAATATTTCGATGACACGGTACTGCTCCCGGCCCTGACCTATCAGGACGCCACCGAATTGGCCTATTACGGAGCCACGGTCATTCACCCAAAGACGATTAAGCCGTTGCAAAACAGGGGCATCCCGCTCTACGTGCGCTCGTTTCTGCAACCCTCGCAGCCCGGCACCGTGGTGGGTGTGGCCGACGTACCCGTGCCCGTGGCATCATTTATTTTCAAAGTGGATCAGTGGTTAATTTCGCTGCACCCCACCGATTTCTCGTTCATTACGGAAGACAACCTGAGCCTGATTTTTGGGCAGGTGGCGGCGGCGGGCCTGAAAATCAACCTCATGCAGCAGACCGCGCTAAATTTCTCGTTCGTAGTCGACAACCGCCCCGACCGTATCGAGACTTTGTTTGCCGCTCTGCGCCCGCACTTCCGCGTCAACTATAACGAGGGCCTAGAACTGATCACCATCCGCTACTACAATCAGGCCACAATCGACCGCGTCTTAGTCGGCAAAACCCTCCTCCTCGAACAAAAAAGCCGCACCACCGTGCAGTTAGTCGTCCGGAATGTGAATGCCTAACGGAGTATTGTCCAACGGAGCGATTTGCTCCGTTAGGCCGAGGCTGCTCAAATTCCTATAAAACCCCAAATTTCCATTCACCTTTCCGAGCAAATTACCCCGACTATTCGTTATCTCTACATGGCCGATGTACATACTCCCGAACAGCGCAGCTACAATATGAGCCGCGTACGCAGCAAAGACACCAAACCCGAACTGATTGTCCGCAAGTTTCTCCACGCGCACGGGTTCCGTTACCGCCTCCACGACAAAAAACTCCCCGGCACCCCCGACGTGGTTTTACCAATGTACAGAACGGTTATCTTCGTGCATGGGTGTTTTTACCATGGCCACGAAGGTTGCCGTTACTTCGTCGTCCCAAAAACCCGCACCGATTGGTGGCTTGACAAGATCAATGGCAATCGTAGCCGCGACGCAAAAAATGAAACCCTCTTAGTAGCCGCAGGATGGAAGATTATCACCATATTTGAATGTGAGTTGAAACCTTTAAAAGCCAGGTTAAAACATAAGGAAAAATAATTTCTTCATAATACAATGCCTATATCTTTTGACAGAATAGAGATAGCTCAAAACTATTCACGTAATAGACTTGCTGAGCTATAGAACTATGCCGCTTATCAAGCGCTCGCTCGTGGGGTAGTTACGCCAAAAGGAGATTCCAAAATTGTTCTTTTTGTGACTGCTCAAAAACAGGAATCCTCGGAGCAATACAATAATAAGTTAGTCGATGAATATTTGCATTGGGAGGGGCCTAATGATCATTTTGCAGAATCTAGAATGATTCAAGCACGTAGAAACAGCGAAGAAATTCATTTGTTTTATAGAGATAGACATCACTCAGATTTTATCTATTTTGGAAAGATTGAAATAGTGAATGTAGAGATTGACACTGTTAGACCAAGCAAATTTGTATTTCATCTAAGCGAATGTTATCAAAACGAAACGCATCAATCTGAGATTAGTTTATGGAATCACGATCAGATGGTTCTTGCTTTTAATTCGTACTTAAAATTACCATTTGGCAAGCTCGATCCAAGCCATCAAGAGATAGAAAAAATAGCAACTTTAATAGGCAAAAGTAAGAGCGAAGTAGCATTAAAGTTGAATAATTTTGCATTTTCAGATCCCTATAACTCAAATCGTGGACTTGTAGGATTACCTGATGGTGCAGATCAAGCAAAGAAGATTTGGAGTGAATTTATGAGTAGTCAAGAAGATTTTATATTTGAAAGTGAGAGAATTTTGGCAGAATACAGGCACGAAACAATTGAGGAAGCATATCCAGATATTGAATTTGACTTGAAAAATTTGAAAGGCGAAGTTAAAATTCGATCCGTGAAGACACGAGTCAATCAAAGTGTTTTCAGAAAAATGGTTTTAAAAACTTATTCCAATCGATGCGCCATTTCAGGAATTAATATTCCAGATCTTTTGATCACAGGTCACATAGTGCCTTGGGCAGAAAACGAACACGAACGTTTAAATCCAGAAAATGGACTTTGCCTCTCTAACCTTTATGATCGCGCCTATGAGAAGGGTTTAATTTGTATTGATACCGAATACAAAGTCTTGATATCAAAAAAGCTAAAACAAGGATCGTCCGAAGATTTTTATCAGCAATTTTTTGGCTGTTTTGAAAACAAATCCATTTTAATTCCTAAAACATATCAATCAAGAAAAGAGTTTTTGGAGTACAGGTTAAACCGGTTCGAGCCATGAAACACGGAACACTAACAAATCTTGTCTATGCTGAAGACAAGTCTATGGAACCTAAGGTTGGAGATGGAGCCACATTGCTTCAGTGGTCTGACCGTCACGCATATACAATTATCGAAGTTAAAAAGACTTACGTGCTTGCAACTCGTGACATTGCTGAGCGAACTGATAAAAATTTTGAGCAAGGTCCGCAAGAATACACATATAAAACTGACCCCGATGCTTTACCAGAAAGAGCAAATTTTAGGAAAGACGGGAAATATTATATTGGTGATCAGGTATTAAATATTGGCTACCGTAGAGAATATTACGATTATTCGTTTTGATCTTACTTTGCAATTTTAAAGACCTGTTGAGCAAACGCTTGACAGGTCTTTTTTATACCCCGAATTACGCCTGCTGAACCCCATGCCAGTGCTATTCTTGAAACGTTTCGGTCAATAGGCTACAGCCTTGAGGTAGCCGTTGCCGACATTATCGACAATTCGATTTCGGCGGGTGCCCGTAACGTATCGATCTGGTTTCACTGGGCTGGCCCGGCTTCATGGGTCACCATTGCCGACGATGGGCGCGGCATGAACGATGCCGAAATCATTGAGGCTATGCGTCCGGGAGGGTACAACCCGCTGGCTCAGCGCGAACCAACCGATCTGGGGCGGTTTGGTTTGGGCCTGAAAACGGCGTCATTATCACAGTGCCGTAAGCTCACGGTTATTAGCCGTCGGCCCGATCAGGTACCGGCTTACTGGTGCTGGAGCCTCGACCATGTCGCGCAAACCAACCGCTGGGAATTGATTGAGCAGGTGGGTAAACCCGGCCTGATTGATGAGTGTCGCCGTCTGCCGGGAGGCACTATTGTTCTCTGGGAAGATCTCGACCGGCTCACCAAACACACCAGCGTTGATAACAAAAAGCACGAAACGGCTTTTCTGGAAGCGGCCAAGCTGGTGAAGACGCACCTCGCGCTGGTGTATCATCGGTTTCTGACCACCGACGGGCTAAAAATCACATTCAACGGCAACCCGGTTGAGCCGTGGGACCCTTACATGCACGGGCAACCGGGCCTGCAACCCCTAGCCGACGAGCCGCTGGCGGGGGGCAACGTACTGGTGAAGGGCTACGTGCTGCCCCATATATCGCTGATGACGGGCGAGGCGCACAAAAACGGGGCCGGGCCGCGTGGCTGGAATGAGCAACAGGGGTTTTATATCTACCGTAATCAGCGGCTGTTGTTGGCTGGTAACTGGCTGGGTCTATACAGTAAAGAGGAACATTACAAACTGGCGCGAATTCGGGTAGACATCACGAATCAACAGGACGCCGAATGGCAGATCGACATCAAAAAATCGGTGGCCCGCCCACCCGCCGCCCTCCGCGATGAACTCCGACGTATTGCCGACACCGTTCGCCGTCATGCCGTAGATGTATACCGGCACCGGGGCAAAGTCATCCAGCGCAGCCTGACCCAAAGTTTTGTGCCGGTCTGGCAGGAGCAGGTGCGCCACAACCGGCGGTTTTACAGCATTAACCGTAGTTACCCAATTGTTAGTCAGGCACTTAACAACCCAGACTCGGTTACGGTAGCTGCCCTGCTTCGGCTGTTGGAAGAAACCGTTCCGGTGCCGCTGATTGTGCTTAGCGAAAGCAACGGCCCTGATACACAGCCCATTCCCTATGATACCGCCGATGCCGACTTGCTGAGTATGCTACGTCTGGTCTATAACAGCCTGCTTGCTACTATGACCGAGGCCGAAGCCCGTAAACGCCTCCTGATGATGGAACCCTTCACTGACCACCCTCACCTGATTGAAGCCCTATGAATGCCGAGTTAATCAAGAGTTTCGCCAGCCTGACACTGGCAAATGAAACAGGTCAGTTGACCGATGCCCGTATTGCTGCCGTTGTCGGTCAGTTTCTGAGCATGAACCCGACTTTAGTTGTTGACCGTGAGGCCATTATCAATCAGCTTCGTGCCGATTTTTCCGTATCGCAGGACGCCTATCAGATTCTGGATACCGATGAAGCCGACCGCGTTGAGCCGTGGGTAAAAGAAAGTCGGGCCAACAGACAACTAGTCTGGCGGTTTTGGGAGCGTTATCATCTATATATGCAGCCCAAACTGGCCGGGCCAACCCTGAATCAGTTAGATAACCTGACCAGCGATATTCTGGACCGACTAACGAACCCCAAAACACCCGGTGCGTGGGAACGTCGCGGCATGGTAGTTGGGCAGGTGCAATCGGGCAAAACGGGCAACTACGTCGGCCTGATGAACAAAGCTGCCGACGCGGGTTACAAACTCATTATTGTGCTGGCAGGACTGCACGACAGCTTACGGAACCAGACACAAATACGTATCGACGAGGGCTTTTTGGGCTTCAACCCAACAGTAAATGCCATGAGCCTGACCAAAGCCAACAACCGTATCGGGGTTGGCAAATTCAAGATCAATGTGGCCGCTCATGCGTTGACTACCCGCCTAGGTGATTTCAGCAAAACGGTTGCCCAAAGTACAGGTACACCAATAAGTAGCAGTGACCCTATTGTGCTGGTTATCAAGAAGAACCCAAGCATTCTGAAGAACTTGATTCAGTGGCTGGCAGTACAGGGTGAAACACAGAACGGCAAGAAACTGATAGAGAACGTACCCATGCTATTGATTGATGACGAAGCAGATAATGCCTCCATCAATACCAGTAAAGAAAGTATTTCTACCATCAATGGGCTGATTAGGGCGTTGCTTTCGCTGTTTAGCCAGAACGCTTATATAGGCTACACGGCTACCCCCTTTGCCAACATTTTCATCCCCCTCCTGGACGATGACAAAGCCGAAAACCTGAATACCCTCATCAAGGGCTTCAATTTTAAGGTAGGGCAGGATCTGTTTCCTCGTGATTTTATCATTAACATCCCGGCCCCGTCAAACTACATCGGCCCTGCCAAGGTGTTTGGCTTACCCGCCGCCGCTGCCAGTGAGCGAAGTGAAGAAGCCCTTCCTGTTGTCATCAACCTTGACCATGCCGACGGTTCATTGGGTGATTATGAAGCAGTTGTACCCAACAAGCACAAGAAAGGAGACCCGTTGCCCGGCCACCTTCCCGCCTCACTAACCCATGCCGTTAAACACTTTGTGCTGGTCTGTGCGGCACGACAGGCCAGAGGGCAAACGAACCAGCACAACTCGATGCTGGTCCACATTTCGCGGTTTGTAGCGTGGATAGACAGAATTGCCCTCTTGGTTGACGCAGAGATTAAAGCTTATCAGCAGCAAATTGAATTTAATACGGGTAGCCTCTGGAACGACCTGGAAACCATCTGGACAAATGAGTTTATACCCGTGACGGAGACCATTCGCGCCAATATGCGGGAGGACGTAAACGGCTATCAGGACCCAAATTTGCGGCCTTTGACTTGGACCGAAGTACGGGAACATCTGTTTTCTGTCGTAATGAAAATTGATGTTCGGGCCATTCACGGTCAGACCAAAACAACGAACCTCAAGTACCACAACATCGCCCCGCTCGATTACGCTCAAGCTGAAGACGAAACCCCTCCTCGTTATCTATCTGTCATTGCCGTTGGTGGCGATAAATTGTCTCGCGGGCTAACCCTCGAAGGACTGAGCATCAGCTACTACCTGCGGGCCAGTAAAATGTATGATACACTGATGCAGATGGGCCGCTGGTTTGGCTACCGTCCCGGCTATGTAGATCTGTGTCGCCTCTTTACGTCAGCAGAACTTATTGATTCTTACCAGTTTATCACGCTTGCCTCGGAAGAAGTCCGGGAAGACTTCGACCGGATGTATATACTGGGAAGTACCCCGCGCGAGTTTGGTTTGAAAGTTAGGGCTCATTCGGGGATGCTGATTGTTACGGCGTTAAACAAATTCCGGGAAGCTCTACCTATGGATTTGAGCTACTCGGCTGAGCTTAAACAGACACACCGTCTAAAAATTAATGAGGCTACGTTCAGGCATAATCTGGATGCGTTGAACCGCTTCCTGCCCCGGCTTGGACCAACCATGAAATCGCCCAACGAAAAATCGGCAAAGCGGACAAATCATATATGGCAAACAGATAACCATTCCGTCTGCCAGTTCCTGCGCGAATACCGGATCGAATCGATAGTAATGGACACGGTTAAGATCGTTGAGTATATTGAAGAGCAGGAAGAAAACAGCGATCTGATCAAGTGGACGGTGGTTTTGATGAATAACAGTCAGGCCAAAGACGGTGCTAGCTACGATTTTCCTGTTGGCGGAAGCACAACGCGGGTAGGTCTAACCAGCCGGGGTAACACAGCCCGAAACGGCGCAGCCTACGAGATCAGCAAAGCGCAGCTTATCTCGCCACCCGACGAATTTATCGATCTGGAGCAGTCGCAGCTTGACAAGGCTATGACCGAAACTGAAACCGACTGGATCAAGAAAGACAATAAGGGCGTACCCAAAAATCCCAGCACGTTCCGCATCAAATACAATAGACCGTCTACGCAGGGTCTATTACTCATTTACCCCTTGAATCCTTCAGTAACAGAAACGGCGATAGTTAATGGTGCAAAAACGGAAACCACGAGAGTAATTGCTGCTTCACCCGTAGTCGGCCTCGCCATCAGCTTCCCCAATATTGCCAACGACAAGAAGGTGAAATACTTCGTCAATCAGCAGTTTAACACTGTCTATGATTACGACGACACAGACCCTGACATGAGCAATGAGTAGGCTACAGGAAATTTGGCAACAGCTTGATAGCCAACAGGGGATGTTCAGGCGCGTACGATACGACGCTGTCAGTCCCTGCGATGTCTATCTGGGTTTGAAGATGCCTGAAGCCGAGCGGATGCTGGTACTTCGACTACCCATTTCGCTGGCTAAAAGCGTCAAGAATAAGCTTCCATCACAGGGCATTCGGATAGATAAAATAGCTGACCCTGACGACAAGACGCGGTTTTTTCTGAATGTCGTTTTGGCTAATTCGTTGTTTTCTAGTCTGTTTGATGTTTTGTTGGAAGACCTCATCAGCCAGCTATTGCCTATTGCCGATCCGGCAGCAGCCATGCGAACACTGATTAATCAACTCGATAGCTGGGAGGGCTTTTTCAGTCGGTATCTGGCCGGAGGCTTGACTAGTGAACAGCAGAAGGGTCTTTTTGGTGAACTGCATGTGCTGCAACTTATGCTAAACAACCTGCCGGATGCCGGACTGGTCATTGATTCGTGGGTGGGCAATGAGGCGGCTTTACAGGATTTTCGGGCGGGTGCTTGGGCCGTGGAGGTTAAGACAAGCAGTCAGACAACCAACGAACGGATCACAATCAATGGGGAACGCCAATTAGACGAACGCCCGTTTGACCACCTGTTTCTCTACTACATCAACGTAGACGTGAGGCCAAACAGCAGCCCAACCCTGAATGAGCTTATTATTGCTATCCGCACCATACTTCAGGGCGGCAACGCCGCGCTGTTTGCCTTTAACCGCAAGCTGGCAAAAGCCGGGTATTTCGATGCCCAATCGGTTGTTTATGAGTCTGTTGGCTACGCTATTCGTGACGAACTTGTTTTTCGCGTTACCGATGCCTTCCCACGTATTGTACCCACAGACCTGCGTACTGGCGTGAGCGAAGTGCGCTATGCCGCCAGCTTAGCTGATTGTCTCCCTTATCAGATTACCCAACAGCAACTTTTTCAACACATAGCCTAATTTATGCCTGCTTATTCTGACGCCGACGCTTTAGACCAGTTCTACGCAAATCTCCGACGCGATATATGGGACCGTCTTGATGCCAGCGAAGAAGGCGGTACCCAAGAGCAAACCTTCACCCAATACGTCATTGACGCGTTGGCCGAAGTTGGTGAGGTAGAAAATGCCCGTGAATGCCGCGATGAAAAGATGGATAAAAGTGGGCGAAAGCAACATAAAATAAATGGCTATTCGCTGAGTGAAAATCTTGAAACAGTACAGTTATTTTTTACTTCGTTCAAAGGATCAGACACACTTCAGCGAACAAATAAAGCAGACATTGACGCGGCGGTAAGCCAGAGTACCCGTTTTCTGAAAAATGCGCTAAATGGCTACTTTGATGAAATGGAGCCAACCGCTCCGGCATACGACTTTGCCCGTGAGTTAAACAAAAACGATAGCAACATTCAACGCGCCGAAATTTTTATACTAACCGATGGAGAATGTGATGTAGAAAAACCAGAGGATGCGAAACTGCGTAACCTCGACATTCTATATCGTATTATTGATGTTACTTATTTAATGAGGCTTGATAGTGGTGTTGTTGAAACTATAGAAATTGATTTTGAACAATTATGCGGAAAATGTATACCATGTCTTCCAGTTCCTGTCACTAACGATGACTACCAATCGTTCTTAGCCGTAGTTCCCGGCGATTTATTAGCCGACATTTATAAACGCTATGGTGCCAGATTGCTTGAAATGAATGTTCGTGCGTTTTTGCAGTTTACAGGTAAAATAAATCAGGGGATACGCGAAACTATTAAGAAAGAGCCACATATGTTTTTGGCGTTCAATAATGGTATCGCCGCAACAGCAGAGGAAGTAGAACTAATTGACTTACCACAGGGTGGGAAAGCTATTAAATCAATCCGTGGTCTTCAAATTGTGAACGGAGGACAAACTACAGCCAGTATCCTACATACCCGGCAACAGGATAAGGCTGAAGTAGAAAAAGTTTTTGTCCAAATGAAACTATCTGTCATCAGAAACAAAGATGAGTTAAGCACAATTGTTAATCGAATATCTGAGTTTGCCAATAAACAAAATAAAGTATCGACGGCTGATCTAACTGCTAATTCACCGTTCCACATCGAGATTGAAAAGCTGTCTCGCGTGATTTGGGCACAATTACCAGGAGGTACAGGTCGCCAATCACGTTGGTTTTATGAACGGGCAAGAGGTCAATATAAAAATGAACTTGCTAAACAGGTCACCAAGAGACAAAAAGAAATATTTGAGGCACAAACGCCTAAGAGACAGATGTTTGTGAAGGAAGAATTGGCAAAGTTTGTCAATTTATGGGCTATGCAACCACATTTCATTGTGCGGGGTAGTCAAAAAAATTACGTTGAGTTTGCAAAAACACTTACCAAAAAAACTACCAAACCAAACAATATCTTTTTTGAAGATCTTATTGCCAAGGCTGTTTTATTTCGGAAAGCAGAACAGACATATGGTGTAAAGCCAAATGCCATAGGTGATTTACGTTATGTAACAGTCCCATATACAATTTCATACTTAAATCAAGTAACAAAAGGACGCTTAAATTTATATAAGATCTGGAAACAGCAGTCAATCTCCAATGAACTGTCATTAGTCCTACGCGAATTAATGAGTCAAGTAGAAAGCGCAATTAAAAAGAAAGCGCCCGGTTCGCTCTATGGTGAGTGGGCAAAAAAAGAAGAATGTTGGCAATATATTAGCAAGCAAAGTTTTTCATTAGACTTAGCCAGTATTGCGGCTGACATGGCTACGACAGAGACCCTCAATAAGCGACAGGTGATGACGGAGTCAGGCGTATTAGAAAGTGTCGATAAAGAAATTTCTTTGTGGCTATCGGGTATACCTATTCCAATCTGGAATGCAATTGACCACTGGGGTTTAAAGACAGAAAAGCTATCTATCCACAAGCGGACTACTGCGCAGAATATAGCGACTAAAATAAGATTAGCGCGACCGTTTACTGAATCAGAACTCCGAAATGGTGCTGAACTAATTGAGTTTATTATGGAAGTAGCACCAGAATTATTTGATGAGCCAGTCCAAGAGTCTATGGCTGAGAATAATTTTGCCGTAGATAAACTAAATACTACAGACAGGGCTTTCTCATAAAACTCGTTTGAGCCTCAAAAAGTCGATAAGTTCCTCTACTCGTTCGGCGAACTGCTGGAGTTGAGCCGCCATGTTGGGCGGATTTAACCACTGCAATAAACTCATTGTCAGCGTTCTAAGACTC
>JBBRMP010000032.1:0-34712 GCA_038230755.1 Cytophagales bacterium | reverse complement strand
TTATTATTGGACCAGTACGTACCGTTTTTCACCCTCAAACTTTTTCACGCTATGAAAAGGATGTACACGCTATACTGCTTGATAGTGTTTTTTTTGGGCTTCCTGCTTTGTGCCTGTAAGAAGGATGACCCGCTGCCCCAAAGTACGCAGACAGGACAGAATACACTAGGGTGCCTCATTGATGGTAAACCTTATATACCCGATGGAGGGCCACCTTTTTCAGGTATCAAGCCTACAATCGGAGGATTCCTTTTGATACGTTATAAACCGCTTGGTTTGGGTATATACGTAAATGCATACGCAAAAAGTAAGCAACGTATCAATTTATATCTGAGTGATTATTCTTTGGGTAAACACTCACTTAATAGCAACACCGTTACCAAACCTGCTGCAATCTATCCCAAAGATTACGGTTCTTATCAGGACAATGAAGACAATGAATACGTAACGTCCTCACAATATACTGGCTGGATTAACCTCACCAAAGCTGATACAACGACTGGTGTAGTAGCCGGTACATTTGAGTTTCAAGCCGCTACTAAAGAGGGTAAGGTTGTCAATATTACTCAAGGCCGATTCGATGTCAATCACCGTACTCAGTAACTGCCGTTAGCGTTTTTCACGTTTCGTTTTTTCACCCTTAAACTTTTGTAACTGTTTAGGTAGGTAAAATCAAGACAATTATCTGACAATCAGCAAGTTACTAATTTTTCTAATTTATGAGTTAAACTAAGCAAAAATCTTAATGTGCTGATAATCAATTACTTGACTTTTAGACATTAAATACTTTTGCGATTTTTAATTTTGCAAGTGCTTGATTATCAGTTCAGTGGACTACCTAAACAGTTACAAATTAACGTAGAAGAAGGACTGGATAAACCGTTCCTGCCCGATGGCCAGCATGTGGTCGAAATCACCCACATCGACGAGGGTACGAGTGAATACAAAGGCGTGCCTTTCTTTGCCTGCCGCATGGAAAACGAAGACGGCTTTGTTAGTCAGCGATTCTACCTCTCACCCGCCGGGATGCCCATCGTGATGGACCTCTTCCGGGCGGTTGGCATTGACGCCGAAGCTGGTAAAAAACTGGATACAAACCAGTTGGTTGGTAAGAAATTGTCGGTAGCGGTCGGCGATTACACCTACAACGACCCCGAAAACGGCAATGAGCGAACGCTGAAGCAGGCGTCTCATTTTGATGCCGCAGGATAGCAACAGGGGCGTATCTTCGGTGGTCTGCGCTATATTTGCCACTAATTCCAACGTAGTCAGAGGCCGTTTCGGTCTCTGACTTTTTTTCGACTATGCATAAACTAACGTACCTGCTGTTCGCTTGCTTACCTATTTGTGCCCTCGCTCAAGCCCCGGTCTCCAGTCGGCTTAGTTCGGGCATGGAAGTGGGCGCTTCGTTTAAGTCGAACGTGCTCAGCCCATCGGCTACGTACTACCAGTTGTTGAATCTGACGCAAAACAAAATGCTGTCTATTGGCTGGACAAGCACATTTCGCACGTTTTACGCCGATAATCTGGACTACACCACGGCCCCGGCCTACCTCACGCGAGGAGGCAAAACGGGTTTCTACGCCCTGGGGGCGCCACTGGTGCCCGGTAATCTCGATACGCTTCGCATGAGCAGCGCGTCGGGCACCTCGCTTAACTTCGGTGCTCGGATTCAGTTGCGGTTTGGCCCCGTAGAACTCGGTGCCAGCGCCGACATTCTGGGGCTTACTCTGGGGCGCACGCGGGTGGGGCAGTATCTGTCAGACAACGGTTACTTCAACGTCAAGGCAGCAAGTGGAAAAGATTCGACGGCCTTTTTTAGGAAAGGTGCTAACGGGGTCGATAACCGTTCTCAGTCAGCCAAGCCCACCACAGCCAACCTGCAATTGTTGGGCGACAACAGCTTGGGAACACTGGCGACCGAAGTGTATGCCAAAGTGCTGATTAATCAGCGTATAGGCGTCAAATTCGGCTACCAATGGGTCACCACCGAATACACCACGTCGGTACGCAATGCGGGTGCCGAGAATAACAACCGCTTTCGCAACCGCACCGGTGGCATGCCCTACGTAGCTTTGGCCTTTCCGTTTTTTAACTAGGCCGTAACAAACGCCTGTTTGCACCCCTCACCATTTACTAATTGCTAGAAAGAGACGCTATTTCCCGATATTAGGGGTAGCGTCTCTTTTTCGTCTACTCCTATGCCCAGCCGTGTACCGTTGACACCTTTGCTGCTACTGTTTAGCTTCATTGCACTAATGGCCTGTCGGGATAAGTCCGACTCTGGCGCGGGTGAACCTGCCGGTTATGCGCAGAATAGCCTGCCACTGTTTACGGCGTTAGCTGCCGACCAGACCGGTATTCATTTTCAAAATGAGTTGACCGAAGGGCTGAATACCAACATTTTGGTCTATGAATACTTCTACAACGGCGGCGGCGTGGCGACGGGCGATTTCAACGGCGACGGAAAAATCGACGCCTATTTCACCGCCAACCTGAGCGATAATAAACTGTACCTGAACAAAGGGGCGTGGCAATTTCAGGACGTGACCGAGGCGTCGGGGGCAGGTGGGCGACCCGGACCCTGGAAAACGGGCGTGACCACGGTGGATATCAACGCCGACGGAAAACTGGACCTCTACGTCTGCTATTCGGGTGCTTTGCCGCCCGAAAAACGCCGTAACCAACTGTTTGTCAACCAGGGAAATGACGCGGCGGGGGTGCCGCATTTTGCCGAAAAAGCCGCCGAATATGGCCTCGATAGCCCCGGATTCAGCAACCAGGGCTATTTTCTGGATTACGACCGCGACGGTGATCTGGACATGATACTGCTAAACCACAACCCCAAAAACCTGCCCATCCTGAACGAAGCCAGCACCGCCGAGATGCTGAAAACCGACGACCCCGAACGCGGCCTGCGGGTGTTCAACCAGACCCGACTCCGTGGTGGCAGCCAGGGGCATTTCGATGACGTGACAACGCAGGCGGGTGTCAACGGCTCGGCACTGAGCTATGGGCTGGGGCTGGGTATCGGCGATTTTAACAACGATGGCTGGCTGGATTTCTACGTATCCAACGACTATGCCGTGCCAGACTACCTCTATATTAATAACCATAAAGGCCAGTTTGTCAATCAGTTAGCAAGCAGCATTGGTCACACCAGCCAATTCTCGATGGGCAACGACGTGGCCGATGTGAACAACGATGGCCGGGCCGATATTTTCACCCTCGACATGCTGCCAGAAGACAACCACCGGCAGAAATTGCTGTTGGCCCCTGACAACTTCGCCAAGTTCGACCTCAACGTGCGAAGTGGATTCTACTACCAGTACATGCGAAATATGTTGCAGGTGAATAGGGGTTCGGGTAAGGGGCTTCTTTTCTCTGAAATCGGCCAACTAGCCGGCGTTTCCAATACCGACTGGAGTTGGGCGGCGTTGCTGGCCGATTTTGACAACGACGGCTGGAAAGACCTCTTCGTGACCAACGGCTATTTCCACGACTACACCAACCTCGATTTCATCAAGTACATGGACGATTTCGTGAAGAGCCGGGGGCGGTTGCAGCGCGAGGATGTCCTGGAACTCATCGGCCATATGCCCGCCTCGAACGTGGTCAACTACGGTTTCCGTAATCAGCACGGCGCTACGTTTGCCAACCAAACGCAAGCTTGGGGCCTCAATACGCCCTCGAACAGCAACGGGGCCGCCTACGCCGATTTTGACAACGATGGCGACCTCGATCTGATGGTCAATAACATCAATCAGCCCGCGTTTGTGTACCGCAACGAAGCGCAGCAACAATCCCCACAGCCCTATCTGCAAGTACGGCTGAATGGTCTGGGTGGTAACACGCAGGGCATCGGAGCCACGGTCACGATTCGTAACGGATCGGGTCAACAGACTCAACTACAGACCATTGCGCGGGGTTACCTCTCAGCCGTGTCGCCGGTCATGCACTTCGGATTAGGCAAGTTGGGGCGGGCCGATACGTTAGTGGTGGTGTGGTCGGGCGGGAAATCGCAGACGCTGACCAAGGTGAAAACGAATCAGGTGCTTGCCCTGAATGAAACTGATGCCAGCACAAACCCACAGCCCCCAACCTCCAGCCCCGCTCCTTTCTTCACCGAAACACCCCCGCCCATTGCCCATGCCGACGCGCCGCAACGGGTGAATGATTTTGACCGGCAAACGCTGCTCACGGGCGAACTCTCGCACAGTGGCCCCTGTCTGGTAAAAGGCGACGTGAACGGCGACGGCCTTGACGATCTGTTCATTGGTGGGCCAATGGGGCAGTCGGCGCGGCTATTCATGCAACAGAAAGGCGGGCGGTTCGTCGAGCAAAAAGTGCCTGCATTTGATGCCGATAAGGCCTTTCACGATGCCGCTGCCGTGTTCTTCGACGCCAACGGCGATGGGCTAACCGACCTCTACGTAGCCTCGGGCGGATACCATTCGCTGACGCCCGACGACGCCCTGTTGCAGGACCGGCTGTATCTGAATAACGGTAAAGCAGGCTTCACGCGCAGCCCCGATGCCCTGCCCCGCATGGTAGGCAGCAAGAGTTGCGTGGCGGTGCAGGACATCAACCACGATGGCTTTCCCGACCTGTTTGTGGGTGGGCGCGTGGTGCCGGGTCGCTACCCCGAAACCCCGACCAGTTATATATTGGTAAACGATGGTAAAGCAGGAGGCCGCCCCGGTCATTTCACGGATCAAACGGCTAGTGTATCGGCTGGTTTACAGCATATTGGTATGGTGACCGATGCCGTATGGACCGACCTGAATGGGGACAAACAACCCGAACTGGTGGTAGTGGGCGAATGGATGCCCGTGTCGGTGTTTGCCGTGGCAGGGGGCAGGCTCGTGAACAAAACGACCACCTATTTCGACAAGCCGCAGCGGGGCTGGTGGAATAAAATTGCCGTGGCTGACCTCAACCGCGACAACAAACCCGACCTGATTATTGGCAACTGGGGTACCAATTCGCAGGTGAAAGCCAGCCCAACCCAACCCGCCGATTTGTACTTCAGTGACTTCGATAATAACGGGTCGGTGGAACCGATTTTATGCATCTTCGTCAAGGGCAAACGCTACCCTTGCGTCACGCGCGACGAACTGCTGAATCAGATCAACGGCTACCGCGCCCGCTTCCCCAACTACGCCAGTTTTGCCGATGCCACGCTGCAAACCATCTTCGACGGAAGCACACTTACCAAAGCAAGCCACCTGACAGCTAATCGTCTGGAAACCAGTTGCTTCATGAGTGGATCCACGTCCCGGCTTACGTTGGCAGCCCTGCCCGAACAGGCGCAATATGCCCCGGTACATGCCATTTTGCCGTTTGATTTTGACCATGACGGAGCTACTGACTTGCTGCTTTGCGGCAACGATAGCCACGTAAAAATTCGCCTCGGCAAGATGGACGCTAACTACGGCACGTTGCTAAAAGGCGACGGCAGGGGTAATTTCAGCTACGTTGACCAAAGCCGGGCTGGATTCAGCCTGACTGGCGACATACGGTCGGTGGTGCAGGTGAACAACACCCTGTTGTTTGGCATCAACGAGCAAAAATTGAGGGCTTACACGTTTACTCGATAGCGACACGGGTTTGCCGTGGCTTTGGGTACTGATCGGGGTAGTGGGGGCAGGGTGTTACGCTAAACAGCTCTCTTAAAAATTCGGCTTCATCAGGTACCTGTCATAGAAGTCATCGATGACCTTGACCGCTTCGGTGGGGGTATCGACCAGGCTGATGAGCTTCATGTCTTCGGGGTTGATGTTGTGCTCTTCCGTCAGCATCACGTTCACGATCCAGTCCATCAGCCCCTGCCAGTAGGCTTTACCCACCAGCACGATGGGGAAACGGGCAATCTTTTTGGTCTGAATCAGGGTGATGGCCTCGAATAGTTCGTCGAGCGTGCCCATGCCGCCGGGCATGACCACAAATCCCTGCGCGTATTTGACGAACATCACTTTTCGCACAAAGAAAAAGTCGAAGTTGATGTTCTTGTCGGGGTCGATGTAGACGTTGCTATGCTGCTCGAAGGGCAGTTTTATGTTCAGGCCCACCGACTTACCGCCCTGCTCGTAGGCGCCTTTGTTACCCGCTTCCATAATGCCCGGCCCGCCGCCCGTAATCACGCCATAACCGTGACGCACCAGTTTAGCGGCAATCTCTTCGGCCATTTTGTAATACGTGTTGTCGGGCTTGGTGCGGGCCGACCCGAAGATGGATACGCACGGACCAATTTGCGCCAGCTTGTCGAACCCTTCTACAAACTCGGCCATCACTTTGAAAATGACCCACGAGTCGGCGGTTTTTACCTCGTTCCAGTTTCGGTCCTGAAACGCCTCTTTGATCCGCATCTCGTCGGGCGTGAGCAGCGATTCATCGCGCTTGCTGAGGTCCTTGTTTATCTGTTGGGTGGTCTGTGTGTCAGAGCGTTGTATGTTCTCTTTTGATCTCTGAGCCGGGGTGGGCGCAGGCGTTGCGGTCGGCGCTGCCTGAGCAGCCTCCGCCTGATTTACTGTTTCCATGGTTTGGTTTTGTTGGGAAAAGTGGGGTCGACGAAACGGGACGATAGTCAGTGGCCTGTTACCCCCAATCTGTATTGTTGAGCCTGACTAGCGATCTGGCCCTGTTCGTTTCCGCCACGCAACGAGTGTCGGGGGAAATCAATAACCGCAGGGAGGGGGTATTCTGTTCAAAAAGTCGATTAATTGTTTGCCTGCCTACTGGGCCTTATTCGTTCGTAAAGGCCCGTGGTGGTGGTGGGCCGATACTGCGCTGCCAGCGCCGGAACCCGCGCAAAGAGCTTGGGCACCACCTGTTGCCGGTCCACGATATAGTCGGGTGGGTCTTGCCGAAAATGGTCATATACCTGGATCACGGCTTCGTAATTATCCAGATTACGCAGGTCATATTTGGCCAAATCCCAGTTCAGGTATGGCGTGGCGGGGCGGTTGTAGCGATAGGCGCTGATGTCGTCGCCGATGACCAGTAACGACCGATTACGCACCGATTCGGGCAAACCGGAAGGCTTCACGCGCAGGTTGGTCAACTGACCAACATCGGTTGGGAATAGGGCCAGCGCACCCTGATAGAGTACCCCCGCCATGAACACCAGCACGCCCAAAAACATCAGCTCGCGCAGCCAGATGCGCCGGATACTGGCGAAGTATAACACCGCGAAAAAGGCCATTGGTGGCACAAAACTGATGAACAGCATGGGTGCCAGAAACGGCATTAGCGGAATGGTCAATAGGGCCGTAAATGCCCACAGCAGCATGATTTGCTGGCACCGTTGCTGGAAATTCACAAATCGACTGGCGCTGTTAAACAGGCTAAGTACCCCCAGCACCCCCACCGTGAGGGGCACCAGCAGTGACAGTGCCAGCGTTTTCAGGTCGCTGAGGTCATACTGCCGCACCTGAAACACCGACGTGAGCAGGTTGCGGTTGAAGGCGTCGAGCGAATTGGTGAAATAGTAGTACAGCACCACCAGCAGAATGGGGAAGGCAAAGCCAAAAATGGTTAGCGAGTGCTGCCGTACCGTGGCCCCGGTAAAGAGTAGTAAAGACAACGACGCCCAGACAATAAACAGCGCCGAGGGTAAGTAGAACAGGGCCGCAATGCCCACGTAGACACCCACTTCAAACACCTCGTCGGTAGCACCCTGCCGTTGGGTAAGCTGCCGGACAATAGTCCCAAAAGCCAGCAACAAAAACGTGGTCGACAGCAGCATGGGCGACAGCGTGGTGCAGTCGAAGGAAAGGTTTAGAAACAGCGTGTAGAAGAGGCCCGGCCAGAAGGTGCGCTCCGGGAAAATTTCACGCACATTCATGATGTAGTTGAAGTAGACCAGTTGCCCCACCGAAATGACCGTGGCCACCGCCCAGTACGCCACCTGCGACCGCCCCACGGCCAGGTCGATGAGCCAGTAAACCCCTGCCGAAAGCGGGCTGAGGTTGTCCCAGATGTCGCGGTAGAGCGTATGACCATACCGCATCTGTTCGCCAACGAGCATCCAGTTTAGTTCGGGAACCAGCAGCGGGAATGGTTTGACGAGCAACGGCAACCGCAACAGCAGCAACACCACCAGCAAGCTGATATATTGGTAGGGGGCGAACGAGCGAAAAAAACTGAGCAAGGATGGGCGTTGTGTTGATGAATGGATTGGCGACTAACTGGCGAAAATACGGTCTTTTCAGCACAGCCCGGCATGTTCGGCACCAAAATGGCCGGGTCAACGTTGGTTCCAATTAGCCTGTAACCTAGTAGCCGGGCACCGAAACACCCGCTAAGTTCAGGATATTTGCTCCATGGAATCAAAACGACAACAAAAGGTAGCCCGTCAACTACAAAAAGATCTGGGCGAGATCTTCCAGCGCGACCTTACCCACGCGTTCAGCAGCGTGAGCGGCGGAGCCGTCTTCATCACCATCACCAACGTACGCGTATCACCTGATTTGGGCATTGCACGCGTGTATCTGAGTCTGCTCAATGCCAAAAATAGGACCATGCTGATGGAGGCCATCCAGGAAAAAAGCCGCACCATCCGCCAACTCCTCGGCGAGCGCGTCCGGCACCAACTGCGCATCGTGCCCGACCTACAATTCTTCCTCGACGATACCGCTGAATACGCCGAAAAAATGGATAAACTTTTCGCCGGCATCGTCATTCCGCCCGCCACAGAAGACAATGAATAATGTACAATGCATAATCGGTCCGCCGATGCGGTACAATGGGCTTACGCGTCAGCAATAGAGACTCGTCAGCCCATTGTACCGCATCGGCGGACCAATTATGCATTGTACATGAACCTTCCCCCATGAACCTCCCCGCTTTCATTGCCCGCCGGTATTTCTTTTCGCGGAAAAAACGCAGCTTCATCAGCTACCTCTCTGTGTTGTCTATGCTGGGCGTGGGCGTGGGCACCATGGCGCTGGTCGTGGTGCTGTCGGTGTTTAATGGCATGGAAGAGTTAAATCGGCAGATTTTTAAGTCGGTCGACGCCGACCTGACCTTGTCGCCGGTGCAGGGAAAACGACAGGCGATGGCGCCTGCACTACTCGCCAAGCTGCGACAATTAGCTGGTATACAGGTTATTACAGCTGTGGCTACTGATAATGCATTGGCCCGCTATGCCGATGGCCAAACCGTGGTTCGGGTGAAAGGCGTGGACAGTACGTTCCTGCAACAGCATCGCCTCGACACGGCAATGGTTGAGGGTAAGCAACTGTTGCAACGCGACGGCATCAACTTCGCCATCGTGGCCGACGGGGTTCGAAACAGCCTGGGTATCACGCCCGAAGACCCACTTACGTCGCTCGAACTGCTTTTCCCCGAACGCAACCGCCGCCTGTCGTCGCTCACGCCCGAATCGTTTCGGCAGCAGCAAGTGACGGTTTCCGGGGTGTTTTTTGTGGCCGCCCCTAATTATGGTGACCTGATTATCGTACCTCTTGACGTGGCGCGTGATCTGTTGGGCTATGGACTCGATGAATACGCCAGCCTTGAGGTAAAGTTGAAACCCGGTATTGATGAATCCGCCGTGCAGGTAGCTCTGCAACAGCAGGCTGGCCCAAACTGGCAGGTACAGACACGCGACGAAATAAATCGGGGTTTATACCGCGCTGTTCGGATCGAAAAGTTATTTGCGACCATTACCCTGGCCTTCATCATTCTGGTGGCCAGCATCAACATTTTCTTTTCACTCTCCATGCTAGTGCTCGAAAAGAAAATCGACATTGGCGTGATGCGGGCCATGGGCGCTACCCCGGCCCTAATTCGGCGTATTTTTCTGACCGAAGGCACGATTATTGCGCTGACAGGGGCTGGCGTTGGTCTCCTATTTGGCCTGTTGCTTTGCTACTTACAACAACGTTTCGGTTTAATAGAGCTAGGAACCACGGGTGGACTGGTAAATGCGTACCCGGTTGCGGTACGAACGAACGACATTCTCGTCACTGGAGGCATAGTTATTGTGGTGACGGTACTAACATCCTGGTTTCCGGCACAACGGGCGGCTAAAGAAAGTCTGAATTAAAATTGAAACTAACCCGTTACTTGCAGTAGAAGCCCACGTCCTAGTAAACGAAAGTTCCTGGTTACTAGGAAAAATACTTAGTTTAGTCGCTCAATTGCTCTAAGTAAATTTGACTAACCAGTGTAGAAAATTTTCCCCACAACAGTTGGAAAGTCAATAATGTCTATAGATCTTTGTTACTACCTAATAAAACCTACTGAGAATTACGTATGAATCTTGATCAATTCGTTCTTCTGTCGTCGCTCATGGGTGATGAACTGTATAAGAACCCGGCAAAGCCCACGGCGGGTTGTGTGCCGATAACCAACGAAAAGTTGTTTCAATTACTGGTCAATAAGCCCATTGGGGCCTATATGACCAGCGGTTTGCCCACTTTCTGGGCGCACAAGAAAGTAGTGCCCCGTTTTATTTAACAGTTATAAGATTACTTGACCTATCGTAACTTGTTCATTGAAAGCCCTGCTCCACCGGCGGGGTTTTCTGTTTTTAGCCATTCGTGGGCCAACGGCTAAAAAGAGAGGTAAGGCGTTAGCTTGTCAATCGTCCTGGCATCCAGCACCTTAACGGCTTTTAACGCCTCTATCGACGGGAAGGCCCCGTGCTGATTTCGGTAGTTCACAATGACCTCTGCCTGCCGCCGCGACAAAAACGGAAAACGGTCCAAGTCGGCGGCTGAGGCCGTATTGAGGGGTGTTTTGCGCACCGCCGACCGTATTTGACCATACAGCGTTAGCTCGGCCAAATTGATCGAATCCATGCCATAAATGTCCTTATACTGCTCTGCCGATAGAAAACCGCCCAGCCCGTCGCGTTGACTGATGATTCGACTGGCCATTTTTGAGCCAATGCCCTTGAGCGCAATAAGCTGCGTGGTATCAGCCGTGTTGATGTCGAACGGCTGGATGGGCGGTTTCACAAATCGGTCGCGGGTGGGCAGGTCGCCGTTGGCAGGAGCCGGTTTGGGGGCATCTGGTTTGTCAGATGTTTGCGTATAGGTACTGCCGGTAGACTTGCCCGCGTTGGCCAGTTGAATGTAAGGCTCTAGCTGTTCGTAGGCTTCGGGCGGGAAATCGTAGATGCGGAGCAGGTCTTCTTTTTTGCGAAACTGCCCGCCCTTGCTCCGGTACTTATCAATCCGCTCGGCCATCCAGCGGGGCAACCCCAATTGCTGCCAGCCCGCCACGCTTATCGTATTCGGATCGAACAGAAACGGTTTTGCCTCGTGGTATTGCTCTGACAAATGCTGATCTCCCCGCGACCCGCCCCCGCGCGGACTGTAGTCTTTGTTTCGGTTGCCAAACCGTTGCTCCTCGTCGCGTTCACCGTCTACCCGCATAAGCGCCACCAGGCTGTCGAGCTTCTTCTGGTCGGCCACGCTCGTATCGCGGATCACGTCGGGCCGGAGCCAGCGGTATAGCCAAGGCGATACCAGAAACAGCAGGGTGAGGATGATGAGGAGAATAACGCCTTTGGCTTCGTTGTGCCCAATGGCAAAAAAATCAATGACGTACGCGCGTAGTCGTTTCAGCACGAAGAAGTTACGGTTTAGATGCGGTGGTGCCGCAAGCTAAACAGGGCCGTTCTTATAATCAATAGCCACTGGTAATTTGTAGAGGTCATTGCCGGGGGTTGAGTTATGTGCTGTTATGCTAAATGCGTCTTGACCCGGTGCAAATGAAGTAGCAAATAATGGCAAATAACGTTATATTATTAAAAATGCTAATCATGTTGTAGGTTTTGTAAATTCTATTATAGAATTTTATGATAATTAAATGTGGTAAATAAAATTAATATAGTATTATAAATGAAAAATGCCGGGTTTTTTGAATGAACGTTTCTCTGAAAAGGCGAATATACACCCAGTTATTACGGAGCTTATTCAAACGTGTTGAACATTAACCGAATTGAATTTGTTATGGGCAAAAGTGGAGTTCTATAAAGATTGGTTCGCTTGATAATCAGTAGGTTTCAATAAATCGAATGTACAAAAACGGGTCTCATGGATAGGCGGGTGATCAATGTTGATAAAGATATACTAGGGGGAACTCCAGTTTTTTTTGGGACACGAGTTCCAATAAAGAATTTGTTCGACTACTTAGAAACGGGCGATTCTATAGACGTATTTCTAGACGATTTTGAAGGGGTCACTAGAAACCAGGTTGTAAGGCTTCTTGAGATGTCACGGAAAATGATCGCAACATCAACCAATATTCTAAATGAAAATTTTGCTTGACGAATGCGTTACCAAACGCCTGAAACAATATTTGACGGAATTTGACGTGTTTACTGTAAGGGAGTTAAATTTAAGTGGCATAAAAAATGGTAAGTTATTGCGCTATTGTGTCGACAACGAGTTCGATGTTTTATTGACCATTGACAAGAACCTGATGTATCAGCAGAATCTTGAAAAATATCCGTTGACAATTGTCGTACTCAATAGTTTTACAAGCAAGATAGAAGAGCTTGTAACGTTTATTCCTTCGTTTAAACAGCAAATCGGCACTCTGGAAAAGAGTAGGGCTTATATTATTTATAAATAGTGTAAACGATCTATGCGAGGCCGTCAATGATGATCTGTCGATTTGGTGTAATACTAATTCAACAACCGAATGTCGTATAGACATCTATTTAACTAATTGAAAATCAGTATGTTAGATAAAAAAATACGACACCTCGTTCCTGAATTAGTATAAGGTAGTTGGTGAAGAACCTTATTTATCCTAATTCTGGCTAATCTGGAGGCTTTGGGAGCGATATATATAGTGGTTAAGTATAGCGGTTTTCAGTCTTAATGGGCGCAAAAGCTATCTTTACGCCCATTATGAGCAGCAATACCCCCGCCGAGAATTCGGCAACCGCCGCACCGGCCACCACGCTTCAAGACATCATTGCCCACGCCAAAGAGTATGGGTTCGTGTTTCCCTCGTCCGAAATATATGACGGGCTTCAGGCCGTGTATGACTACGGTCAGAATGGCGTGGAACTGAAAAATAACCTGAAATCGGTGTGGTGGAAGGCCATGACCCAACTCCACGACGAGGTGGTGGGCATCGACGCGGCCATTTTCATGCACCCCCTCACCTGGAAAGCATCCGGTCACATTGACTCGTTTAACGACCCGATGATCGACAACCGCGACTCGAAAAAGCGGTACCGGGCCGACCAGCTTATCGAGGCAAAAGCCGAGCAATACGAGCTCGCGGGTGACGAAGCCCGTGGGCAGGAACTACGCAACGAACTGGGTCGTCTGCAAACCGCCGATGACATGGAGGGCCTACGTAATCTGATTGTCGCCGAGGGCATCAAAGACCCCGTGTCGGGTAACATGAACTGGACGGAAGTGCGGCAGTTTAACCTGATGTTCTCGACCCAGATTGGGTCACTGGCCGATGATGCCAGCACTATTTATCTGCGTCCAGAGACCGCACAGGGTATTTTTGTGAACTTTCTGAACGTGCAGAAAACGGGCCGGATGCGGGTGCCGTTTGGTATTGCGCAAATTGGCAAGGCCTTCCGCAACGAGATTGTGGCGCGGCAGTTCATTTTCCGGATGCGCGAATTCGAGCAAATGGAAATGCAATATTTTGTGCGCCCCGGCACCGAAATGGCGTGGTATAACCAGTGGAAAGCTACCCGGATGGCGTTTCACCAGGCCATTGGCCTCCCAGCGGCGAGCCTGAAATTCCACGACCACGAAAAACTGGCGCACTACGCCAACGCGGCCGTAGATATCGAGTACAAATTCCCGTTCGGCTTCCGCGAAATGGAAGGTATCCACTCCCGCACCGATTTCGACCTGAAAGCGCACCAGGAATTGAGCAAAAAGAAGCAGCAGTACTTCGATAATGACGTGGACCCGGCCACCAATAAACCTTACGGCAACTACATCCCTTACGTCGTGGAAACGTCAGTAGGGGCCGACCGGCTATTTTTGGCCACGCTCTGCAATGCGTTCACGAAAGAAACAGTAGGGGAGGGCGACCAGCAAAAAGAGCGGACGTACCTGAAACTGCACCCGGCGTTGGCCCCAGTGAAGGCGGCGATTTTTCCGCTGGTGCGCAAAGACGGTTTGCCCGAAAAAGCCGAGCGGATCATGAAAATGCTCCGGTCAGAGTTCCGGGTGATTACCGAAGAGCGCGACGCCATTGGCAAACGCTACACCCGGCAAGACCTGATCGGCACCCCGTTCTGCATTGCCGTGGATTACCAGACCCTGGAAGACGACACCGTCACGATCCGTTACCGCGACACGACCGAACAAATCCGCGTACCCATCAGTGAACTCAAAGCCCGAATCGGTCATGAGGTATCAATGGAGCGAATTTTGGAAAAACTTTAAATCAAAGTCCCCCCGCCCCCGAAGGGGGAACCTGCTTGCCCTAACACAACCTTCGATTGCGGAGCTACGCGGGCGCAAGCAGATTCCCCCTTCGGGGGCTAGGGGGCTGCCTCCCTATGTTTCAACTCGACCCAAACCGGACGTACCCGGTAGAGACGGAGTCGCGGACGATTATCCGGTTTCAGGATTGCGACCCGCTCCAGCACCTCAACAATGCCAAATATTTTGATTACTATTTCAACGCCCGCGAAGATCAGGTGGCCAAACTCTATGGCTTCGCTCCGGCGCAATTATTTCGCGAATTGAAAACAAGCTGGGTGGTGTATCAGCATCAGATTGCTTACGTACGGCCCGCTTTGGTGAGCGAATGGGTGCGGATTATGTCGCGGTTGGTCTATTTCGACACCGACACCACGATTACGGAATATTACATGACCGACGACCGCAAGGAGCAACTAAAAAATGTGCTCTGGGTCACCTCGAAATACATCAGCGTGGAAACGGGCAGGCGCATCCCGCACCACCCTGCCGTGATGGACCTTCTGGGCGCTATCAAACTACCCGGCCATGACCTCCACATGATGCCGTTCAATGACCGGATCAGGGAAATCAAACACGGGTTGGCTAATCAGCTATAGCCGCAGCTCTACGCGTCGGGCTTGAGTTTGCCTGCCATTGCTTTGCGCATTTTCGCCACTTTGGGGAGCGATACGCTTTGAATGTAGCCTTGATCGGGGTGGAGTTTGCAGTAGTTCTGATGGTAACTCTCGGCAGGGTAAAAGACCGAAAAAGGTATCGCTTCGGTCACCACCGGTCCTGAATAATGCTTCGACGCATTCACCGTTTTAATGGCGGCGTCAATCGACTCTTTCTCGGCAGGCGTACGATAGAACGCGACCGAGCGGTAATCCTTGCCCGAATCTGGTCCCTGCCGGTTGAGGGTAGTGGGGTCATGGGCGGCAAAGAAGCCTACGAGCAGGTCCTGATACGAAATTACTTTGGGGTCGTAATACACTTGGACGGCTTCGGCGTGGCCGGTTTCGTCGGTGCCTACTTCGCGATACGTAGGATTTTTCGTGTGCCCACCCGAATAGCCGGAGATGACTTCCCGAACGCCCTTGATCTGGTCGAAGGCTTCTTCCTGCGCCCAGAAACACCCACCGGCAAAGGTGGCTACGGCTTCGCCGGGTTTGGGGGTGGGTAATTTGGCCGGAGCCATATCCTGCCCCAGCGCGTAGCTGGCAATCACTGAGAGGCCAAGCGTAATGAATTGATTGATTTTCATAGTCATATGGGGAAATTAATACATTGGGTGTTAGACATTGGACTTTAGACGCTGGTCTACTATCGAGTAGCCAACGTCTAAAGTCCAGCTACTTCTTAACAAATTCCAGGGCCACTCCATTCATGCAATACCGTAGTCCGGTTGGTTTGGGGCCGTCGTTGAAGACGTGGCCGAGGTGGGCATCGCAAACGGCGCATTGCACCTCGGTTCGCACCATACCGTAGCGGCTGTCACGAATATTTTTGACCACATTCTGGCTGATAGGCGCAAAAAAACTAGGCCAGCCCGTGCCCGAATCAAACTTTGCTTCGGACTTAAACAGTGGCTCGTGGCAGCTTACACACCGAAACTCGCCGTGACCGTGCTCGTCATTGAGCGGACTGGTAAAAGCGCGTTCGGTGCCTTCCTGCCGGGTGATGGTAAACTGTTCGGGCGTCAGGATTTTCTTCCATTCAGCTTCCGTTTTCTCCACCCGACGCGGTGGTTTTCCGCCTTCTGAAATGGGCACTGCCATAAAGGATGACAGGGAATAGATTACCAGGAGAGCGAGCATTGCGCCGCCTACCAATTTAACCATCAATTGCGTGTTCATTCGATTATTGTTTGTGAAGAAAGTGATAAAAATGATGCTCAGGATTTACTTAAAGTGCCACCCGCGAGGCACCCAGCGTAGTCAGGTTTTTCTCCTGCTGTACGTAGGCAATCACGGCACCGTTGGCGGGGTCGAAGTCGGCGGGGGCGGTGAGGGTTGTCTGGCCGTTTTCGGTGGCGTGGACGGTAGCAAAGGCCCGCACTACGTTGTTGTGCATCAGCGTATGCCCCGCGTTTTCGCCCTGGCTCACCACCGTGCTGGTGGTCTGGCTAACTAGTGCCACATTCAGCACCGTACCGGCTAAAGTACCGGCTAGTTTGTAGTTTACGGTGATGGTTTTCCCCTGCTGGCTGGCCGAGAGTTGTACACCCACCGGGACCGATTCGCGGAGGGCGTTGCTCAGCGATGACGTCAGTTGCGCCCGGTTCGAGCCGACGAATTCTTTTTTGCCATTGAGCACCGCTTGTGGCGTGTAGATGGTTTCGAGCTTAAACTGCCGGGCATATTGTTGCTGCCGGGCGGTGTATTTGGCGTCGCTATACGGGTCGCGCCAGCCCAGCCGATCCCAATAATCGACGTGGAAGGAGAGGGCGTACACATCCTGCCCGCTGGCCATTGCCGCCTTGCTTACTTCGGTCAAGAGCCGGTCGGCAGGGGGGCAGCTAGAGCATCCCTGCGAGGTGAACAGTTCAACGACCGCAATGGGTTTGTTGGGTTCGGGCTTGTGCGCCTGAATGGAAAAAAGGCTTGCCAGCGCAAGCGTTGAGAAAATCAGATTGTGTTTCATACTTGTTTTTTAACGAAGAGTAGAGCGCTTGGCGCAGAGTTTAACGGAGAGGTACGCTCTGCCCTTGGCTTTTAAAGTCCCAAATAATAATCATACCCCTGCTCGTGCCAGTAGTCGGCAGGGCGGTCGTCGGCAAAGGTGATTGTGCCGATTCGTTTCAGGTTTTTCACGCCGTATTTTACCGGAATCAACAGCCGGAGGGGCGCACCGTGGGGCGCGGTAATGGCCTCGCCATTCATTTCGTAGGCCAGCAACGTCTGCGGATGCATGGCACTGGCAATATCGAGACCTACGTAATAGCCTTCGTCGGGCGTAACCATGCCAACGTGTTTGAAAAAATCAGTTTCGCCGGTGGGTTTTTGGCCGGTTCGGGTGCCCAAATCATATTTCGCCACCAGGTCCGAGAAGCGGGCACCGGCCCAGTGTTGTACCTGACTCCAGCCTTCCACGCATTTGAAATCAAACACCAGATCATACTTCGGCAAAGCTTTGATGTCGTCCAGGCTGAGCGTCAATGATTTGCCGGGCTGGTCAATCTTGAGTTGCCACGCGGCGGGATCGAAATCATCGTTGAGGCCTTCCGATCCGTTCACCCGCACCTTTTTGGCCGCCTCCGAAACGGCATAGGTTGGGGCCAGATGCTGGTCCGAGAAATAGGTGGCCGCAATTTTTTCGTTGGTGTTCAGGACTGCCCGCAATTTTTCAGGAATACCGTCGACAAGGGGTTTACCCGCCAGGGCTTTCCAGGCGCCGTAGGGCACCAGACTGGCCAGCCCAAACCAGGCAAATGATTTCAGCGTGCGGCGACGAATCTGCTGCTCGTTGGTCAGTGCCTCGCGCTCCGGCATGTGGGTTTTTTGTTCGTTATCCATGTGTCTTACGCTTTTTCGTCTATAACATCAAAACCAGTGACCATACTTCTGAAATTGTTCCACCCGGCAATGGCTACCTGCACCACGTGGATGATGAAAAACAGCACGTACCCAATGGTGAGGGCGAAGTGAATAAGCCGGGCCGACTCGTAGCCGCCCATGAGCGTGGTGAGCCACGAAAACTGGGTGGGTTTGTAGATAGCGTAACCCGTGAGGGCTGAACCAACCCCCATGACCATGATGCCGGTATAGGCAATGCGCTGGGCGGCGTTGTATTTCTCCATTGGCAACGGACCCTTGCGGATGTGCAGGTCGTGGAGGACTACTTTCCAGGCTTCGCTAAACGAATTGCGTTTGGGCAGCAGGTAACGCCATTCACCCGAAATGAACGTGTAGGCGATGTAGAGCAAGCCGTTGATGATGAAGAGCCACATCAGGGCAAAATGCCACGACATACCGTCGGCCAGCCTCGACGACAGGTGGAATGTCTTGTAGAACCATTCCGGGAAGAACGTGACCAGGGTGTAGGGGCCAATCGTGATTTTGTAGGTGTCGTTGGCCCAGTAGATCTGCATCCCGCTCCAGATCATCAGCGACAGCACCGGGAAGTTTACCCAGTGAAACCAGCGGATCGCCAGCGGATGCTTGTTTTCGACAATGCGTTTCATAGAATCATCCGTTGTTGACGGGTTAGGTGTTTCGGCTGCTGATAGAATAAAACAGGACAATAGCCTGCATTATGCTGGTTCATAAATCAATTCTTGTACCAATGTTAAAAATATAAACAGTTGACTGATTTACAGTGAGTTAGCACTGAAAATTACCCGCTGATGTGGGATTTTTATTACGAAATATCGTAATTGTACCGTTAATTCGTAGGCATCAGGCTGGTGCTGTATCTTGTTGCAGGCATATACGTGAAACCGGCTATGCAGGTCTTATTGGTTACCCTGCTGATCCTGATTTGATAGCGGCACCAAGTCGTAAAGGGGATAGTGGCGGGATTTACATACATTGGTCATCGTTTACGGGGACCGGCAACGTCGTTCCTGCTTATGGACCAACCAAATTCCTGCAACACATGAAACATGTATTTTTTGTTATCCTGACCAGCCTACTCGTCCCTGTAGCCTCGTTCAGCCTGGCGCAAACCGTGAGCCTAAAACCGGTTTGGGAAACCGATACCACCCTGCGGACACCGGAGTGCGTGCTGGTTGACCCTGCCACGAAGGTGCTATACGTAGCCTGTATCAACGGCGCTCCTAAACTGGAGAACAAAGGCAGCTACATTGCTAAACTTGGTCAGGACGGAAAAGTGATCCAACTCAAGTTTACCGAAGGTCTGAACTCGACCAAAGGCATGGGTATTTTGGGCGACAAATTGTACGTGACCGAGATGAATCAGGTGGCCGAGATTGCGCTGGCAACGGGTAAGATCATCAACCGATACCCCATCGACGGGGCTAAATTCCTGAACGACATCGCCATCGACACCAAAAATGGCATCGTGTACGTCACCGATTCGGGCGACAGCAAAGTGTGGTCGATAACCAACGGAAAACCCAATCTCGTGCGGGATGGCGTACCAATCAAGGGGCCAAACGGGCTTTTGTTTGAAAATGGACAACTGCTCATCGGCAACGGCGACGGTGCGTTGCTTACCATGGATCCCACCACGAAGCAGGTGAATACGGTTGCCAAAGTCACGGGCGGCATCGATGGTATTGTGGCATTGGGGGACAAAAAATACATCGTTACCGAGTGGGGTGGTAAGATCTGGTACATCCATTCAGACGGCACCACCGAACTGAAGATAGACACCTCGGCAGAGAAGCTCAACTCGGCAGATATTGGCTACAACCCAACCACCAAAACGCTGTTTGTGCCCACCTTTTATCACAATACCGTTAAAGCGTATTCGCTCAACTAAGCCGTAGCCAGATCACCATGAAAAAACGATAGCTGACTGACCATCAGAAGGCTATCTGCTTTACATGAACAAGTCTATTGTCATCATCGGCTGTTTCGACACGAAAGGAACGGTCTTTTCTTTTCTGCGAAACTGTATTCTGGCCAGGGGCGAACGGGTGATCACGATCAATACGGGGATCATGCCTGCCGCCGTCGATTTCCCCATCGATTACCCAGCCGAAACGGTGGCCGCAGCGGCGGACTGTCTGCTGACTGACCTTCAGCAAAGTCGTGACCGGGGACAGGCCGTTGAGCACATGAGCGAGGGAGCCTTCACTATCATGGGCCAACTGGTTGGCGCTGGGGTGGTGCAGGGCGTTGTGGGCATGGGTGGTGGCGGCGGTACGCTTATTGCCCTCCGTGCCATGCAGGCGGTGCCGTTCGGTATTCCAAAAATCTGCCTCAGTACGCTGGCTACCAGAGACTTATCCCGTCAGGTAGGGGCCAAAGACATTACGCTGATGCCGTCGGTGGTTGACGTGGCGGGCCTCAACAGTCTCATCACCCCCCTGATCGGGCAGGCCGCCGCTGCCATCTGCGCCATGAGCCAGGTGGGTAGGGGACCAACCGATAGTTCATTGGGGCATATTGCGGTCAGCATGTTTGGCAATACCACGGCCTGCGTTGAGCAGTGTACTGCTTTACTGACCAAAGAAGGCTATGAAGTGGTGGCCTTTCATGCCAACGGCATCGGGGGCAAGGCTATGGAGGCCCTGATTCGGGAAAACCGGTTCGATGCCGTACTCGACATCACCACCACCGAACTGGCCGACGAACACTGCGGCGGCATTTGCAGTGCCGGACCAGACCGCCTGCGGGCCGCCGCCGAAATGGGCATTCCTCAGGTGGTGGTGCCGGGTTGTCTGGATATGGTCAATTTTGGGCACCCCGAAACCGTACCAGCCCGGTATGCTCATCGTCAGTTGTACAGTTGGGCACCCGACGTTACCCTCATGCGGACCGATGCCGCCGAAAATGATTGGCTGGGCGGTCAACTGGCGCAGAAAGTGAACCAGTCCAAATCTGCTGTTACGGTAGTGGTGCCGCTGAAGGGCCTTTCCCAGATCGACGCTGAGGGTGGGGTTTTCTACCAGCCAGACAATAACAACGTACTTTTCGAGGCCATCCGGCTTAATTTGTCAGCCAATAGTAAGCTCATCGAGTCAGCAAGCCACATTAACGATCAGTCGTTTTCGGCGCTGCTGGTGGCGAGCTTATTGGCCCTGCTTCGGAACAAAAAATCAGACTGACCTGACCCAAACAGTGTCCAAAAAACAATATCAACGATATGCCCAATCCATGGACAGGGAAAGGTAATCCCTACACAAGACAGGAAGTAAAAGACCGTCTACAAGCCACCCTTGATCAAAAGAAGGCTATTATTGCCGCCGGTGCGGGCACGGGCATCAGCGCGAAATTCATTGAAAAGGGCGGTGCCGATCTGATCATCATTTATAATTCCGGGCGATTCCGAATGGCGGGGCACGGCTCTACCGCTGGCCTGATGGCCTACGGCGATGCCAACGCCGTGGCCATGGAAATTGGTGAATTTGAGGTGTTGCCGGTGGTGGAAGAGATCCCGGTTATTTGCGGGGTGCATGGCTCTGACCCCCGCCGCCGCATGTGGCATCACCTGCTGAAGGTGAAAGAGATGGGGTTCTCCGGGGTTAACAATTTCCCCACGCACTGCATCGTCGACGGCCATTTTCGGCGGGTGCTGGAAGAGACGGGTATGGGGTTTGACAAAGAAGTGGAGATGGTGCGGCTGGCCACCAAAATGGACCTGTTTTCTATTGTCTACGTCGCCACGCCCCACGAAGCCCGTCAGATGGCGGAAGCCGGGGCCAACGCGATTATTGCCCACGTAGGCACCACGGTTGGCGGATCGGTGGGTGTTACCGAGGCATCGTGTTCGATGGATGAAGCCGTGGTACGTACCCAGCAAATCATTGATGCGGGCCGGGAAGTGGACCCAACCATCTTTTTTCTGGCCCACGGCGGCCCCATCAACACGCCCGACGATGTGCGTATAGTACTGGACCGAACCAATGTGCAGGGATTTGTGGGTGCCTCATCGCTGGAACGAATGGGCGTTGAGGAATCATTGACCCAGTTGACGCGCGATTTCAAGTCGCTTTCCTTTTGACGATAGTCTGGTATCAAAGCGGCTGGCCTACCAGAACCTGACTCATGAGAAGGGGTGAGGGCACCTTGCATGTTATTGAAAATAACACACTTTCGTGATAACAATTTATGGGTAGACCGGAGTTTAGGTAAACAATACGCAACCTCGCTGGGCGGCGCAAGTCATTGCCCATACAGGGACTACGTAGCAAATTGTTGAAAAACTTAAACCTTGTAAAATCTCAATTATCATGAAAAAAGTACTCGCACTGGCCTTTGTGGCCGCCATGACGCTGTCGACCTCGCTGTTTGCGCAAGACAAAATGCAGGATGACAAGATGAAAAAAGACAAGATGTCGGCTTCTAAAATGGACCACGGCAAAATGGGCCACAGCAAAATGGGCGGCAAGAAAATGATGCATGGTAAAATGAAGCATACCAAGATGACATCTACCACCACGGCGAATTAGTAGCGGACGTGCAAACGTACATTACCAACAACCCGCCGGGCTTCACCTGCGGGTTGTTTGCTTTAGCAACGTTCTGATAATCAGCTTATCATCCATTGTTTGTATCAATCATGGCAGCATTCTTCAACCCAGGATTTGGCAGCAAGCGCAAGGCCAGCAACAGTGACCGGATTCCACCGGGTCAGTACGAGACCGACGATTTTCCAGTGTTGACGGCTGGACCCACGCCCCGTATTCCGCTTGACACCTGGACGTTTTCGCTGGATGGTCTGGTCGAATCGCCCCAACACTGGACCTGGGAGCAGTTCAACGCCCTGCCCCACCAGTCGGTCACGAATGATATTCACTGCGTAACGAAGTGGTCGAAACTCGACACGCACTGGGAGGGCATCAGCATCGACACGCTGCTGGAACACGTCACGTTGAAACCCGAAGTCCGCTACGTGATGGCCTATTCCTACGGCGATTACACCACCAACATGCCGCTCGACGATTTGCGGAATGGCAAGGCGTTTATTGGGTTACGCTTCGAGGGACAACCACTTGCCCCCGAACACGGTGGCCCCGCCCGGCTGGTGGTGCCGCACCTGTATTTCTGGAAAAGTGCCAAGTGGATCAAAGGCCTGCGGTTCATGGAAAAAGACGAGCCAGGGTTCTGGGAAGACGGGGGCTACAGCATGTACGGCGATCCGTGGAAAGAGCAACGCTATAGCTCGGACGATTGAACCAGCATGCTGACGTTATGGAAAAATTTCACTGGCAATTAGCTACTGTACAGTCGGTTACCCAGGAAACGCCGCGTGTGAAAACCATTACGCTCGCGCTGCCCGAATGGATTCCGCACCTGCCCGGTCAGCATTACGACGTGCGTCTGACGGCAGCAGATGGCTACCAGGCGCAGCGCAGTTATTCCATTGCGTCGCCGCCCGAACAAACGAGGCAGATTGCGTTGACGGTCGAGTTAATTGAGGACGGCGAAGTATCGACCTACCTGCTCGAAGGTCTTGCGCCGGGTGATTCACTGGAGGTGCGCGGACCCATTGGCGGCTATTTTGTCTGGAAAGACAACATGAAAAATTTGCCGCTGCTGTTGGTGGCGGGTGGTTCGGGGGTGGTGCCGCTCATGGCTATGCTCCGCCACCGAACAGCCATTGGCGCCACTAACCCTGCGGTCCTAATTTTCAGCGTCCGCACCGAAGATGATGCCATTTACCAGCGCGAGTTGACGCAACTGGCCAGCCAGGACAGCTCGTTTCACCTGTTTGTTACCTACACCCGGCACTCGCCAACGGGTTGGTCGGGCTATCAACGGCGCATTGACCGGGCCATGCTCACCGAGGTGCTGAACCAGTTGAATCCCGCGCCACAATGTTTCATTTGTGGCCCAACGCTACTAGTTGAAAACGTAGCCAACATCTTGACTGACATGGGTTTACCAGCTAATACCATCCGCACGGAGCGTTTCGGGCCGTCGTGACCGTACTGGTAAACCGCCCGACAAATACCCCCCCAATTACCCAATTGCTATGACTGTGGATACACCCGAACTGAAAATTCTCTTTCTTGACATCGGCGGTGTGCTGCTCAACAATGCCTGGGGGCATGAGTCACGCCAGAAAGCCGCCGACCGCTTCGGCATTAAGTACAGCGAGATGGAGGTGCTGCATAATTTCATTTTTTCGACCTACGAGACCGGCAAAATCGCCCTCGATGAGTACCTTGATCCCCGATCAATTATCACAAAGCTCACTTGCCCAGTATGAACACACAAACACAATCTGAACCCTTTGCTTTTGGCATGATTGGCCTCGGCACCATGGGACGTAATCTGCTCCTCAACATGGCCGATCATGGCTTCGCCGTGGCGGGTTACGACAAGAATCCCGCCCAGTCGGTACTGCTCGAAAAGGAGGCTACGGCGGGTACGACCGTCAAAGGATTTAGCCAGATCGAGGCCTTTGTGAGCAGCCTTAAGAGCCCCCGTGCCATCATGATGCTGGTGCCCGCCGGTAAAATTGTCGACAGTGTCATTGCCGACCTATTGCCCCTGCTGAATAAGGGCGACATTATCATCGACGGCGGTAATTCGCACTTCACCGACACGGCCATCCGGGATACGGCTTTGCAGGAAAAAGGCCTCCATTTCTTCGGAATGGGTATTTCGGGGGGCGAAGAAGGTGCCCGGCGTGGTCCCAGCATGATGCCCGGCGGCGACAAAATGGCCTACCAGTTTGTGGAGCCTATTCTTAGTGCCGTGGCCGCTCACGTCGATGGTGAACCGTGCGTCACCTACATTGGTCCCGGCGCGGCGGGGCACTTCGTGAAAATGGTGCATAACGGCATCGAATACGCCCTGATGCAACTCATTGCCGAAACCTACGAGATCATGCGTAAGGGCCTCAAAATGGATAATGCCGCCATGGGAGCCGTTTTTGCCGAGTGGAATGAGGGCCGGTTGCAGTCGTTTCTAATCGATATTACCCGCGACATTTTTGCGTTCCACGAACCCGGCGACCCGACCATTTTGCTCGACCACATCAAAGACGAAGCCCGCGCCAAAGGCACCGGCAAGTGGACGTCGCAGGTGGCCATGGATTTGGTAACGCCCATTCCGGCCATCGACAGCGCCGTCTCGATGCGCGATTTGTCGAAGTACAAAGCCGTGCGCGTGCAGGCGGCGGGTATGTACGGCGACGATGTTCAGGCGCTGGCGGTAGATAAGACCGCGTTTTTGGCCCAACTGGAACAGGCGCTTTACTTTGCCATGGTCACCACCTACGCCCAGGGTATGCACCTGCTGGCGTCGGCGTCGGTGCAGATGAACTACGAACTGAATCTGGCCGAGATTGCCAAAATATGGCGCGGCGGCTGCATTATCCGGGCCACTTTCCTCGAAACCATCATGAGTGCTTACCAAACCAACCCGTCGCTGGAACACCTCCTGCTCGACCCAACCGTGCAGGGGCTGATCACCGAATCGCAGGCGGGTATTCGCACGGTGCTGACTACGGCCATGGCGGCGGGGATCGCTATGCCTGCCTACGCGGCATCACTGAGTTATTTCGACACCTTCCGGTCGGCCAATATGCCCTCGAATCTAATTCAGGCGCAGCGCGACTATTTCGGTGCCCACACCTACGAACGCATTGGTCAGGAAGGTGTTTTCCACAGCCACTGGCAAGGCCCGGCCACGGTAATGGCCGAGTAGTCCGAGTTGATATACAAAGTAAAAAGTGGCCCTGGGTGTATTCAGGGCCACTTCTGTATAAACCTTGATCACAGTTTCATGAATACCGTCGAACAAGACCGCCTGACCGAACAGAACGCGGGCAAAAAGGACTGACATCATTGGGGGCCTTATTTGTCGGAACGGCAGTGGGGCACCGTGCGCGAAGACTACAGCCCCGACGGCGATGCCTGGGGCTATTTTCCGCACGACCATGCCCGGTCGCGCACCTACCGCTGGGGAGAAGACGGTATCGGGGGTATTTCGGACAATCGGCAACGGCTGTGCTTTGCGCCAACGTTCTGGAACGGCAGGGACCCGATTTTGAAAGAGCGGTTGTTTGGGCTGGGTAGTGGCGAGGGCAACCATGGCGAGAATGTGAAAGAGCTGTACTACTACCTCGACAATACGCCCACGCATTCGTACATGAAACACCTTTACAAGTACCCAAAAGCCACTTTTCCGCACGAAGACCTGCTGCAAACCAACCGCAGCCGGGGGCGGGAAGGGTCTGAATATGAACTGCCTGACACCGGTGTTTTCGACGAAAACCGCTACTTCGACATCGTTACCGAATACGCCAAAGCCGATGTTCGCGACCTCGCGACCTGCTGATCAGGATTACGGCGCACAACCGGGGACCAGAAACGGCCATGTTGCACCTGCTGCCCACGCTCTGGTTTCGCAATGGCTGGTCGTTTGGGCGGCAACAACAACGGTCGCGCATTCGGCGGGGTGAGGGCGGCGATGGCTACGAGAGTTTCGTGACCGACAACCCGCCGCAGGCTACCTACACGCTCTATTTTTAGCCAACGAATCAGGTGCTTTTCACCGAAAATGAGACCAATACCGAGCGGATTTTCGGCGAACCAAATGGGCATCCTTACGTCAAAGATGCGTTTCATACCACGTTGGTAGATGGGCACTTCGACCTGCTGGCGGGTAAATCGGAAGGGTCAAAAGTAAGTCCCGTTTATCGACTCACCATTGCCCCCGGCGCATCAGCTACGGTTTGCCTGCGCCTGACGCACATACCCACGAAAACGCCGTTTGGGGCCGATTTCGACCATTTTTTTGCGCAACGCATTGCCGAAGCCGATGATTTTTACGCTGCCATTCAGCCCCGACAACTTAATGCTGATGACCGCCTTATTCAGCGGCAGGCGTTTGCGGGGATGCTCTGGAGCAAGCAGTTTTATCACATCGACATTCCGCAGTGGCTGGCGGGCGACCCCGGCAGCCCGCCCCCGCCCAAAGTCCGAAAAGAGGGGCGGAACCATCAGTGGAAAACGCTCAATAACAACGACATCATCTCAATGCCCGACAAGTGGGAGTACCCCTGGTATGCGGCCTGGGATCTGGCGTTTCACTGCGTGCCGCTGGCCATGCTCGACGTGAATTTTGCCAAAGAGCAGCTTGTGTTGCTGCTGCGCGAATGGTATATGCACCCCAATGGCCAACTGCCCGCCTACGAATGGTCGTTTTCGGACGTGAACCCGCCCGTGCATGCCTGGGCCTGTTTGCAGGTCTACCGCATGGATTCCCAAAAAACGGGGCAAGGCGACGTGTTTTTTCTGAAGCGAGTGTTCCAGAAACTGATGCTCAATTTTACGTGGTGGGTCAACCGCAAAGACGCGCGGGGCAACAATGTGTTTGAGGGCGGGTTTCTGGGTCTCGATAACATCGGCGTGTTCGACCGGAGCAACATGATTCCGGGCGGGGGGCGTCTGGAACAGGCCGACGGCACAAGCTGGATGGCTATGTACTGCCTCAATATGCTGGAAATGGCCATTGAAATTGCCGAGACTGACCCGGCTTACGAAGACGTGGCGACCAAGTTTTTCGAGCATTTTGTCTACATCGCCGAATCGATCAACAAGTTGGGTGACCACTGGAAGGGGGCGTGGGACGAACATGAAGGCTTTTTTTATGACGTGCTGGAACTGCCAAATGATGAATACATACCCCTGAAAATCAGGTCGTTGGTAGGGCTTACTACCCTGTTCGCGGTGATGAAGGTGCCCCATTCCGTTTTCAACAAACTGCCCCACTTCACCAGCCGGATGCAGTGGTTTCAGGATTACCAGAAGCGGTCTACCATGCTCGACGTGGTGGCAGACGTTGCCGAAGGCAAAGACCTGTTGCTGTCGCTGATTCCGCCCGAACGGCTGGCGCGGCTGCTCACGGCCATGTTCGATGAACACGAATTTTTGGCACCGGGTGGCATCCGGTCGCTGTCGAAACGGCACCAACATGGTTTCAACGTGCATATTGCCGGGATGGATTTTGGCCTGAAATATGAACCTGCCGAGTCGTCGAGCGATTTGTTTGGCGGTAATTCCAACTGGCGCGGCCCCGTCTGGTTTCCCATGAACTACCTGCTGGTGAAGGCGTTGCGTATTTATCACAGCTATTATGGCGATGAGGTAATGGTTGAATTTCCGACGGGGTCGGGCCAAAAGATCACGCTCGGTGCCGCCGCCGACAAGCTGGCAGATCGCCTCATCAGCATCTTCCGCCCTGACGCCAACCGTGCATGGCACCGACGAACGATACGCCACCGACCCCCATTTCAATGGCCTGCTGTTGTTTCACGAATATTTCTGCGGCGACACCGCACGGGGCGTAGGAGCCAGCCATCAAACGGGCTGGACGGGCGTGGTGGCCGAACTGATTTCTGCCCTACAACCCCCGCAGTAGCCCTTTGCCCAGGAGACCCATTACCACGAAAGCCTGACCAGCGAAACGCCTTGGCGGGGTAGGCTAAACGGCAAAATAACCTGCCCTTTTTCTATAGCAACCTGCTGGGGAGCAGTCAATTGCTGTAACTGCCCTGCCTTCTCCAACTCCGCAATCTGACCCGCCGTCGGTGCTTTGGGCGACCCCATTTTCTTCCACGCTTCATACGAATTGCTGTACTGCTGGTCGATGCGGTAATGGGTCACGGTCACTTTTTTGGCCGGAACGCCCTGCATAGTCAGCGTTATGGCGGCGTCGGGACCGGCAATGTTGTCGTCGTGGTAATGCCACACCAGCACGGTGGCTTCTTTTGGGCCTTTCGAGGCCAGCGCGTTCACGTCGGCTTCGCCCCGCACGCTGCCATCGCGGATCATCTGAGCGGTGTAAGTCGGCCCGGTTTGGCTCACCGCCACGCGCTGCCCGGCCATCATCCCAAACATCCGAAACACATTCAACACGGGCTTATCCACGCCATTCGTTGCCAGATCGCGGAAACCCCGAAACCAGGGCTGGTTCTCAAACTCAAACGCCCAGGTCACGGCCCCCAGCAAATTCACGCCTCGCGCGGCGGCCAGATCATATTTCCGGGCAAACGACGCGGCGGTATACGACGAGTACATCGTGCCGTTGCGGTATGCGTTGGACGGGTGCATGTCCTCCGAGCAGGCAGCGCAGCCTTCGGGGTCCGACTCGCCAATGACGATGGGTAACTGCCTGAGCGTGGGGTAACTGGCCACCACCTCAAACCCCTTGTCGATGTCGCGGAACTGTGTGCCCATGTTCATCTGCACGTGTCCGTCCACCAGCTTGGGCGATCCTTTGGCGTGAAACGTGATGAAGTCGAGGTGCGAGCCGGTCTTGCCCGTCACGTAGTTTTTGCCGTTGACGACGTGTTCCATAAACGCTTTGAAAAACGTGTAAGCGCTCCCTCCGGCGGGGCCGGTCACTTCAGGACCGCCGAGTTTGGCCGTGGGCAGGGCACGCAATACAGCATCGGCAGAGTAGTCGTAGAGTTTGTTGTATTCATCCACCGTGCCTTTCCAGTAGCCATACCCGCCGTTGGGTTCGTTCCAAAGCTCCCAATACCAGCTTTCCACCTCTTTCTTACCGTACCGATCCACCGAATGCTTCACCCATTGGTACACCAGTTCGGCCCATTTGTCGTAGTCTTTGGGTGGGTAGGCCCAGCCCAGAAAAATATCGTCGTATTTGTCGCCGGGTTTCCAATGGTGGCGGTACGGTTCCGGGTGCGTCGACATGGCTTCGGGCATAAACCCAATCTGCGCCATCGGCTTTATGCCCCGCTGAATGTAGGTATCGAAAATCTTGTCGACAATGGTCCAGTTGTAAATGGGTTTGCCCTGCGCATCTTCGGTATACGCGTTGGTCGATCCCCATTTCAGGGCCGCTTCGCCATCGCCGGTTACGAGCAGGCTGTGGGTCCGAACGTAGACGGGTACTTTGCTTAGTTTCGAGATTTCGGTCAGCAGTTTCTTGCCGTCTTTCATGTAGGTGTAGTTCGGCTCGTCGTAGCCAAACCACGACCAGATAGGCTTCAACGGCCCCTTTTCCTGCGCCAGATCAATCTGGATGGCCACGGGTTTCGGCTGGCCAACTGCCGGAGCCGCCAGTAGACAAAGGCAGGTATACCACAAGGCTGTTTTCATAAGGCTGGGTTTGTTTTTGGAAAGAAGCAGCCTGAACCCCATTACTAATGAAAAAAGGCACCCGGCCATTGCGCTGACCGGGTGCCTTTTAGGCCGGGCAATCTTAATTGCTTAGCCTTTGAAGCTTCCCATCATATTGTTGTGCAGCGTCTTGGCCGACCAGTAGCCACTGGCGATAATGCGGCGGATGCTTTGGAGTGGGTATTGCTCGTCGCGCTTTTTGTCGGCGAGTTGGAATGAGGCCAGATACTTCTGCTTCTGTAGTTCAACGGCGGCTTCGTGGTTCCAGAGGCCGAACGGATAGACGAAATACTTCACCGGTTTGCCCGTAATTTCTTCCAGCAGTTTCCGGGGTTCTTCGGCCTGTGTGACCCAGTCAGCGGCGGTGTATTTTTTGGCGTTGTGGTGATCCCAGGTGTGGCAGCATACCTCGTGGCCCTTGTCAGACAGGTCTTTGATCTCTGCCTTGCTCATGTACGGCTGCTTGCCATGCCGACCAATAGCCACCGTCATGATGCCAAACATGGCCTTGAAACCGTGTTTGTTCAAAATCGGCAGGGCATTGATATATTGATCTTCGTCGCCATCGTCGAACGTGAGGAACACAGGTTTGGTAGGCAGGCTGGCCCCGGTGGTGAGGTAGTTGTAGAGCTGGTCGGCGGTGATGGCGTGGTAGCCGCTGTCTTTCAGCATCTGCATCTGTTGCACAAAAATGCCGGTGGGGCAGATGTAGTCTTTGGCGCTTTTCGAGTCGGTGCCGCGCCAGTCCCGAATCTGGTGGTAGCACAGGATGGGCACCTGTTTCCGGCCCAACACCATAGCAGCATCGGGTACTTTACCGCCTGCCACGGCCACGGGGACCGATGCTGTGGCGCTGGCACTGGTGTCTGTGGCAGTACTGGTAGGCGCGGTGGCGGTTTCGGTGGCGGCGACTTTGCTTTCGTCGGCTTTTTTTGTGCTGTTACAGCCGGTGGTCAGCGTAGCGAAAAGAGCAGCAGCGAGTAGTGCGTTACGGGTCAACATGAGATTGTTCGGTTTGGCCAAAAATAGCCATTCTCCGCGTGATCCGAACTTGCTCCAACGAAGTAATAGATTACCTGACCACCAGTTAACCAACCGCCGTGCTACAGTAACGGGGAATAGTCCACTGTTTTTGTAGAATATTTTACCCACGACGTACCCCGCTTCCAGGGCTAACTGCCACACTATCAATAGGTGGTATGCATATTGCCTATAAGATTAGTGGTCTACTAAATCGACAACCCAAATCTGACAACATCATGGCTAACATTGGAAAACAAATTGCCGACTTTTTTGCTGGTGGCTCAACCACAGATCACGACGAAGGCCTCCGGGGCTTATTTATTGCAGAATTGCAGGGCATGTACTACGCCGAAAAAGCACTGGTAGACAACATGCCCAACATGGCCGACGCTGCCACTACCGATGAAGTACGGCAGGCGTTTCAGCACCACCTTGAAGAAACGCGCGGTCAGGTAACCCGCCTGGAACGCATCTTCGACAGCATCGGTGTGGACGCCGACGATAAAACCTGCAACGCCATCGACGGCCTTGCCGATGACGCCGAAGCGGTCATCAGCAGCACCGAATCGGGCTCGCTCACCCGCGATGCCGGCCTTATCATTGCCGCCCAGAAAGTGGAGCACCACGAAATTGCGGCCTATGGATCGCTCCATGCACTGGCCCAACTGCTGGGCTATACCGAAGCCACGCAACTGATAGAACAGTCGTTGCAGGAAGAGAAAAACACGGATAAAAAGTTAACCCAAATCGCCGAGTCGTTCGTGAACGAACGCGCTAAATCGGAAGGTAACGCCAACCGAAATTATGAAAGCCCGAACCGCCGCAACGCCTTCGCCGATGATGATTATTCATTTTTAGGTGAAGACAGCCCGCGTAGCCCACGGGCAACTGGTGGTGACGGTTCGTCGGGCAATGCCACGGCGGGTGGCACGTTGGGTGTGTAGACGCCCTTTCGGAATCTTCCTCTATAAAAAAAGCGGCCCCAGTGATGGGGCCGCTTTTGCATGTTTATCGGACCGCCCGCTAAACACCTACCGCCTCCCGATGCACTAGGGCTTCCCGATCCGGGCCGGTTGAGACAAAGGTGATGGGCAGGTTTAATTCTTCTTCCAGATAACGTACGTAGGCAGCCAGTTCGGCGGGCATTTCATCAAACGCGCGGATGCCGTCGAGGGAGATCTGCCAACCGGGGAAGTCCTTGTAGATCGGCGTTACGTCGGTGTCGCAGAGGTCGTAGGGGAGGCGTTCCGTCACGCTGCCGTCGGGCAGTTGATAGTGGGTGCAGACGCGTACGGTCTCAAAAATGTTCAGCACATCGGCCTTCATCATCACCAGTTGCGATACGCCGTTGAGCATGATGGCGTACTTTAAGGCGGGCAAATCGAGCCAGCCACACCGCCGTGGGCGACCCGTGGTGGAGCCAAACTCGCGTCCTTCCTGCCGCATCCGCTCGCCGGTTTCTTCCAGCAATTCGGTCGGGAATGGCCCGCTGCCCACGCGGGTGCAGTAGGCTTTAAAGATGCCATAGACCTCGCCAATTTGCCGGGGCGCAATACCTAAACCCGTGCAGGCACCGGCAGCCATCGTGGTGGAAGAAGTCACGAATGGGTATGAGCCAAAGTCCAGGTCGAGCAGTGATCCCTGCGCCCCTTCGGCCAACACGCGCTTGCCATCTACCAGTGCATTGTTTACATCATACTCACTATCCGTTAGTTTGAACGTTTTCAAAAACTCGACCGCCGAAAAGAAATCGGTCTCGGCTGCTTCCAGCACCGACGCATAGTCGAACGAAAGCCAGTCCAGAATGACTTTGTGCGCGTTGACTAGCCCGTCGTATTTCTGCCTGAAATTCGGCGATAGCACATCCCCCACGCGTAGCCCCTGCCGGGCCACTTTGTCCTGATACGTCGGCCCGATGCCGCGCAGGGTCGAGCCAATTTTGGCGGCCCCTTTGGCCTGCTCATAGGCCGCGTCGAGCAGCCGGTGGGTGGGCACAATGAGCGATGCCTTTTTCGAGATAATCAGGTTTTTGTGCAGGTCCAGATTGAACTTGCCCAGCGCGTCGATTTCCTTCCGAAACACGATGGGATCAAGCACTACGCCGTTGCCGATAATATTCAGCGCATCGGGCCGAAAAATACCCGACGGAATCTGGTGCAGCACGTGTTTGATGCCGTCGAATTCGAGCGTATGCCCGGCGTTTGGACCGCCCTGAAACCGGGCAACCACTTGATATTGAGGCGCTAGCACGTCCACAATCTTACCCTTACCTTCGTCGCCCCATTGGAGGCCCAACAATACGTCTACCATTACAAATCAGAATAATTCGGCCCGCTCCGCAACACGGTCCTCGTCATTAAAGCGGAAAATAAATTCGGTCGCTTCGCCAATTGGCGATAAGGGTTCAATATGGAATGCATTTAATCGGAAATGTTCAGACCAAATATCAGTTCTGGAATTATAAAAACGTGATAATTCATTTTTTGCTTCAACGATAGATCCGAGGTCGCTGCCTTTATTGGAATTGCATACCCAAAAGAGAATGCCAGGTTTAACGGATCACTTGAGCCGCTATGCTTAAGGCTTCTGATATGATCTATCTCGGCACTGAAGCCCATATCCCGTTCGGCAAGCAAACAATATTCGCATCGAAATCCGGCCCGTTCGCCCATCAGTCTGCGTGTAGCCGCTGTAATATAATCACCGGCTCTAGACATACTTTCGGGCGCGCGCCTTTGCCATGCGGATAATATGTTCCATTTCTTTAAACCGTTCTAGTTCACGTTCCTCCTCCGTAAGCCTTGTTGTTCTGTTTTTATGCAAAAGCTCACTTAACCGGTTTTGAGCCTCTGCTGACGGTTTGAAGTTAATGATTTGCTCAGGTGTGACGCCCGGAGCAATGAGGTCGATCAGGTCAGCGTAAACGTTCATCGTTGTGATTGAAAAGTAATGGTTTTACTCAAACGCCCGCCGGGCTGGCTGTTTCCCCCTGCCTTGTCTTGCTCACCTGCTGTTTATTCTCGCACGGGTCACGCTGGCAGGAACCATAGAAAATCAACGAATGATGCATGACGTTGAATTTCAGCATATCGCCCACCATATTCTGGATGTTCTGCACCCGTGGGTCGCAAAACTCCATCACCTTGTGGCAGTCGGTACAAATCAGGTGGTCGTGCTGCCGGTAGCCGTATGATTTCTCATACTGGGCCAGGTTTTTGCCAAACTGATGCTTCGTCACCAGGTCACAGTCTACCAGCACATCGAGGGTGTTGTAGACCGTGGCCCGGCTTACGCGGTAGTTTTTGTTTTTCATCGAGATATACAACTCGTCCACGTCGAAGTGGTCCTGCCGGTTATAAATCTCTTCCAGGATGGCAAACCGTTCGGGCGTTTTGCGCAGGCCTTTATTCTCTAAATACGCCCTCAAAATGGTCTTCGCCGTCTCGATAGTGGCTTGGTTGGGTGCTGGCATGGGGCAAAAGTAGTTAATCGAACCGTACTACGTCGAAAACACCGTCGACGCTTTCGAGTTTCCGCATCAGCGT